>JANQQN010000255.1 GCA_028289325.1 Myxococcota bacterium | reverse complement strand
TCGATCGACGACTTCAAGCCGAGGTCGAAGCGCGGCTAAGAGGGTGGCTGGCCGGCCTCGCCGGCGACGGAGTGCATAACGCGGCGGCGATCGTCCTTCATGTTCCCACCGGCGAGACCCTCGCCTACGTCGGCAATGGCGCCGACCTCGACGCCATCGAGCATGCGCCTTTCGTCGATGTTGCCCGGGCGCGCCGCAGCACGGGGAGCATCCTCAAGCCCCTGCTGTACGCGCGGGCGCTCGACGAAGGTCTGGTCACGCCGCGGGAAAGGCTCGTGGACGCCCCGGTTCGCCTCGGCACCTATTTTCCCGAGAACTTCGATCGACGGTACCGAGGGATCGTCGCCGCGGACCGCGCGCTGGCCCAGTCGCTGAACGTGCCCGCGGTCCTGCTCCTAAAGCGGGTGGGGGTCGCTCCGTTTCGGGACTTCCTGCGGCAGTCCGGCTTGAGCACCGTGGATCGAAGCGCCAAAGACTACGGGCTGTCGTTGATTCTCGGCGGCGCCGAAGCCTCGCTCTCGGAGCTCACCGCCCTGTACGCGGCGATGATGTTCAGAGCGCTCGGGCATCGATCACCGTGGCCGGGGCCTCGCTCCGGCGTGTTCGCGGACCGCCAGGTCGACCCTGACGTGTCCGTGGGCGCGGCGTATCTGACGTTCGAGGCGCTGGAGGCGGTCACCCGGCCCGGTCAGCGTCGCATGTGGCGGCGGCTAGCCAATCAGCGCACCGTCTACTGGAAGACGGGCACCAGCTTCGGCTTTCGCGACGCGTGGGCGATCGGCGTGACCCCCACCTACGCGGTCGGGGTGTGGGTCGGCAACGCGGATGGCGAAGGTCGACCCGGCCTCACCGGGCTGCGGGCCGCGTCGCCGGTGATGTTCGGCATCTTCGATGGGTTACCGAAAGGCCCGACCCTGGCCCCGCCGCTCGTGGAGCTGAAGACGATCGAGGTCTGTCGTCACAGCGGTCGACGGCCGGGCCCCCACTGTCGGGCGCGGGAGCGGGTCCTCATCCCCAAGGACAGTGCCTACGACGCCGTATGTCCGTTTTGCCAAAGCATCACCTGCGACGCGGACTGTTCGTTTCGAGTACACGCCGACTGTCACCCCTTCGACCAGATTCGGACCGAGCGGCGGTTCGTTCTTCCCGTGGCCCTCGAGCGATACTACCGCCAAGTCGACGCGTACTACCGCAGCTTGCCGCGCCAGAAGCCGGGGTGTGAGATCGGCGAAGAGCGCGCGATGAGTCTGATCTTCCCGCCCCCGGACGGTGAGTTCTATGTGCCGCGAGGGCTCGACGGACAGCAGGGGCGGTTGGTCTTCGAAGCCGCCCACCGCCACCACGAGGCCCGGATCCACTGGCATCTCGACGATCGATTCGTGGCCACCACCCGCGATCATCACCAGCTCGAGATCGACCCCGGCCCCGGCGACCATGTCTTGACCTTGGTCGATTATCGCGGGGCTCGGGTCCGGCGGCGGTTTCGGGTGCTCGCCGCGCCGTGACCGGAGCCGCCCCGGCCGATCGTCCGCGGGGGCGGGACTATTCGAATCGTTCCGCAAACGCGGCCCGGACCGCGGGCTCCGAGCGATCCGCCACCGCTTCGGTGACCCGCTGGGTGGTGCGGGGATCGAAAGCCATGGGGGCCAGCGCGACGAGGGCCTCCACCGCGTAGGCTTCGCGGCCGGCCTTCACCACCTCGAGCAATCGGGTCATCGCTCGGTCGCTGCGATGGGCCACGAGGGCGGCGAACGCGACGCTGGGGTCGGCGGGAGGCGGTTCGCGATTCAGCCATCCCGCGATCGCGTCGACGGCGTCGGCTCGGCGCGAGTGACCCAGCGCGAGCAGGGCCTGGTCGACCAGCGCGGGGTCCGCGGCGTCGAAGAAGCCGACCACGAACTCGACACCTTCTTCTTCGTCGAGGGCGAGCACGCCTTCGAAGCACAGTCCGGTCACCTCGGGCAGAGGGTCGCCGAGCCGGGCCTTCAGCCGAAGCGGGTGGCGAAGTTCGATGCGCCCCGACTGCACCATCGCCCTCACCGCGCCGAGCCGGGCATCCTGTTCGGGGTCGGCGAGCAAGTCGACCAACCGCGCGCACACGTCGGGGACGTGAAGGTCGACCAGCGCCTGCGCGCAGTCCGCGCGAAGCCCGGCTGCCATATCGACGGATCGGCCCCACGCCGGTTCAAATTGCGTATACGTGAGCCCGCGCCGCAGCAGCGTCTCCGCGTCGAAGTCGGTTCCGATCAGCGTCTTGAGTACGACCTTTTTGGCGCGACAGTGCGCGTCTCTTTTGGCCCCATCTTCCAGCATCCGGCGGAACGCGTCGACGAGGTCAGCCTCGAACCCTGCCGCGGATGCGCGGTGAACGGCCCGGGCCGCGGCCCCCACCACGGCGCCGATTTTGCTCGCGAGGGCCTTGCGGACGATGGCCTGGTCGTCCGCGTTGAAGGGGCCCGAACGGGCCATCGAATCCAGCCACGCGACCTGGTCGTCGATCTTGCGCGGCCACCTGGCGGGGCGGGACACATGACGATGATACGATCCGCGCGTCCGAGATGCGCGACGGATCGTGGCTTCGGCCAGAATTCAGCGGGACGCGCGGTCACCGAGTTGGCTGACGGTCATCATGCGCTGCAAAAAGAGCGCGGTCGGGGCTGTGCGACCAGTCGATCGGACGACGTTTGATGCACGGGGTCACTCGTCCTGGAACTTGAAGGATACCTTGACCTTAGTCCGATAGCCGACCACTTTGCCGTCGTCGATCTGAAGGTCCATCTCCGCCACTTCAGCGATGCGCAAGTCTTTGAGAGACCCGGCCGCCCGGTCCACCGCTGATTTAGCGGCGTCTTCCCAGCTCTTGTCACTGACCCCGACCAACTCGATGATCTTGTATACACTACTCGCCATTAGGAACTCCTTCTTACCGGCGGTCGTTCACCACCGGCGGGCAACAGTATCAGATTTGGCGATGCAGGCCCACGAGAGGGGGGGAGGCAACCCTTGTCGCCTCGAGGATGACGTCGTCGGTTGCCTACGCCCGACCAATCCATTCGTGGTTGTAGACGCCGACCGCGTAGGCCGCGCCAGCGAGAGCGATGAGCGTCGAGATGTTCGAGCCGAACAGCGAGCCACCGATGTAGGGCCATGTCATGTCGTGATCCGCAAGAAAGTTAGTCTCCGCCGTCTCGCCATCTCGGCCGATCCTCGAGCCCATCGTATTGGAAGCAACGACGTAGACCCCGACCAAGAGGACATCTAGACCCGGCAGCTTGGGGTGCTCAACGGTTCCATACCTTTGCTCTCGTATCCTCTCGCGCATCGTGGGATGGGCCGTCCATCGCCGAGATATAGGTTGGCATCGTGGCGAGCACTTCGGAGCCATGCACTTATACTCATCGTACTTCCCAGCGCTGAACAGGCTTCATTCCAAATAGTTCTCCAGAGGCCACGATATGAAATCCGACGCGCCTTACGGGCGACGCCGTGCTGTGTACGATTCGAGGGGTGCCTTGACACGCCGTGTCGGCAACTCATGACGTACAATAGTTGCGCGGAGCGTTCCGCGGAACGTCGGCGCCCGAACTATAGACGGTCAAGCTCGCGCGTCGCGCCGTTGGGTCCATCACAACGAATCTGTTATCCAAGACCTCGCACGCGAGTCGTTTGCCGGCACGAGCCCGGGGCTCGGTCTCCGGTTAAGCGAAGGATGGGAGGAGAGAAGGCGTGAAGCGAGCACAGTTAGACAGATTACTTATTCTCGGGAGTATCGTCGCTTGTCCTTTGGTCGCCCTCGGACAGGAGGAGATTCCTCTTTCCGAACAGACCGACTCCGCTACGGTGGCCGATGCGGACCGCGATGATCGCGACACCATCGACCTACCCCGGATTCCGCTCACCGGAGCGGGGGGCCAAGAAGAGCTGTTTCCCGAAGAGATCACGGTCACCGGCAGCGCACAGGGACGCAAGAAGATCGAGTCGACCTACGCCGTGTCCACGCTCGGCGAGCATACGCTCGAGGTGGTCAAGCCCCTCAACACCGTGGACATCCTGAGCCAGGTGCCCGGCTTTTGGGCGGAAAGCTCGGGCGGCGAGGGGGGCAACAACGTCTTCGCGCGCGGCATCCCCGCCGCAGGGAGCTTTCGTTACGTAGCTCTGTACGAAGACGGTCTGCCCCTGTACGAGGAACCTGAGACCGCGTTCTTGAACGCCGACATCCTGTCGCGGATCGATCTCACCGTCGACCGCATCGAAGCGGTTCGCGGCGGTACATCGCCGATCTTCGCCAATAACGCCGCGGGTGGAACGATCAATATCATCACCAAGAAGGGTACGGAGACCTTGGAGGGCGTCGGAAGCCTCACTTGGGGCGACTTCGGTATGCTTCGGTTCGACGGCAATGTCTCCGGGCCGATCACCGACCGCGTCTTGTATTCGGTCGGTGGATTCTATCGTGGCGACGACGGTATCCGTGAGACCGGCTATCGCGCCAACAGCGGTGGCCAGCTACGGGCCAGCCTCACGTACAAGCTCGATGACGGAAGCCTCACGTTCTACGGGAAGTATCTCAACGACCGCACGACCTTCTACCTCCCGATACCTCTCAAAGATCCTCGGGATCCTACGACGTCTCTATCCAACCTCATCGATCCGAACACCGGTACGCTGGCGTCGGCCGATATGCGTCGGGCGATTCTGAGGACGCTCGACGAAACCGGCGACGGGACATCGCGAGAGGAAGACCTCGGCGAGGGCATGCATCCTTCGGTGCTGACGGCCGGACTTCAGTTCAACTACGAGTTCGACAGCGGGTGGAGGATCCAGAATCACGCCCGCGTGGTGACGGGCCAGGTGACCTTCAACGCTCTGTTTTCGCTCACGCCGCCGGAAGACGCGGCCGGCTTCTTGGCGGATCAGCTCACCCGAGCCCAGGACCCGGCGACCGGGTTCGGCGCGGCGGTGGACTCCGTCGAGTATCGATTCGCGAACGGAGGCGGCGTGTTCGATCCTACGTCCACCGGCGGGCTGGTCCTGCGTAGCGGGTGGTGGTCTCAGCAGATGGAGATTCTTAACTTCGTCAATGACCTCCGAGTGACCAAGGACTTCGATCTGGGCGCGGGGGGAGATATCGACGTCACGCTGGGGTTCTATTTCAGCGAATATCGGCTCGATACGCGATGGCACTTCAACACCGTATTGACGGAGATGCGCGGCCAGCCGCGGCTGCTGGACGTGGTGGCGTTGACGCAGACGGAAGGCGGTCCCCAGGAGGTCGGTCGAGTGACCGAGAACGGCTTCTTCAGCTACGGCGATTTCGGGGTCAACGCCTTTATTGATGCCACCACGGCGGCGGGCTACGTATCGACGAACTGGGTGCCGATCCAAGATCTCCAAGTCGAGATCGGGGCGCGCTATCAATTCGCGACCTTCCGGGGCTCCACCGCGAACCGCACCACCGCCGACCTCGGAGATCCCTCCACCCTCGCTGACGACGCCGTTGGCGGTCCGGACGGGTCCAGCGTCCGCAGCGATTTCGACTTCGGAGGCATCGCGTTTTCGGCCGGCGCGAACTACGCCGTGACGCCGCGGGTCGGGGTCTTCGGTCGCTTTACCCGCGCGTACCGCATCCCGCGGACGGAGGTATTGTACCTGGACAACGGCGAAGATACCGAAGGTATCCTGCAGGCCGAGGTCGGTGTGAAGCTCGCCTTGCAGTCCCTGTCGGTGTTCGCGGTGGGGTATTGGAGTCGATTCGACAGCCTCTTCGTCTCCGACTCGGTCGTGGATCCTGATTCCGGCGACATCGTTACCCTCAACGTCGATGGCGAGAGCCAGACGTTTGGGGTCGAGCTCGAGGCGACCTGGCGCCCGTTGACGGGGCTGAGCCTGACTTTGGTGTCGACTTTGCAGAACCCGACCGTGCAGAGCCTTCAAGACAACAATACCGGCGAAGAGTTCACGGACTTCGACGGCAATCGACTTCGTCGCCTTCCGAGCGTTCAGGTCGCCTTCCGACCTTCGTATTCGATCTTCTTCCAGCGGGTCGGTTTTCTCCTGTACGGAAACCTGCAGTATAACGGCAATCGCTTCGTCGATTTCGCCAACAACACGGAGCTTCCTGCGTATGCAACCCTCGATGCCGGGATTATCGCTACGCTCGATAATCAGATCTCGCTTCAGTTCCACGGAAGCAACTTGACGAACTCGTCGGGCCTGACGGAGGGCAATCCGAGAGTCGGAACCATCGCTGGGCAGGAGACCGGAGAGGCGATCTTCGCCCGGCCGATCCTCGGCCGAGCGTTTCGGATCTCCCTGACCTATCGGTACTTCTGAGCTCATGACCCACCCACACATGACGACTCCGCGGACCGCGGAGTCGTGCCCCTCGCCTTGATGCAAGAAGCGGGGATCAATGGGGGACCGCACCCGTGAAGTTGTGGCGGATCAAGCTTTCTTTATTCATCAACTACTTCATCTTCGCGCTCCTTCTCAACAGCGTCGGTACGGTCATTCTCCAGGTTCAGAATAGCTTCGGCGTCAGCGAGTCATCAGCGGGGATTCTCGAGGCGTTCAAAGACCTGAGCATCGCGGTGACGTCCTTCTTGGTCGCGTCTTTCGTCGCGCGGATAGGCTACCGGCGGACCATGCTCATTGCGCTGGCGATCGTCGGCGGCGCGTGTCTCGCGATGCCTCAGGTTCCCACCTTCTGGATGACGAAGCTCTTGTTCTTGGCCACCGGGGTCGGGTTCGCGCTCGTCAAGGTGTCGGTTTTCGCGTCGATCGGCTTGGTGACCGACTCGTCGAAGCAACACGTCAGCCTCATGAACTTCCTCGAGTCGTTCTTCATGGTCGGCGTTCTGTCGGGTTACTTCGTGTTTAGCTTCTTCGTGCGCAATAGCGATCCCGGCGACCTCGGATGGCTCGATGTCTATTATGTGTTGGCGGGGCTGTGTGGGATCGGATTCGTGATTCTCGCGTTGACGCCGATGAACGAGTCTTCGATCCGGTCCGAGCGTCGGCCGCTCGCCGGCGATTTCGGGGACATGGTCAGCCTGTGTGTTCAGCCCAAAGTGCTCGTGTTTATCATCTGCGCGTTTCTGTATGTCCTTATCGAGCAGTCCATCATGACATGGCTCCCCACCTTCAATAGCCGCATCCTCAACCTGTCCGCCTCGCTCAGCATTCAGATGACGAGCATCCTCGCCGCCTCTACCGCGCTCGGTCGGTTCAGCGCGGGACTGGTGATGCGGCGCCTGGAATGGTTCACCGTTCTTTTGGTGAGCCTACTGTTGGCGGCGGGCCTCGTGGTGGTGACCCTTCCGTTAGCCGGATTAACGAGCGGCGAGCCGGTGACGAGCTGGTTCGATGCGCCATTGGTGGCCTTCGCGTTCCCGTTGATCGGATTCTGCATATCGCCGGTGTACCCGGCCATCAACTCGGTCATGCTCTCTTCCTTGCCCGCCGTCCGTCACGCGCCGATGTCCGGCTTGATTGTGGTCTTCTCCGCGCTGGGAGGGACGACAGGATCGTTGATCACCGGGGTGCTCTTCGAGCGATTCGGAGGTAAGACCGCTTTTTACTTCTCGCTCGTACCTATCGGTGCGCTGCTCGTGGCTCTAGCCATATTTCGACGCCAGCCGGACCGCCTGCTTGGCGAACAATCCCCATCGACGGAGGGGAACCATGCTTGATTCTGACCGAACCCCCGACGTCGTGTACGGCGAGCTGTTCGACGACGTACAGTCGGCCCGGATCTTTGCCGACTCCAAGACCTTCGTTGACGCCGTTCCTCGTCGCGACCCGGCGGCCGTGCTCGACGCGTACCGCCAACAGCGTGACGATCCCGGATTTGAGCTGGCCGGCTTCGTAGCCGCGAATTTTGAGCTCCCGCCACCGGTCACGTTCGACGATCGGAACACCGAGACCATCGTTCCCGTGCGCGAGCACATCGAGCGCCTGTGGTCTGGGCTCTCGCGCGCGGTTGATAAGGGTCGGCCGCACTCGACGTTGATTCCTTTGCCCGCGCCCTACATCGTGCCTGGCGGCCGTTTCCGTGAGATCTATTACTGGGATAGCTACTTCACCCAGCTCGGGTTGCTGTGCTCGGGTCGGACGGATCTCGTCGAGAGCATGGTCTGCAACTTTGCCCATTTGATTGACCGGGTCGGATTCGTTCCCAACGGGAACCGGACGTACTACATCACCCGGTCCCAGCCCCCGATGTTCGCGAGCATGGTCCAGCTGCTGGCGAGCGCGACCGGCGGTGACGCGGTGTACACCCGCTTCTTCTCCGCGCTGAAGAAGGAGTATGCGTTCTGGATGGCGGGGGCCGATGATCTCGCCGAAGGCCAGGCTTGCCGGCGCGTCGTCCGCCAACAAGGTCGCGTCCTCAACCGGTACTGGGATGATTCGGATCGCCCTCGCCAAGAGAGCTACGCCGAGGACATCGAGCTCGCCGCGACGGCCGATCGCCCTGCGTCGGAGCTCTTTCGCGATATTCGCGCCGCCTGCGAGTCGGGTTGGGACTTCAGTTCCCGCTGGCTAGCGGATCCGGAAGATCCGACGACGATTCGAACCACTCAGATCGTTCCGGTTGACCTCAATGCGATCCTTGGCGCTCTCGAGGCCACGTTGGCCGACATCGCGGGACGGGTCGGGGATCCGGCCGACGAACGACGGTATCGACAGCGGGCGGAGAATCGGGCGAGCGCGATCCAGGACTTGTTCTTCGACCGCGCGGGCGGGCGCTTCGTGGATCTGTTGCTGCCGGACCTTCGCCCGATTCCGCGGTCGTCGATGGCCATGGTGTGTCCGCTCTTTTTCGGGTGGGCGTTGCCGGCGCAGGCCCAGCAGGTCGCCGATCGTCTCCGCGCGGATCTGCTTCGGCCCGGAGGTTGGGTCACCACGCCGAGCAACACCGGCCAGCAGTGGGACGCCCCCAACGGGTGGGCGCCGCTTCAGTGGCTCGCGTACCAAGGACTGCGTCGGTACGGTTTCGAATCCGATGCCCGCGAAGGCGCCCAACGCTGGATCGACAACAACCTGACCGCCTACTCGGCGACAGGTCAGCTGGCGGAAAAGTATGATGTCGAAACCATCGGCATTGAAGCGCGCGGCGGGGAGTACGCGTTGCAGATGGGCTTTGGGTGGACGAACGGCGTCTTGCTCCGCTTGTTGTCCGAACCGTGGGCCGCGCTCGGCGAGAAGATGCACACGCGCATTTCGTGAGCTATACGATTTCGAGATAGTTGGCCTCCGGAGTCAACGATACGAAATTCGGGGCAGAGCGTATCCATCTGCGGCTCAAGCGCCATCGTAGGTGTGCCCGACCACGCTATAGGTAAGCGGGCGGCCTACGTCTACCCACGCATGGGTTCGACGTGAAAGCTTCGAACGGAGCTGGTCGTGGCGGCAGATGATCGAGGCCATCATCACCGCCACGCCTTTAAGCGCGTGACGCGCCGCGTTCGATACCGAGAACATCGCTTCGTGTTACGGTGGGGAATCCGGCTCAACAAAGAGCGGGCCGGTGGAGGTGAGCGATGGTCCGGATCCCTACCGCACGCGATGCGTTGTCTCGTTACATGATCGTGCTTCGACCCGAAGAAGATCTTCTGGAGGCGATCGACATCCTTGTTCGCAAGCGCACTCAGGGCGCGCCGGTGGTCAACGCCGCCGGCGACTTGGTCGGGATTCTGACCGAGAAGGATTGCCTGCGCCTTCTGTCCAACTCGGCCTACGGAGAGCTGACCGGCGGGCGAGTCGAAGACTACATGTCGACGGTCAAAGTGACGCTCACCACGGAGATGGACCTGTTCAGCGTGGCCACCGCTTTCCTCGCCACCAACTTCCCGATCTTGCCGGTCCTCGACAATGGCCGGCTCGTGGGTCGCATCAGTCGTTTGGATCTTCTGCAGCAGATCAAGCGGTTCGAGCACAGCATCCAGCAGGAACACGCCCGACAAGAGCGGGAGCGTTACGAGCGTGAGAACCCGTCTTCGATCGACCGGATGCAGCGACTCGCGAGCAGTCATACCCCCGAGCAGTTCGCGGAGATTCTGAAGCGGTAGGCAGGCGGTTTTGTACCGGCTCAGGGTTGCACCCAGCATCGCAGTAACGAAACAGATCGGTGAGACTGAAATAGGCGCCTGATCTTTGGGTCAGGTGAGCAGTTTATAGCTGAGCAGACGACTGATCACCGTCAGCATGACCTCTGTATCGGACGTAGATGCCCAGACTCCAAAAACCCTCCATGGCTCGGCGCTCGCCGCCCGAATGGATCGTCTGACGGCTCTCGCCAAGCGAATGAACCGGGCCAGCGGGTCTGCAATCAAGATGCTCTCCGAGCGAATCAAGCTCTCCGCGCAGCTCGAGTCGATCGCTTCGGCGGTGGTTCAGCTCAACAGCTCGATCCACGAGCTGAGCCGGGCCGGGCGTGAGCTCGAAGGCCATGCGAACGACGCCGCCGACTGTCTATCGTCCACGAAGCAAGAGGCGTCGGCGATCTCGACGTCCGTTCAGCGCGCGGTCGAAATCAGTCAGGAGGCGACCAAAGCTGTCGAGCGGTTGAACGAACGGTCCGAGGAGGTGGGGCGGTTCGTGGCATCCATCGAATCGATCGCGGCCCAAACCAACTTGCTGTCGCTCAATGCGGCCATCGAGTCGGCGAGGGCAGGCGAATCCGGACGCGGCTTCTCGGTCGTGGCATCGGAGGTCCGAGCGCTCGCGCAGCAGACCGCGGTGACGACGGCGGATATTCGTGAGAAGGTCGAGTTCATTCAGGCTGACGTGGCCAGCGTCGCAGAGGTGATCGCGCAGAACCGCGATCAGACCCTTGCCAATCAAACCTCCCTCGCCCATATCACCCGCTCGATCGCTTCCTTGCAGGAGATCTTCCATGTCGTGTCGACGACCTCATCAGAGCTTGCTTCCGTATTGAGTCAGCAGCAGCTCGCTTCGGAAGAAGTGTCCGGCGCTACGAGCGCCCTCTCGAGTGGACTCGATAGCAACGCAGCAGCCATCAACGACATGGTCGAGGCCACGAACTTCGTTTTTGAGTTCCTGCAGTCCGAGGTGAATTCGATGCCTCTGGACCAGCTACCTAATCGGGCCATTCGCCTCGGCAAGCTGGATCACCTGGTATGGGTCAAGGAGCTCGCTGACATGCTCGCAGGACGCAATCCGATAGCTGTCCAGGACTGTGTCGACCACCACCAGTGTCGGCTGGGTCGATGGTACGATGGCCCTGGTCAGGCGACGGCGGGCCACATCCAGTCGTTTCGTGATCTCGAGCGTCCGCACGCCCAGCTTCACCAACTGAAGCGGGAGGCGGTCGAGTACTACGCGCGTCGGGACTTCGAAAGCGCGGTCGAATCCGTCCTGCGCATCGTGGAGCAAAGCCAGCAGATCTTGAGGCTGCTCGATGATGTCGACCACGCGATGTCACAGGAGACCGGCCTGGGAATCGACCCGTCGTGATCTTGAGGCCCGCGCCGTTCGCTCGTTATGCTGAGGCGGATGGGCTGGAACGACCTGCGGGTTCGTCTGCTCGCCGTCGTCGGGATCTCGGCGGCGGCGTGGCTGTTCTTGGTTCGGCGGTCTGCGGACGACGCGGCGCCGGCGGGGCCGACGGTGGCCTTTGAGGGGTCGAAACCGACCGCGAAGAGGGTTCGCGACGCCGAAGGGGCGCGGGTTCGCCGGGACGATTCATCGACCGAGCGTCCCGCGGAACCCAACAGCGGTGATGGGATCTCCGAGTTCGCGCGGGCGTGGGATGCGCTGGACCTGCAAGCCATCCGTCGCCGGATGCCGGAGAACTTGGTGTGGACTTTGACGATACCCACCGATGACCCCGAAGTGCTCGAATCCCGACGTCAGGCTCGCCAGTACTGGGAAAAGCTGTATGGGAGAGTCTACTCCAACACGGCGTCGGTGGAGGAGGTTCACGCGTACTATGCGCACCAACAGCAGCGCTCTTCGGACTACATCGAGTTCACGTCCTACGTGATCGACAACCACGCCGACGACCTGCGGGAGCAAGACCTCAAGCTTCTTCATCTCGCGCGCAACATGCACAGCGCTCGCTTGCAAGAGATCCCTCGGCGGCAGGCAGAGGCCTTGGCGCGTCGCGACGCCCACGCGAAAGCGCGCGAAGCCTGGCTTGCCGACCAAGAACGGTTCGCGACCGAAGGTCAAGACGCCCCCGACGACGAGGCCCGCGCCGCCGATTGAGACGGCACCCGCCTTCATGTTACGGACGGTGCTCGCTGCGCTTACGCCGAAACAACGACGATAACGCTTCGCGTTGACACGGAGAGGAGCCGTGTCGCGGCGAAGAGAGATCGGGGAGGACCGCGCGTCATGAATCTTCTTAAACGAACCTTGTTAATGGCCGCGGCGGCGGTCGTGACGGTGCCCGACACCGCGACCGCCATCGGCATCGAAGACCTGGTCGACGGAGGCAACAACTACCCGTGGCAACGCGTTGAGTTACCGGGAACGGTGTGCGGAAACGGGAGCCAGTACAAGTTCTGGGTGTACGACAACCCCGGATCGCGAGACTTGCTCGTCTTGTTCGAGGGCGGCGGGGCTTGCTGGGATTATCCGAGCTGCAGCGGGCAAGAAGGCATCCTCAGCGCCGCGAATCGCAACGGCCTGCCGGATGACTACATCACCCAGTTCGGAACCCAGTTCGTGTCTCCTCTCGTCAACGGGGCGGACCCCGGCCTGCCGTTGCGACCGAAGAACCCGATCGTGACCAACGGCTGGGATGTCGTCTACATGCCGTACTGCACGGGCGATACCCATGTCGGCAACAGCGAGGTCACGTACACCGACCCCAGCGGTGAGAATCCGCCTTTGACCTGGCGTCATGCCGGCTTCACGAACACCCGCGCGGCGATGGATTACCTGGCCGATCGCTTTGAGAGCATTCGGCGGTTGCTCGTGACCGGGTTCAGCGCGGGCGGGGTGGCGTCCGTGGCGCTGTACTACGAAGTTCGCCGCACCCTTAATCCCGAAAAAGGCTATATGCTCAACGACTCGGGCCCCGCTTTTCCGGCGCCGAATGCGACGTTCAATTCGCGCCCGCTCCACGAGACCATTCGCGAGACGTGGGACCTCGAGTCGCTCTACGCGGAGCTGCCGGCCAGCTTCGATCCCGACGATCTCGGGAGCATCACTCGGATGCTGGCCACGGAGTTCCCGAACGACCAGCTCGCCTATACCGGCTACTCGAGCGACTTCAACTTCTCGCGCTTTTCGTACGAGCGCTTCTACGCCAACCAGAGCGAAGAAGAGATTCTTGCCCGGTGGCGCGAAGACCAAGCCAACTTGGTCGATGCCATGAACGCGACGCAGAACTTCAGCTATCACATTCCGTGGCAGCGTCCGATCAACGACAGTCACTGCACTTCGATCATCACCTTCATCGGTAGTCATGCCTGTCCCAGTATCCGCAAGAAGCGATGGTTCGAGATCTTCGAGTGGCCGTGGAGCCAGAGCTGGAAGTGTCCAGGCACGTTCACGCCGCTGGAGACCTTCCTCGACAAGTGGGTCGACGGCGACCGACGTCTTCGTCTCATCGAGCCGGAGAACGGGTACAACGAAGAAGATCCCGGAATGCGGATCGTCGGTCCCCTCATCAACGATGCCCTCAGCGGTCTGTAGTTGGGCGATCGGTTGACGTGGGGATGGTCGGTCGTCGTCGGTGCTTGGCGGCCTTCGTCGCGCTGTGGGGGCCGGGATGTCCTTCGCCCGGGGCTTCCGATGGCGCGCCGTCGACCCCTGCCGTCGACGACGCGGCAATCGAGCCCGGATCGTCGGGTGTGAAGAAGGCGCCCGAGCAAGCTCCACGCGCGGCGGCGGCGGTGCCGGAACTGTTCACCCTCGACCAACGCTTACGCCACGCGGTTCGAACCGGCGACGTGCGCACCGCGCGGCGGGCTCTGGCGCTCGGTGCGGATCCGAGCGCAACCGACAAGCTCGGTCGAAACACGCTGATCGTGGCCGCCTGGGCCCCCCGTTCGTCCTATGATGACGACGAGCGGGCGGCGGTGGTCGAGCTGCTGGTCGAGCGCGGGGTTGCGGTTGACGTCCAAGACCATTCGGGGCGCACCGCGCTGTCCTACGCCGCCGGCAAAGGCCACCTGCGGGTCGTGCGGTACTTAATGGAACGGGGGGCCAAGATCGCGGTGCCGGATCGGCGCGGCCGGCCGCCGCTTTTTCACGCCGTGCTCAGTCGCGATCCGGCGGTGGTCGAGGTCCTCCTTCGCGCGGGCGCGGCGCCCAACGTTCGTGACCGTTTCGGGGATACGCCGCTGATCGCCGCCTGTGCCAAGGGCGTCGACGGTGCGGTGTCGTTGCTTCTCGCGGCCGGCGCCGACCCTGCGCTTCGCGACCAAGAAGGGCGCACGGCCCGCGACCGCGCGGCGCCGGGGTCGTGCCGGGCTCTGCAAGCGGCGCCTTCGACCGAGTGACCCCCCTCGTTCAGCTGCTGTTGGCGGCGGCGGGCGGGGGCCTGTACGCGGTCGGTCACGTCGGGTTCGGCCAGTGGCCACTGCTGTTCATCTGCTTGGTGCCGCTATGGACCGGCCTGGATCCTCGAAGCGGCCGCTCGGTGGCGTTCCAAGCCGGATGTGGGGCCACGTTCGGGGCGGCGGCGTACGTCCTCGGCTACACCTGGCTGTGGTGGCTGGTCGACGGATTTCTCGCCGGGCAGCGCGCGCTCGCGGCGGCGCTGTGGCTCGCGCACGGGCTCTGGTTCGCGGCGGGCTTCGCCGCCCACGCGGCGATCGTCGCCGTACTCGGCCGCGGCGGGGCGTGGGTGACCGTAGCCAGCTTCGTCGCCGTGCAATGGCTTCAACCCCACCTGTTCGGGGCCGAATTGGGGGCGGGGCTGATTCACGCCCCGTGGCTGGCGCAGACGGCGGATACAGGGGGGCCGTTGCTGCTGACGGCGTGGGTGGCTTCCGTCAACGCGGCGGTGGTCAGCGCCTGTTCTCGGTGGCGGCGCGGGGTCGAGGGCGAGGCGGGGATCCTCTTCGCGGCGGCGGGGATGTCGGGGGTCGTGCTCGTGTACGGTGCGGCGAGGTTGGCCACCGTCACCGACGGTTCGTCGCCCCCGGTCCGGGTCGGGGTGGTGCAAGCCAACTTGGCCCCGACCGCCGACCCCGCCGAGCGCATCCGCGCCCATCGCCGGTATCTACAGATGAGTCGCGCTTTGGTGCACAGAACGGCGCTCGATCTATTGGTGTGGCCGGAGAGCGCGTACGGCCCGGGAATTCGACTGCCTCTGCCCGTGGCCGGCCACGGCGTGCGGTCGAATCTCGAGGTGCCGCTGCTGTTCGGCGGCACGTCGATCGACGGCGCGAGCCGCAGTCTCGGTAATGCCGCTTTTCTCGTCGATGCCGACGGCTTGATCCGATCTGTCTATCGAAAAGAACGATTGATCCCGTTCGCAGAGTATCTGCCGGGAGAGCGCGCCGTCCCCGGGCTGAGGCGGTGGTTTCCGCACGCGCAGCGATTCGTGGCCCCCGCGCGCAACGAATCCTTCGTGTTCAATGGCTGGCGGTTGGTGACGCCGATCTGCTACGAAGCCGTTCACGCTGGCGACGTTCGTCGGCTGGTCCGCGCGTTTCGACCCCGGTTGATCGTGACGTTGGCCAACGACGCTTGGTTCGGCGACTCCCAGGAGCCCCACATTCATCTGGCCCTCACCCGTCTGCGGGCGATCGAGCATCGTCGCTGGATCGTCCGCGCCACCAACAGCGGCATCAGCGCGATCATCGATCCGCGGGGTCGGATCGTCGAGCAGACACCGCTCCTCGAGGCGGCGACCATTGACGGGACCGTGTACCTGGGCTCGGGTTTGACGCCCTACGCCACGCTAGGTGACTGGCCGGGCTGGGTGGCGCTGGTGGCGCTGGTCGCGGGAGCGGCCCGCGAGCGCTGGCGAGCTTCTTTGCGCACCTTCCGTGGGGGCGCGCTAAGGGGCTGAAATCAGCCATCGAAGGGCGCATTTCGACCGCTTCATCCCTCGGTGGCCTCATGGTATCTGTCCCGTCGATATGTGCCGTCTCTTCGGCTTTCGCAGCGTTATTCCGAGCATGGTGCACCGCTCGTTGCTCGACGCCGATAACGCGCTTGGCGTCCAGAGCGAGCGACACCCGGATGGCTGGGGCGTCGCGTATTACGTCGACCAGACCCCTCACCTGACCAAGAGTACGTCCACCGCCCTCGACGATCACCTGTTTCGTCGCGTGAGTGGCGTCGTCTCGTCGGAGACGGTGATCGCCCACATTCGAAAGGCCACCGTCGGTGATCTGTCGGTGCTGAACGCGCATCCGTTCCAGTACGGACGATGGGTGTTCGCGCATAACGGAGACATTCCTGAGTTTGGGGACGTCCGCGAGGCGCTGATGCAGGAGGTCGCGCCGCGCCTACGTCGTTTCGTGCTCGGCGATACCGACAGCGAGGTGATCTTCTTTATGTTTCTGTCGGAGCTTCAGCGATACGGGGAGCTCAACAAGAACATCGGCCTCGACGAAGCGTTCGCGGCGGTGTCGGCCACCCTGGCCCGGGTTCGGCAGATCTGCGACGCCCGACCCGGCGTAGCGAAGGCTCTGGTCACCGTGCTGCTCACCAACGGCAGCACCATGGTCGCCGTCCAGGGCGGCAAGTCGCTGTTCTGGTCGACGTACAAGACCCGATGCTCGGACCGCGACAGCTGTCAGAGTCTCGCCCTCGAGTGTGAGGCCCCGACCCAGACCGGTTTCGTGAACCACCTGATCGTTTCGAGCGAACCGCTGGGGGGTGAAAACGTGTGGCACGAGTTGCCCGAGCATCACGCGGTGGGCATCGACTGGCGGATGCGGCTGCTGAGCGGTCGGATCGGCGCCCATTCCTTGGCCCTCCCGGTGGTGGCCTGAACCCGGCGCGGATCCGTCATTGTTGGCCGCGCGCTCCGCAAGCTATCGGCGATCTTCGCGAAGGTGGGCGACCAGGTGATCGACGAGCTTCGTGACCCGGGCCGGCGGCGACGCCGCGTCCATCACCGCGTACACGTCGGCGGGGGCGGCCTGGGTCGGCGTGGTCAGGGGTTCGAGGGTGCCGTCGCGAATCTCCTGGGCGACGAGGAAGTCCGGCACGATGGTCAGGCCTCGGCCGAGGACCGTGAAGCGAATGAGGGCGTCGGCGTCGTTACACAGCAAGGCGGGACGAACCGGCAGCCACCGCAGCCCGCGTCCTTTTCGGATCGGCCAGCGATCGCGCAGATGGTTGGCGTGTAACACCAGGCACGGCGCGCGCGCGAGCGCTTCTTCGAGCCCGAAGCTGCGCAGGGAGCGGATAAGTTCGGGCTCGCCGTAGATGTGATAGGCGCCCCGCAGGACACGACGCGCGCGCCGCCACGTGTCGGCCAGGGGCCCGAATCGGATGGCCAGATCGACTTCCCCGGCGATGAGATCCACCCGCGTCGCGCCGAGCGAAAGATGGAGTCGGATCGCCGGATGCGCCGCGGTGAACGACGACAACGCGGGCAGGAGGAGCCGCCGGCCGACAGCGGGGGGGACGGACAGCAACAGCGACCCCGACATTTCGCCCGCATTGTCGATCAGTTCGGACTCCACCTCGGCGAGGCCGGCCAGCAGCCGCTCGATTTCGGTCGTGTACCGACGTCCGAGCGCGGTCGGGGCCACGCTCCGCGGGCTTCGGCGAATGAGCGCTCGGTCCAGCCGGGCCTCCAGGCGCTGCACGGCCCGGGTCACGCGAGGCTGAGTCGTGCCCAGATGTGCCGCCGCGGCCCGATAGCTACCGCAGCGAACGACCGCGCACAGCATCCGAAGGTCGTCGATCTGGGGCCACGCATCCATGGACCAGAGCATACACCAGCGCAAGACAAAGATGCGCCGGTGGCCCTACCCACGGTGGCGGTTCGTACGCTTGATTGGCGGCGTGAAACAGGTATCGAACGAGCAAGGCCTGACCAGGGCCGAGGCACCGATGAATGTCGAGCACTGGCGCGCCCAAGGCGACGTTCGGGAAGTCTTCGGCCGGAGGTTGTTCGTGGTCGATAGCGGGGCTGAAGGCGGCGCGGAGGACCGACCGGCCCTGGTACTGCTGCACGGCTACCCCACCTCATCCTTCGACTTTCACCGAGTATGGCCGAGCCTGAAGGCCCACTACCGAGTGATCGTACACGATCACTTGGGCTTCGGCCTGTCCGACAAGCCGGCGGACTATTCGTACACGATTCACGAGCAGGCCGACTTCGCCCTGATGCTGTGGCAGCAGCTGGGCGTGAGGTCCGCTCATCTGTTTGCGCATGACTATGGCACCAGCGTGGCGACCGAGGTGCTCGCCCGCTGGAACCGCGGTTTCCGCCCCGTACATCTGGCGTCGGTCACGCTGTGCAACGGCAGTATGCACATCGAGTTGGCCCGCCTGCGCCTCATTCAGAAGCTCCTTCGCCACCGGACGTTTGGCCCCCTCGTGGCGAGGTTGTCCAGCCAGCGGGTCTTCGACCGAAACATGCGCCAGCTGTGGTGCGATCCGACGGTGCTCGACCAAGACGACCTGGACGCCATGTGGCTGATGTTGACCGCCGACGGCGGCCGGATGGTCTTGCCGAAGATCAGCCAATACTTACGCGACCGGGTCTTGTACTGGCACCGATGGGTCGGGGCGCTGCAGCACAGCCAGCTGCCCCTGGCCTTTCTCTGGGGTTCCGAAGACCCGATCGTCGGTCGTGATGTCGCCGAGGTCCACCACGCGGAGGCCCCGGGAAGCCGGCTGACCCTGCTCGATGGCGTCGGCCACTACCCGATGCTCGAAGCCCCGCAACGGTGGACCGAGGCCCTTCTGTCCCTGCTGGCGTCGACTAATCCGATCGGTAGCGGTAGTCGTCGCCTTCGTTGATGAGGTCGTTCAGGGTCAGGCCGCGCTCGAGGTAGCCGCGTTCCTTGCCGAGAAACTCGGCGAGGTCGCCGGCGATGCGCAGCAGCTCGACTCCGTTTTCATGGTCGTAGCGCCACACTTCGGACCGCGGCCCGCAGGACACCAGCAGGCTATTGCCGCCGAAGTCCTTGGCGAACGGGAGCAGGGTTCGGGTGTCGGCGGGCAGCACCCCCGCGTCGATCATCTCGGCCCATCGCGCCCATTCGCTGACCGCCGAGTCGACGTCGCCGACGAGGGGGATGAACAGACACACCGCAAACGGGACCGGGGTGTCGTCGTCGAAGGAACCGCGGGGGTCGGTGCCGTCGTGGGCCATGTACAGGGCGCGGACGTCCGGCCCCAGGGCGAAGCCCAGCGCTCGTTCCGCCTCGTCAACCCGCGCCGCGGTGGCCGGAGGTTGCAGCAACGCGGCTCCCACCGGCGACCGCGTCGCCAGCGTTTCTCGGTACCGATGCCAAGCGTCTCTGAAGGTCGTCACGCAGCACTTATATCGCGGTCTTCGTCGCGTTGAACGAGCGCAGGAAGGCTGATTCTCACCTCGGTCCCCACGCCGGGCTGGCTTCGGATGGTGATCCGGCCCCCGAGACTCTCGACCACTCTTCTTGCGTAGGGCAGCCCGATTCGCAGCCCCATCCGGGCCTGCTTGCGCTTCTTGGAGATGCCGAACTCGAAGACTCGGGCCAGGACCTCCGGTGACATGCCGCAGCCGGCGTCGACGACGGTCACTCGCCAGTGGGATCCTTCTTGGCGGATACCGACGTGGATCGGCTCACCGTTCATGGTCGCGGTCACCGCGTTGTCGACGATCCCCACGAAGACGTGGTGAAGACGGGTGGGGTAGCCGTCGACGAAGGCCTCCCGAGGGCCTTCGAGATTGACGGCGTGGCCCGTCGTCCGTCGGGTGTCGCCAGCGATTTCGCTCAAGCACGCGCACAGGTCGGTCGGCGCGCGTTCGGTCTCCTCGAGGTTGATGTAGGCCTCGAGGTCGCCGATCAGCGTTTTGATTCGGTCGCTGCCGGTGCGGACGGTAGTGATGCTCGCGTGGGCGCCGCGCATGGCCCGTTTCTGTTGTTCGGGATCCTGGGTCTTCACCAGGCGGGCGATCGCGCGTTCGAGGGTGTCGACGGAAGACCCGAGCGCTCCCAGGGGCGTGTTGACCTCATGCACGATGCCTTGGGTGAGCCGTAAGAGGGTCTGGCCGCTCTCGGCCAGCCGTTCGAACGCCCGCGCGCTGGCGAGGGCCATGGCCACCTGGCTGCCCAGGGCTTCGACCAAGCTGATCTCTTCGGGATCGAACGGCCGTCCCGTCTCTTTGGGCCCGAGCAACAGTAGTCCGGCCGGCTCGTCGCCGTAAGCGACGCCGAACGGCACGCTGACTTCGAGTCCATACCGTTCCCACAGCGAACCGCCCGCGATCTTATCGGGCACGGTGGTGTCGACGCTGTACACCGGCGCCGCCCGTTCGAAACACAGCCGCAGGGCGAGGTTGTCTGGCAGGGCCAGCTGGGGCGGCAGCAGCGGGGGCAACCGGCCCGTTTCCGGGTCGGGGCGATTGCCGACCGGGTGACACAACGCGCTTTCGGTCTCCGGGTCGCGCTCCAAGACGTAGGCGCGCGACAGCCGAAGCGACGATAGCAAAGCGGGTTGCAGCGCGGATGCCACTTCTCCCGGATAGCGAGCCTGGCCGAGCGCCTTTCCGACCCGCTCGATGTCCGTTCGAAACGCTTCGCGGCCACGAAACACCATCGCGTCGATCCACCGCTCGAGGCGGACCCGAATGACGCCGAACAGCACCGCGACCACCACCACCCCCACCACCGGGGCCGACGTCGACTCGCCGATGCCTGCCATGTCGTAGGCGCCGACGACGACCGCGACGTACGCGAGGGCCAAAGCGACGGAAAGAAAGGTGTACACCAGCCCTTGCCGCACGACGATCCGGAGATCGAACATGCGGTGCCGCACCATCGCGTATCCTATCAACCCGGGAAAGGCAGCGAACGACGCGACCAGGCCCCAAAACGCGGCCTCCGCGTATCCGCTTCTGAAGATCCAATCTCGAAAGATCAGCCACTGGAGCGGAAAGCCAAAGCCCAACGCGACCGCGAGGGCCAGAACGCGCGCTCTGCGCCGCTGCGAAAGCGGGCTCGTGGCGCGGGCCGCGGACCACATGCTGTGCAGGCTCATCGTGAGTCCCACGACCGCGCCGGTGATCAGCAGCGGCTGGACCGCTTCCGGGATCGGCCGCAGGGCCCACCAACCCATTTGGCTAAGCACGCGACCGGCGCCTTCGATGGTGCCGAAGGCGGCGAAGAAGACGAACGCGGCCAGGAACCGCCGCGATCGAGAGGCGTCGGATCGCGTGGAGAAGCTGTGGGCGAAAAGGAACAAGAAAGGCATCACCATCCAGGAAGACAACGAACCCCCACCCCGGACCAGGAGCGTAAACGTGTCGACTTGCCACGGGACGGTCAACATCGACGCGACGCACAGCGAGAACAGGAGAAAAGGCAACGCGGCAGGGTCGGTCGGATTTCGTCGCCAGACGACGATGCCGATCATCGCGTAGACGAGAGCCAGCGCGACCATGACCAGGCCGTGTCGCGCCCACTCGAAGATGGCCGACCAATCACCGGGCTCGACCGGTAACGTTGCCGAGTGCTCCGCGTCGTTGGGCGGCACGCCCACCACGAAGTGGTTCGTGGCGCCCGGCGTTACATCGAGCAGCGCTCGCACCCATGGGATTCCACACCGCGGACCACTCGGCGTCTCACACACGTTCCGGCCGTTGATGGCCAGCAGCTCGATGGTTCGCCCCTGCCGAACGCGTTCCCCGGCTACGCTCGTCGACAGCACGTGGACCCGTTGGTCGCTGGGGCCGGTGTGGGGGTACAATCCGGGCAACGGGCGGTCGATGTGCCAGACGATGGCGTGAGCGACGGCGACCACCTGCACGGCATAGGTCGCGACCAGCAGCCACGGCCAGTGGGTCCGAATCAACGATCGCACCGCGTGAGCCTAACCCCCTAAATCACTGATTTCGAGTAGGATTGATTCCTGCCGAAATCGTGCGCCAGCCGCCCAGCTCGGCCCCCAAAACAGAATTCGGCGCCCATCGCTGGTTGACGGCGCGCGTCGGCGCTATCGTTGCGCCGAATGAATCGTGCCGAGGCCCACGACCGACGAGGCTGCGCCCCGTCTCCCGCGGTGACCGGAACCGAGTCCACCTCGCATCGGCGGTGGGGGATGGCGGTGGTCCTGGCCGCGCTCGCGGCCTGTGGTCGTCCCGGCGAAAGCGAAGTCCGGCGATTTCTCGAAGCCGAGTATCCCGGTCTGGAGGTGACGTCGATCTCGCTGAACAAACGAGCGTTCGGCGGGCCGGCGGACAGTCATCCTCGGTATCGCCTCAACGGCACCGCGGTGGTGCGGCTTACGAAACCCGCGTACGATTCTCTCGAGTGGACCGATGTCGTGCGCGCGTGTGGCGCACGAGGACGGCCGCCGCGACCCGACGGCGCGCCCTTCGTGCTGAGACCGGCGGCCCCCGCCGGCACCGAGCTGTACCTCGAGTTCGAAAGCGACGCCCACCGCGAAGGAAGGGATGGTTATGAGATCGAGTTCCGGCGCGGATCGTTCACCGACCCCGAGACCCAAAAGCCATTTCCCCACGGTCCCATCAGCCGGTACCACGTGAAGTTCGGATACGTCGTCCTCGGCACCCCGGAGTTTCGAGCTCTGTGCGACCGACACGTCAAAGAGGCCGATCGCTGAACGCCCTCGACGCCGGCCATCCACCTTGGTCGGGCGGTCGCGGTCGCCGCGGTGCGGTCCGACCTATCAGCTTCGGTAGCGGGTTCCGGCGTAAACCGCGACCAGAGTGATCGCGGCCCCCACGAGCTGCATCCCGGTGAACCGCTCGCGGAACAGCAGCACCCCCCACAGGGTGGCGAGCGCGGGCTGAAGCAGCAACACGAGCCCCGCCATCGCCGCCGCGACCCGGCGCAATCCCAAGCTGATGATCAGCCAGCCCAAGACTTGGGCCACGACGGCGAGTCCGATGAGGCCCGCGACCCCCGCCCGCGTCGATGGGACCATGACTTCGCCCTCCACGAAGCTGGCCGCCCCCAACAGCACGCCGCTGACGAGGGTGACCCAGGCCAACACGACGATCGAACGGGCGGTCTGGGAATCGTACGAGCCGTCGTCGGCGGCGGTGTTCGATCGGCGAAGAAAGATGACGTACGTGGCGTACGCGACGCCGGTGAGCAGGCCATACACGAGGCCGGCCACGTAGTCGGGCGACAGCTCCACGTCGGAGCCGGCGCCGGCGAGGAGGACGACGCCGATGAACGCGACCCCCGCCGCGGCGGCGAACCGCGCAGAGACTGGTTCGTTGAGCGTGACCCGCCCGATCGCCGCCGCCCAAAACACCTGCATGTTGCCGAGGATCGTCGCGAGGCCCGCGCCGACGAGAACAATCGAGCGGTGCCAGACGAATAGATCGAATGCGAACGCGGCGCCGGCGAGGCTCGCGCCGACGATGGCCGGCGTGGGAAGCACGAGCTTCACGTTCATGGCCCGCGCGGTGACGAAGAGAATCGCGCTTCCGAGCAGCGTCCGCCACATGCCGATCGCCGAGGGGCCGACGCCGTCGGCGCTGACCGCCTTGACGAAGATCGCCGCGAAGCTGATCAGCGCCGCCCCGGCCGCAGCGAACACCAGCGCCGAACCGCCCGGGCCGGACGG
>JANQQN010000466.1 GCA_028289325.1 Myxococcota bacterium | reverse complement strand
GATCGACAGGAAGAAGAAGGTGATCGACAGCGACAACACGCTCGCCACCTGCATGAAGAACTGGACTCGATAGCTGACCGCAACCTTCCAGTCGCGCCGCAGGAAGGCGCCCATCAACCGCAACCACCGCATCACCCGCTCGATCCTCCGTCGCCCGCTGACCGTCGGGTCGCCGGCGGGGACATGAGGTCCGGAAACAGGCGGTACAGGGCCTCGTCCTCCGCTTTTGCCTCGGCATCGAAGACGGCGGTCAGGCGCGGCGAAAGGGCCTCGAATCCCCCCTCGGCCAACACCTGGCCGTCGACCATCAGGACCACCCGATCCGCCAGCGCTCGGGCTTCATCGAGGTCGTGAGTGGCAAAGAGGACCGCCTTGCCCGCGGACTCGACCAGGGTTTGCCGGATCACGCGCCGCAGCCTCGCCGCACGTCCCGGATCCAGCGACCGGGTGGCCTCGTCGAACAGGACGACCGGGGGATCGGCCAGCAGGCCCCGGGCGATGGCCACCCGCTGCCGCTGCCCTAACGAAAGGTCGGAGAAGCGTCGGTCGATGACCTCCGTGAGTCCGACGAGCGCGGTCAGTGCCTCGATACGGTGGCGCCGCTCAGCCCCGAACAAACCTTGAAGGGCGGCAAAGAACCGCAGGTTCTCGCGCACCGAGATCCGCCAGAAGAAGGAGCGCTCTTCCGCGAGCACATATCCTACCCGGCTGCGCGCGGCGTGCGGCCGCGCCGCCACGTCGACCCCGTCCACCCACGCGCGCCCCGACGAAGGTCTCACCAAGGTGGCCAGGATCTTAAGCAGGGTCGTCTTGCCCGCCCCATTCGGGCCCACCAGCGCCACCAATTGACCGCGGTCGACGGTCAGGTCGATGCCGTTCAAGGCTCGCACCGGCGTCGGTCGGCGCCAGCGCACCCAGTCGCTTCGGGTCGCTCGTCCTCGGAAAGCCTTCGCGAGGCGCTCGACCCGAATCGCCGCCGTCACGGCGACTCGGGGCCCGGGGGCGGGGGTGGCCCCTCGCTCGGCGGAGGCGGAGGTCGCGATGAACGCGGCATGGGCGCCGCGGTCCGAACGCCGAGCGGTACCGGCAGCGGGCGCGGAAGCCGACGCTTGTACCGCCTAGACTCCTCATACAGGCAGTCGAGGTCGTCGCAGAACACGTGCGAGCCATCGGTACGAGTGACGGCGTACAGCGCTCGGGACGTCGCGGGGCTGGACGCGGCGAGCAGGGCCCCCGGACCCGGGCTACAGATCGGGCCGGGGGGCAGTCCGGCCTTCGAGTAGGTGTCCCAATCGGCGCGGTTCGCCTCCGGCCGCTGGGCCGCGTACGCCCTCGCCGCCTCGATCTGCAGAGGGATCCGGGCTCGCAGCCGATTGCGGAGCAGCGCGGAAAACAATGGCCGTTCCTTGCGCGGTACCGGAGCCTGCTCGATCAACGACGCCAAGGTCACGATCTCGATGCGGCTCAGTCCACCGGTGCGATCACCCACCGCGCGCCGATAAGCGCCCTCGAACGCCCCGACCATCGAAGACAAGATCGCCTCAGCGTCGGAGCCTCGCGCGAACGCGTAAACATCGGGAAGGAGGAAGCCTTCCGCTCGACCGGCCTTGATGCCGAGTCGAGCCATCAATGCGGGGTCCTGGGCGGCGGCCAGAAACGCTGCTTCGTTCACGATGCCCGCTTGATCCAGCAGCGCCGCAGCGTTGGCCACCGTCGTGCCCGCGGGGATGTTCACCGGCCGCTTGATCCGCTGCCCCGCTTCGAGTTGGGCGACGACCTCCGCCAGGCTCATGGCCTGGCTCACCGCGTACTCGCCGGGCGCGATCGGGTGGGGGTCGTGCAGGTGGTTGACATAGGTGCTGGCGGTCTCGACGTCCCGAATGACCCCTCGCTCGGCCAATCGAGGCAGAAGCTCGCCCCAGGTCTCCGACGGCTCGACGATGATCATCACCGACGCCGCGTTCTGTCCTGCGGGCTCCCGGAGGGCGGCCATGAATCGGTCCCACAGGGTCAGGGTCAGCACGACACCGGCCAGGGCGATGCTTGCGACGAGAAGCGTAGCGTAGCGCAATCGGGCCTCCGGCCCGTCATGCTTCGTCCGTTCCAGCGGCAGGGTCAAGCGTTCGTCCGCAGCAGTGTCGGCTCGTCGACGAGCTCGGACAACACCGGGTCCGCGGCGGCCCGCTTCCAGAACTCCTTACGCGCGTAGAACAGCCGGGTTCGAACCGTGGCCACGCTCGTGTTGACCACCTCCGCCACCTCCTCCTGGGGCATGCCTTGCAGGTCGTTCAGGATGAACACCGTACGCTTTTTCTCGGGCAGGGTGGCCAGGATGGCGCGGATCCGCCGGACCGCTTCCGCTCGCCGAGCCACGATCTCCGGGTCGGCGTCCGGCCGGCCGTCGGGACGGTCCGGGATGGTGGGCTCGGCCGAATAGTCGCCGGGGCGCGTCCGGCGCCGTCGAAGGTGATGATAACCAACGTGGAGCGCGATGCGGGCGATCCAGCTGGATAGCTTCGAGCGGCCCTCGAAGCTGTCCAACGACCGAAAAACTTCGAGAAACGCGGACTGTACGACGTCCTCGAGCTCCGGATCCGCGGGCAGGAGGTGGTGAAGAACCCCGTAGACCAGGCCCCGGTAGCTCTTGAATATGTCGGCGAACGCGCGCTCATCACCGCGCCGCCATCGCCGCAGCAGATCGTCGCCGAGCTCGTCGGACGGCTGACCCGGCTCTCCCGAACGACTGAACCACCGGCGCCGCATTTCACCCCATTGTACGCCGACCGGCGGCGGTTGGGCGCGGGCGAGTGATCCGGTTCACGATCTTGCGCGCTCCCGTCCGCCAGGACGACGACAAGAATCTAAAGTCGGCCGGCGACCAACGCGTTCCACCCGAGCCCCGACTTTCCCTCGTTCCCATGACGCGCTACGAATTCGACCGGTGGCGGACGCCGAGATCTTCGGGCGGTACGAGCTCATCAGATTGGTCGGCGCCGGGGGCATGGCCCTCGTGCACCTCGCCCGTCAACGAGGTCCCGAGGGGTTCGTCAAGCCGTGCGTCCTCAAACGCATCGCACCCGAGGCCCGCCGACACGAGGGCGTACGACAGATGTTCCTCGAGGAGGCGCGCGTTTCGGCGCTCCTCAACCATCCCAGCATCGTTCAAACGTTCGATTACGGCGCGGTCGACGGCGTGCCGTACATGGCGATGGAGCTGATCGATGGCGTCAATCTGGCCCAGTTCTGCCGCACGCTCGCCAAGCGCAAGCGATGGCTGCCCATCCGACCGGCGGTCGACATCTGTCTCAAGCTGCTCGACGCCCTTCATTACGCCCACGGCCTGACCGACCTCGACGGCAACCCCCTTCGGATCGTCCACCGGGACGTCAGCCCGCAGAACACCTTGCTCTCCCGACAGGGCGTGGTGAAGCTGGCCGACTTCGGCATCGCCCGCCACGAGGCCCGGGAGGCCCACACCCGCATCGGCGAAACGGCGAAAGGCAAGCCGGGTTACATGGCCCCCGAGCAAGCCATGGGCGACACGGTCGACGGGCGTGCGGACCTGTTCTCGGTCGGTATCCTGCTCACCGAGCTCATATCCGCCCGTCGGGTCATGGCCCAAAAGCGGGGACCGGTCGGTGTCCTCGGGATCGCCGATCGCATCCGGGAGCTGTTCACGTACCGTCCCGAGGCACCCGAAGGCCTGCAGCAGGTCGCCCTTCGGCTGTGCGCGCTCGATCCCGGTCAGCGGCCCCAGTCCGCCCAACAGGCCGCCGACGAGCTTCGAACGGCGGTGACCGGCCAACCGGCGGGCCAGCCCCTCGAGGAGTTCCTAAAGCAGGTCTTCATCCAACACATCCCCAGCGACGGTTGGGGCACCGCGCTACAGCCCGCGTCCACCTTGTCACCCTCCCCTTCCCCTCAGCCGCCGATCCCGACCCCCGAGCCGCCATCGCATCCGGAGGGCATCGCGATCGGGTCGGTCGGCGATCCGACCGAGGGGCAGGTCCCGTCCGCGCCCGCCGAGGCCTCCACCGCCGCCGAACACGAAGTGCGGACCGCATGGGCTCGTCCTGACAAGCCCGAACCCACGGAGGGAACCGGCCAGGCGTACGAGGGATGGCCCAAGGAGTTTCTTCCCGAGACGGAGCCGAAGCTGGAGCTGGTCGCCCGAAGCTCCGGTGTCGACGCGATGAAATATTTCGCGCCGGAGGAGTCCACGGACGTCAAGCGACGTACCGAAGCCGCCGGCGCCCCGACCGGCCCGACGTCGTCGCCGGTGCGTCCGGTGTCGGACCC
>JANQQN010000445.1 GCA_028289325.1 Myxococcota bacterium | reverse complement strand
TTCGAAGAACTCGGGCGGTTCCGTCTGTGAGGCCTCGGTGCTTTGCGGCGCTTCGGCCGGCGCTGGCGGCAACGGGGGCGCGGCGGCGAGCACGATCGCCGTCGGGGCGCGGGCGCGAGGGGTGGACGTTTCGCCCGCGGTGGTGACCCCGGGGCCGAACACCGCTACCGCGACCAGGACCGCGGCGGCGACGGCGGCCCGGCCGGCAGCGCGCGGCGCAGGCCCCGGCTCCCGTTCCAGCAGGCGACGGACCCGGGCCAACAGAGGGGAGCCGCCTTCCGCCATGGCCACTGTCCGCGCCATCGCCGGTTCGCTCGCGGGTGATACCCAGCCGGCGACCTCGGCCAAGCACTTGGCGAGGTCGAGCCGGGCCCCGGTCTGACGAACCGCCCATTCGTCGGCGAGATACTCAGCCGAATCCCGAAGCCGCAGCCGGGCGATCCGATTCAGCGGCTGGAAGAAGAAGATCCGCTCGACGACCGAGGCGACCAGCTGCCAGATCGGGTCGTGACGGGCGAGGTGCCCGAGCTCATGAGCGAGGGCCGCCCTTTGGGCCGAGGTCGACAGTTCGTCCACGAAGCGCTCGGGCACGCAGATCTCTTGGCGGCCGAGGACCATCGGCGTTCCGATGGCCGCGGTCGTGGTGAGTCTGACCGGTCGCCAGACGCCGGCCGTGCGACGAAGCAGGGTCAACATAGACAGCAGATCGGGATCCGCGACCTCCCGCCGGGTGCGCAGCGCGCGGTACAGCCTGATATGGCGGAAGACGAGCCACGCCAGCAGGGCGGCGGCCACGATCGCCCACATCCAACACAGCCAGCCGGCGACCGCCGACGAGATCGTCGCCGCCGACGGCCCGGGCCGATCCGCGCTCATCGGTGGGCGGGGCGGCGGCGGCACTACGGTCACCGTGGGGTGGACGGCGTCCGCGCGGGGCGGCGCAAGGGGCGAGATCGCCGCGCGGTTCGGGGCGTCGATGGGCGCGCGCGGGGGCACTGGGGCCACCGGCGCGACCGGCGGCAGCGGGGCCACGGGCGGGACCGCCAGCACCGGGGGGATGGGGGCCATCCGACGCATCGGGACGACGACCGCGCGGGCGTCCGCGGGTCTGACCGACACCGCGGGCGGTGCGGTCACCACCACGGCGGGGCCGACGCCGGTGATCACCGCGGTTCGCGGGTCGTTGGTTCGGGGGCCGCCGTCTTCCTCGGTTCCCGCTCGTTTCGGCCCGAACCAATGCTCGCCGTCGACGTTGATCTGGACGTGGCGAGCGAGCCCGGGAAAGAGACGGGCCACGTCGAGCTCGATGGCGACGCGCTTCGGGACCCATACGGCCAGCGCCGCGGTTCCGATGCCTCCGAGCAAGGCGGCTTTCCACAGCGTTTCCCGCCAGGCATCGTGGTCGACCAACCAGCGGTCGACGGCCCATGCAACGCCGAGCAGCAGCGTGCTGTGGAGCAGATAGGTAAGGGCAAAGCCCAGGACGATGGTCAACGTCATTTGCTCGTTCCCCCGCCTCGCAATTCAGCTTCCTTGGCTTCGATCATTCGCCGCACGCGCGCGAGATCGTCCGCATCGACCTCGTTCTCGTTAAGGAGCTGGGTCACCATGTCCGCGATGTCGCCGCCGAACAGCCGATCCTTGGTCTCGCTGAACTCGTTGACCATCGACCGCTGGACGGATTCGGGCGCCACGGCCGCCGCGTACACGTATTGGCGACCTTCCGCTCGTCGCTGCACCAGCCCGCGCTTCTCCATCCTCGTCAGCACGGTGGCCACGGTGCTGTGAGCAAGATCCCGGGTCGGCTGCACGGCCTTACGAACGTCCACCACCGTTGCTTCTCCTCGCTCCCAGAGCACGCGAAGCAGATCGAGCTGAAGGTCGGTCAGGCTGTAATCGGGCATGGTCGGGCCTTTTCCCTCGTTCGAGTCTTCATCTACATCTGTAGTACTACAGGTGTAGATAGTGCTGTCAACCCTGGGTCCGACGCGATGTCGTTGGCATAGAAGCGGCGCCGTGCGATGGCCTCCCCATGTACCGTTTTGCTGTTCTGGCCGCTGCCGCGGGCGGGCTCATCGCCTGTGCGCAACCCAGCAAGCCGACCACCACTGCAACCACCCCCCCCGCCGCGTCGGCCGCGCCGGCCGGTCCATCCGACGGATCGTCCGAAGAAGGGCGCCTGGCGGCGGACACGGTCATCGCGTCGTGGAAGGGCGGAAAGCTGACCTACGGTGAGCTGACGGGTGCCCACGCCAGCGAACTGCGCAAGCTGCGCAACAAGTTCAAGAACGACCTGTACAACGTCGAGCGCCAGCGCCTGGAGGCGACGGTGGTTCAGAAGCTGGTCCAGGCCAAGGCCAAGGCGAAAGGCCAGACCGAGGAGCAGTACGTCGATGCCGAAGTCGGGACCCCCACCGTCACCGACAAGGAGGTCAAGGACTTCCATCAGTCGAACCCTCGGATCAAGGAGCAGCCGTTCGATCAACTCGCGCCCCGGATCCGGTCGTTCCTCGAGCAGCAAAAGAAGCAGGAAGCCATGCTCTCGTTCTTCGAGCGGGTGAAGAAAGAAGCAGGGGTCGAGATCAACCTGCCGCGGCCGCAGCTGGAGAAAGCCGAGTTCGATCTCGCGGGTCGCCCGTCCAAGGGCAAAGACGATGCGAAGGTCACGATCGTCGAGTTCTCGGACTTTCAGTGTCCGTACTGCTCGAAGGCCGTCGACGGGGTCGAAGCTCTCCTGAAGGCCTATCCCGACGACGTGCGGGTGGTGTTCATGCACTACCCGCTCAGCTTCCACAAAGAAGCGCTGCCCGCCGCCATCGCCAGCCAGTGCGCGAATGCGCAGGGCAAGTTCTGGTCGTTTCACGACCAGGTGTTCGCCAACCAATCCTCTTTGACCGCGGCCAAGTTCGAGGAGTACGCGAAGGGCGCCGGCCTCGACATGGACAAGTACAAGGCCTGTGTCGTCGACCCGAAGACGGCGGAGTTCGTGCGTAAAGACATGGATCAGGGCAACGACGCCGGGGTGGAAGGGACGCCATCGTTCTTCATCAACGGTGAGCCGTACTCGGGCGGCGTGCCTTCGGCCGACGCGATCAAGTCCTACCTCGAGGGCTGATCTTCGGCCTTCGCCGCCTGCTGCTCGAGTCGCTCCACCGCCGCCTCGAGCCGCCCGAGCAGCCCGGCGGCGGCGCCTTCCTCACGGGGAACCTTGCCCCGGCCGTAGGCAGCCCGAAAGACGCGCAGCATGTTGTTGACCGCCGTACCGTCGTGGCGTTCGCCGCGGACGAGCAGGGTTCGCGCCGAGTATTCGAGTCCGCCGTAAAATACATCGCGGGCCGCCCATACCGAGGCATCGGCGGCCAGCTCCGTGCGGTCCACGCCCCGGCGAAAGATCTCGTCGAACACCGCGACGTAGGTCTTCAGATACTGGCGTGAGCTGGAGGGATCCGCCTTCACCATCCGCAGATTCTGGGTGAGCTCCACCACGTCGAATCGGTCCATGAGCATCGTCAGGTGGAACTCGGCCAGCGCGTGCAGCGCTTCGAAGGTGTCGTCGTGGCCCCGCGTCGCCTTTCGCGCGCCGAGCGTCAGGTCGCGCCAGAAGTCGGCCACGATCGCCTTCATGAGGTCGACCTTGGTCTTGAAGTAGAGGTAGACCGTGCCTTCGGCGATACCCGCCCGGCGGGCGATCTCGGCCATCCGCGCGCCGTCGTACCCGTGCTCGACGAACACGGCGCGGGCGGCGGCGATGATCGCGTGTTCGCGCTCCTCTACCCGTTGGCGTCGGGTCATGGCCGGGATGTCACTCATCGGATGGGCCTTACAGCCCCATCTGACGAACGGCGAGGTCGCGCATGATCTCCTCCGATCCGCCGCCGATGGCTTGCACCTTCACTTCCCGGTACATGCGTTCGACGACGTTGCCTCGCAGGTAACCCGCGCCGCCCAGGATCTGCATCGCCTCCGAAGCCACGAACTCGAGGGCCTTCGACGCCGAGAACTTCGCTTTGCTCACCTCGGCCACCGGCATTCGGCCCTCGTTGGCCAACCAGCAGATCTGGTGCAGATACGCCTCGACCATATCGATCCGCGCGGACATGTCGGCGAGCTTGTGGCGGATGACCTGGTGTTGGATGAGCTTGGCGCCGAAAGTTTCTCGCTCTTGGGCCCAGGCGACGGCCTCGTGAAAGCACACCTTCATCATGCCCACCATGCCCGCCACCATCGCCAGCCGCTCGTAGTTGAAGTTGTTCATGATGGCCAGGAAGCCTTGATTCTCCTGGCCCATGAGGTGGGCGTCGGGGACTCGGCAGTCCTCGAAGTACAGGGTCGCGGTGTCCGAGCACCACCACCCCATCTTGCGCGGCAGCTCGGTCCGCGAAAAGCCGGCGGCGTCGGCCTCGACGAAGAACAGGGAGATGCCGCCCAGCCCGCCGTCGCCGGTGCGGGCGCCGACGACGAAGTAGTCGCTCTTCATGCCCCCAGTGATGAAGGTCTTGGCGCCGTTGATGATCCAGCCGTCGCCGTCACGAACGGCGGTGGTCTTCAAGCGGGCCACGTCGGAGCCGCCGGATGGCTCGGTGATCGCGAGGCTGGATCCCTTGCGCCCCGCGACGACGTCGGGAAGCACCCTTCGCTTGATGTCCTCGTTGGCCAAGGCCTGAATGGGGCCGATGGAGATCGATCGGCCGCCGAGGGCGGCCGGGATTCCCGTCGCCCCGCATTTGCCCAGTTCCTCGCTGTACGCCGCGCGCATGAAACAATCGTCGAAGCCCAGGCCCCCGTAGGCCTCGTCGACCCCAAATCCAAACACCCCGAGCTGGCCGAACTTCTCGTGCAGGGACCACGGAATGTCGCCGGCTTCGTCCCACTGGTCGGCGAAGGGCTTGATGTCGGTCTCCACGAGACGGGCGATCGTCTCCCGGAACGCTCTTCGTTCTTCGGTCTCGAAGGGGTTTTGCACGCGATTCTCCATTCTCTGCCGGTCTGCTTGGCGGTTGTCGGGTCTCGGCCGCGGCCGGCCTCCACAGCGGACTGAGATTGACTTATAAAAGATGAGCCGCAATCATTCAATCCCGAAGCCCACCTCACCGGTCGTTCGCTCGGAGCAACGACCGGTACGGACGGTTTGGGCGTCGGAAGGGAGGACCGTTGTCTTCAGCAAGAACGATCCGGATCGGTGGGGCGAGCGGCTACTGGGGCGACAGCGCGATGGCAGTTCCCCAGCTGTTAGGGGCCGGCGATCTCGACTACCTGGTGTTCGACTACTTGGCGGAGATCACGATGTCGATCCTGGCCCGAGCTCGGGCCAAGAACCCCGAGGCGGGCTTCGCGACCGACTTCATTTCGTTCGTGATGACGCCCCACTTGGCGGCCATCGCGCGCCAGGGGGTCAAGGTCATCTCCAACGCGGGCGGGGTGAATCCCGATGCGTGCGCGCGGGCGGTGCGGGGGCTGATCGAAGCGGCGGGCCTCGACCTCAAGGTGGCGGTGGTCCACGGCGACGACCTCATGGGCCGCGCGCAGGCCCTGGCGGACATGGGGCCCGAGGAAATGTTTTCCGGCGACCCACTGCCCGACCGGGAGCGGCTGGCCAGCGTCAACGCGTACCTCGGCGCGTTCCCCATCGCCGAGGCGCTGGCGCGGGGCGCCGACGTGGTCATCACCGGTCGGGGCGTCGACAGCGCCACGACCCTCGGCGCGTGCATCCACGGCTTCGGATGGGGCCGTGACGACCTCGACCAACTCGCAGGGGCCAGCCTCGCCGGCCATATCCTCGAGTGCGGCCCGCAGGCGACGGGCGGAAACTTCACCGACTGGGCCGAGGTCGCCGACAGCTTGGATTCGGTGGGCTACCCGATCGCGGAGGTCGAACCGGACGGAAGCTTCGTCGTCACCAAGCCTCCCGGCTCCGGCGGCGCGGTCACGGTAGGGACGGTCGGGGAACAGATGCTCTACGAGATCGGGGACCCCCAAGCGTACATCTTGCCCGACGTGGTTTGCGACTTCTCGGCCGTGACCCTCGAGCAGCAGGGCGAAGGCGAGGTGCGGGTAGCGGGGGCCAAAGGGCGTCCTGCGCCCGACAGCTACAAGGTCAGCGCGACCTACGCCGACGGTTGGCGCGCGGGTCTGGTGTGGTTCTTTTATGGCGAAGACGCGGCGGCCAAGGCCCGTTCGTTCGCTGACGCCGGGCTCAAGCGGGCGCGCCGCACGCTGCAGGCCTTCGGCGCGCCCGACTATTCGGAGACGTCGGTCGAGCTCATCGGCGATGAAAGCGTCTATGGCGACTTCGCGCGGGCCACGGCGACCCCGACTCGGTCGGTCGCGGTCAAGATCGCCGCCAAACACTTCGACCAACGGGCGGCCGGCCTGCTGCTCAAAGAGGTCACCGGCCTCGGCCTGTCCGCGCCCCCCGGCCTCTCCGGGTTCGCGGGGGGCCGGCCGAAACCGTCGCCGGTGGTGCGCTTGTTCTCCTTCACGGTGGCCAAAGCCGAGGTCCCGGTCGAGCTTCACGTCGAGGGCGAAGTCGTCGAGCTTCCACCCGAACCGGGGACGTCGTTCGATCCGGCCGCGTTGCCGCGGCCGACGCCGCCTCCGGAGCCGGACGCCGCCGCCGATATGGTGCCTGTTCCCCTCATCAAGCTCGCTTGGGCGCGTTCGGGCGACAAGGGCGACAAGGCCAACATCGGGGTGCTTCCCCGCCGGCTGGACTACGCGCCGTACATCTGGGCCGCGTTGACGGAATCCGAGGTCGAGCAGCGCTTCGCCCACTATCTGCAGGGTCGAGTGGAGCGCTTCTTCATGCCCGGCACGGGCGCGATCAACTTCGTGCTCGACCAGGTGTTGGGCGGCGGCGGGGTCGCTTCGTTGCGCAACGATCCCCAGGGCAAAGGCTACTCCCAGATTCTCCTTCAAACCCCGATCCCGGTGCCTCGAAGCATCGCGGAGACCGTCCACGCATGACCACCTTCAAGTCTCGCATTTCGCCTTCGTCGGAGGCGTTCAAGAAGAACCGCGCCGATATGCTGGCGCTGATCGACAAGCTCCGAGAGCTCAACGGTCGGGCGCCGGCGGCGTCGGAAAAACGCAAGCCGCGTTTCGAAGCTCGCGGCCAGCTCACCCCCCGGGCTCGCCTGGCCCGGCTGCTCGACCCGGGCATGCCGTGGCTGGCGATGGGCAACCTGTGCGGCTATCTGGACGACGGGCGCTCGGAAGAGAAGTCGATGCCCGGTTCGACGGTGATCTGTGGCATCGGGTTCATCAACGGGGTCCGGTGCATGGTGGTGGTGGACGACAGCGGGATCACCGCCGGGGCGCTGACTAAGGCCTCGGTGTACAAGATCATCCGCTCGGAAGAGATCGCCCTTCAGCAGAAGCTTCCCTACGTTCATCTCGTCGAGAGCGCAGGTGGCGATCTGTTGAATTACAAGGTCGAAGGCTTCGCCGTCGGCGGCAAGCTGTTTGGTAACCAGGCCAAGCTGTCCAAGGCCGGGGTTCCCGTCATCTCCATCCTCCACGGCTCCTCTACCGCCGGCGGCGCGTACATGCCGGGGATGAGCGACTACGTGGTCGCGGTCCGAGGGCGAGGCAAAGCGTTCCTGGCTGGGCCCCCGTTGTTGAAGGCCGCGACGGGAGAGATCGCCACCGAAGAAGAGCTCGGGGGGGCGGAGATGCACGCGACGGTGTCCGGTCTCGCCGAATACCTCGCCGACGATGACGGCGACGCGATCGTGATGGCCCGAGAGGTCGTCGAGCGCTTAGGATGGAATCGACACTGTCCGCGGCCGGCGATCCGCGACATCGATCCGCCGCTGTACGACCCTGACGAGATCGCGGGGGTGGTGCCCATCGACTACAAGAAGCCCTACGACGTGCGGGAGGTGATAGCCCGGGTCGTCGACAGATCCGAGTTCATCGACTTCAAGCCCCGCTACGGGGTCTCGACCGTCTGCGTGCAGACCAAGGTGATGGGTTTCGAGTGCGGGATCATCGGCAACAACGGGCCCATCGACCCGAATGGAGCGAGCAAGGCTGCTCAGTTCTTGCAGCTGATGGACCAGGCAGGGACGCCGGTCATCTTCCTCCAGAACACCACCGGGTACATGGTCGGCACCGAGTACGAACGCGGGGGCATGATCAAGCACGGCTCGAAGATGATCCAGGCGGTGACCAACATCGAGGTTCCGCGCCTGACCCTCATGATCGGAGCCAGCTATGGGGCCGGCAACTACGGGATGTGCGGGCGCGGATTCAATCCCGACTTCCTGTACTCGTGGCCGACCGCCTCGATCGGGGTCATGGGGGGCGAACAAGCGGCGACGGTGATGACCATCGTCGCCGAGGGCATGGCCAAGGCCGCCGGTCGTGAGCCCCCCCCGCGGGAGATGCTGGAGCAGCAGGAGGTCTATCTGACCAAGATGTTCAACGACCAGTCGGGCGGCTTCTACTGCTCCGGTCACAACATGGACGACGGCATGATCGATCCGCGCGACACCCGCCAGATCCTCGGTTTCCTTCTGTCGACGGTGTGGGAATCACGCCACCGCACCGTTCGCCCCAACAGCTTCGGCGTAGCCCGGATGTGAAGAGACAGCCATGCCTACGATCAACAAAGTTTTGGTCGCCAACCGCGGCGAGATCGCGATTCGCGTCATGCGGACCGCGCGAGCGATGGGGCTCGAGACCGTCGCCGTGTACTCCGAGGCCGACGCCGGGGCGTCGTTCGTTCGAATGGCTGACGAAGCCCACCTCATCGGGCCGTCGCCTGTCTCCGAGTCGTATCTCAATGTCGCCGCGATCATCGACGCGGCCCGTGCGTCGGGGGCCGATGCCGTCCATCCTGGATACGGTTTTCTGTCCGAGAACGCTGCGTTCGCGGCGGCGTGTGCAGACGCAGGCCTGATCTTCATCGGGCCCCCGATTCGGGCCATCGAAGTCATGGGGGATAAGGCCCGGGCCAAGCGAGCCATGATCGACGCCGGCGTTCCGTGTGTTCCCGGCTATCAGGGCGAAGACCAATCCGACGCCCGGCTCGTCCGTGCCGCCGAGGAGATCGGGTTCCCGGTCATGGTCAAAGCGGCGGCGGGCGGCGGCGGGCGGGGCATGCGGCTGGTGACCACCCCCGCCGACCTACCGGGCGCGCTGTCGCTCGCGCGGTCGGAGGCCAAGAACGCTTTCGGCGCGGATGAGCTGATCATCGAAAAGGCCATCTCCCGCCCTCGTCACGTCGAGATTCAGGTCTTCGCTGACGCCCACGGCCACGCGATCCATCTCGGTGAGCGGGATTGCTCGGTGCAGCGGCGTCACCAAAAGGTCGTGGAGGAGGCGCCGTGTCCGGTCATGACCCCCACCCTTCGAGAGGCGATGGGTACGGCGGCGGTCAACGCCGCGCGGGCCGTCGACTATCGCGGCGCGGGGACCGTCGAGTTTCTCCTCGACGCCGACGGGGCGTTTTATTTCCTGGAGATGAATACCCGGCTTCAGGTCGAACATCCGGTGACGGAAGAGGTGACCGGCCTCGACCTCGTCGCCCTTCAGATTCGAGTGGCCCAGGGCGAGCATCTGGATCTCGCCCAGTCCGACGTACGGATAGAGGGTCACGCGATCGAGGTCCGCCTGTACGCCGAGGATCCCGCGGCCGACTTCCTGCCCAGCACGGGCCCCATCGATCTGTGGCGGGCCCCGGCCGGGGAGGGCATCCGGGTCGACGCGGGCATCGCGTCGGGCGGCGAGGTCTCACCGTTCTATGATCCGATGGTCGCGAAGATCATTGCGTATGGTCGAACGCGAGACGAAGCCCGGCGGCGCCTCATCGCCGCGCTGGGCGCGACGGCGCTGTTCGGGCCGACGACGAACCGTGACTTCCTCATCGACGTCCTCGGCCAGCCGGCGTTCGCACAGGGCCGGGCCACGACCGCGTTCATCGCGGAGACCTATGGGGCCGAGGGGTTCGCGCCGCCCGCGATCACCTTCGACGACGCGGCGTTGGCCATCGCCGTTCAGCAGGCCCGCCTACTCCGACAAGCGCGAGCGCGGTCGGTATTCGTGCCCGACGAACTCGTCGGATGGTCGAGCACGGCGGATCTTCGCGCGAGTGCGCGGTACCAGATTGGGGATGCGACGGAAGAGGTCATCGTCCGTCAAGACGGTGACGCCCTGGAGATCGAAGCCGGAGACCGCGTCGCTCGCGTGACCCTCGAGCGTCTCGAAGACGAAGTTGCGTGGGTGGAATCGGCCGGTCGCCGGTCAGCGCTGTCGTACGTTGAAGGGGCGTTAGGACTCATCCGCGCGGCGACCGACCGCGTATCGTTCGCCGTCCGCCATCTGTCGGCCACCATCCAGGATATAGAGGACGCGGCTGGCGGCGGTCGGGTGACCGCGCCCATGCACGGTAAACTTCTGAGCATCTCGGTTAAGACCGGCGACTCGGTCAAAAAGGGCGACGCTCTCGCCGTCCTCGAGGCCATGAAGATGCAGCACGAGATCGTGGCCGAGGTCGACGGCACGGTGACCGAGGTGTTGGCGACGCCGGATGAGCAACTGTCCGCAGGGGCGATGATCCTGGAGATCGCACCGACCGCGGATTCATCATAAGACTTCATCACCGCGAGGTCGGCGAATCCGATCGAAACAGACCGTTAACGCTCAGGCTCGTCCGGCTCAGTTTTCTTGAATCCACGTTTTCGGATTGCATAAGCCCTCCTGATGCGAGAGGGCTACATTCGGGCCCTATGGCGTCCTCGATCCCAGGATCCCGGATGCGATCTTTAGAAGATCTCATGTTCTGGCCGATGAATCTGAGGGTCTTGGGCGGCACCTACGTCTGTCCATGCGCAATGCGGCCTCAGCCTCTGCTCTTCGACCTCCGGGTCGTGCGCGGCGGGACCCGTTCGTCATAAAGGAGACCCATCGTCGGCGATGGCGAGACGCGGTCGATCGAGGTCGTCGCAGGCTCGCTTGCGCGGCGGTGCCGAACAATATTGAAGCGGTCGGTCAGCCAATCAACGCACCACTCGGCCGTGCGTTTGACAGGGGAACCAAGGCGACCTACACAGCGACCACGCGAAAGCACTGGCTGGTTGCACGCGCCAATGACGTCGTTCCCCACCAGCGGATCCAACTGTGATGAAGACGATCGCGATAGCTGTTTTCGCGCTTGCTGTGCCGCTTTCCGCCGTGGCTTCGGCGCAACCTGTTAGTGCAACCGCCGGATTTCCCATCGGCGAGAAATCGCGCATCCATACCAGCCTCGAGGTTGGCGTTGGTTATGACTCGAACCGGGATCGTTTTGACAACGACAACGCGCCGGAGGATGGCCAGCTGTCGGACTGGCGGGCGATTATCCGGCCCGGGATCGAGGTCGAGGTTCCGGGTACAACCTTCCAGCTGCAATTGCGCTCCCTGCTGACCATCACCCAGTTCTTTGGTACGGGCGTCATCAGCAGCGACACGACGTATGGCGGCAGCGTGGGCGCTACGATGCAGATCGGCTCGGATCAGAGCGCGGTTTCGTTCAAGCTGGCCAACGAGCTGCTGCGAACGCCGACCTTGTTCGACGAATCTGGAACCATCGCGTCCGACGAACGCCGGTTCAGGCAGTGGTTCAACAATGGGTCGGCGAGACTTACGTTTCGGCCTGGTGGGCGGGCGTTGGAGATCGACGTCGGCTACCAGAATCAGCTGACGCTCTACGACTCGGACGACGCACGGTTGCCGCAAGGACAGCAGCACGGTGGGTTGTTCGAGGCCCGCTGGCGGTTCCTGCCCAAGACCGTCTTGCTCTTTCACGCTGATGTCTCGAGGTTCTTCACGAGCAACGACCCTGAAGGCTCCATCGAAACGACCTCGAACGCCATACCTATCAATGTGTACGTTGGAGCGATCGGTCAGGTGACCTCGAAGCTCCAGGCTGAGCTTACGGCGGGATACGGAGATACTTTCAGCGAAGCTTCGGGCCGCAGCACCCGCGGTCCGATCGGCTCTGCCATCATTCGATACGACCTCGCCGATACGCTGTCGGTGCGAGGCGGCTATCGTCGAACGATCGCGCCGGTCGTTGCCCTCAGCAGTTACAGTGCGGACGTCGCGTTGCTGGGGCTGCAGTCTACGATCTTTGGACGCCTACTCTTTTCGCTTTACGGGCAGTACGAATTTCGCCAGTTCGCGGCGCTGCCGGGGGTGGCCGGCCTGGACGACGGTTCAACGGCGCAGGTCATTATCGGCGATGCTCGCGTGGAGTATTGGTTCTTCGAGTGGCTGCGGGCCAACCTGAACTATCGCGTAATCGCCCAGTTGACGGAAGATGAAGACCGAGTGGCCAACGTCAGCGTTGGTGCGCCAGGCATTCAACGATTCAACCGTCAGCAGGTCTTCATCAATATCGGACTTCGATACTGAGGTCGAGGTGACTCGCGTCGTTCGAATCCAGAGCCGAATCTGCGTTGGTGGGCCGGCCCTCCACTCGATCATTCTTACGCAAGCGCTCTCCCATCGCGAAGGCTCGCGCTACGACACCACACTTATCGGGGGAAGTCTCGAAGACGGGGAGTCATCGATGGCTCCGTTCGCGCGTCAGCGCGGCGTGGACGTCCAGCTTTTGCCGCAGATGCGACGGCCGGTTCGTCCGATCCAGGATTTTCGCGCCGTGGCGCACCTGGTGCGCCGTTTGCGTGTCATAAGACCGACCGTCGTTCACACTCACACCGCCAAAGCCGGCGCCGTGGGCCGATTGGCGGCGGTCATGTGTCAGGTTCCCATTGTCGTTCATACGTTTCACGGCCATATCTTCGATGGCTACTTCAGTCCTCGGAAGACTCGCGCGTTCATCCACGCCGAGCGCCTGCTGGCCTCGCGAACCGACGTCGTGCTTTCGCTGTCGCGGCAGCAACGGCATGACCTGGTCGAGAAGTACCGAATCGCCCCCGAAGACAAGGTCCGGGTGCTTCCATTGGGACTGGAGCTCGACCGCTTTCTCGCCGTCGAGCGCGGGCAACGCGGAGCCCTTCGTGCCGAGCTTGGACTAGGGCCCGAAACTCAACTTGTTCTAGCGGTAGGTCGGCTCGTGCTGATCAAACGATTCGACTTGCTGATCGAGGCCTTCGCGCGGGTTGTTGCCAGGGGCGTCTCTGCCCATCTCGCCATCGCGGGTAACGGTTCACCAGACGAACGAGCCCGGTTGGAGGCCATCGCAAGGCCTATTGCGGATAAGGTTCATTTCCTGGGATGGCGCGAGGACCAAGACGTTCTTTATCGAGACGCAGACTTAGTCGCGCTGACGAGCGACAACGAGGGGACGCCCGTCGCGGTGATTGAGGCCCTCGCATCAGGTGTACAGGTCGTAGCGACCCGCGTCGGTGGTGTGGAAGACATCGTATCGGACGCGACCGGTACCTTGGTTGAGCCAGGCCGAGTGGAGAGCATTGCGGAAGCGCTGGAGATTCGTCTTCGGGCGCCGAAAGTTGTTTCCGACAGCGATCGGCGCGCGGTTGGCGCGAAGTTCTCGCACCATCGATTGATTCGGGACGTTACTGCCCTGTACGACGAACTGATCGCACGAAAGCTCGGTGTTAGAGGGTCCGCGAAGCTCACCAAGGAAGTTACTGCATGTTAACGTACCCAGCCGCCTTCTTGCTGTCGATGGTCGTAGCACTGTCAGTGACGCCTTTGCTCACTCGGCTCGCTCACGCACGACGGTGGTACGATGACCCGGTTGGCGGTCGAAAAATCCACTCTCGTCCGATTCCTCGCGTAGGTGGCGTCGCCGTCGTCACCGCCTTCTTCGCTCCCTTGTTTGGGCTCGCGATCTACACGAACCGAATCTCCGGCCTATTCTACGCCGACAGCTGGATGTTCTGTGCGTTGTGTCTGGGCGCGACGGCTATCGTGATGCTGGGGTTGTACGATGACCTCCACGGAGCGACGGCAAAGCTCAAGCTCAGCGTGCAAGTCTTGGTCGCGGTGGGGATGTGGTGGTCCGGGTTTCGGATCGAGCTGTTGGGCAACCCTTTTGGTGAGGCCTTCGAGCTCGGGGCGCTCTCCTTGCCGTTCACGCTAGTGTGGGTAGTAGGCGTCGTCAACGCGCTCAACCTGATCGATGGGCTCGACGGGTTAGCTTCAGGCACGGCGCTGTTTGCTAGCATCGTCCTGTTCGGTGTCGCATTCGTCGATAACCTCGTCCTGCTGTGCGTCTTGATGGCGTGCCTGCAGGGTGCATTGGTTGGTTTTCTGTTCTTCAATTTCAATCCCGCCAAGATCTTCTTGGGGGATTCCGGCTCGATGTTCCTAGGGTTCATCTTGGCTACGGCGTCACTGTGGACGCAGGTCAAGGCGGCGACGGCGGTGGCTCTTGTGATTCCCGTCATCGCGCTGGGCCTGCCGATCCTCGATACGACGCTGTCCTTCGTTCGAAGATTGGCGCGGGGGCAGAGTCCTTTCCGCGCGGACGCCGAGCACGTCCACCACCGCCTCATGGCCCTGGGGCTATCGCATCGCGACGCGGTGGTGACGCTCTATACGGTGTGCGGCATCTTTGCGCTGGGCGCGTTGGCGCTGCTCGACAGCGACCTCACTCGGCGGACGATCGTTCTGTCTTCCGTAGCTGCCGTGGTGTTCCTGCTGGTTCGTCGGGTTGGCGTGACCCGTATTCCGGGTGTCGTCCACAAGCCGACGGGCATGTCCGGTGCGACCCGGGACCTCATCCGTATCGGCGCCCGTAGAGTCCGCGGCGCCAACGATGTCGACATGGCATGGCGGGCCACCGTGGAGGTCCTGAGCGAGCTCGGCTGCGACGAGATTCAGTTGACGTGGTCCGAACCATTAAACGACGCCAAAGAACGGCGGGAGCAGGTCCTCATGTGGCGGCGGCGGGATAGAGGCATGTGGCGTCTGCGAGACGCCATGCTCCCGAAGGACCGGCGTGGCTCGCTCGACCTGAAAGAAGGGGAAGACCACTTTGGTGAGCTGTGCGTTCTTCGCCCGGATCGGGGCAATCGCTCTCTGGAGGCGGAGGTCGGCCTGGAGCTGATCCGCGATGCCGTAATCGATTTTTGGGTCCAACATCTTCAGCGCGGCGGTACGCAAGACAACCGGGTCTTGACTTTGCCGCGCGCGCCCCAGGTGACCGCGGAGCTCAAGTCGGTGTAGCGTGATGGATGACCATGGAGCTGCCCCTTAGGCGCCTAAGTGACCGACTTGGTGTCGCTGCCGTTGCCGTGGCGGCCTCACTCGGATTCGTGTTCGGCGCCTATGGCGTTTTTTCGTTCGTCGTCGTTGTTGTCATGGTCGTCGTCGTCGGCCGAGCGATTCAGGTGGCACATTTAGGTGTCCCGGGAGTTACGCCCGTCCCTCGACATTCGGTCGTCGAACCCGTTGGTGTGCACTTTTCCTCGAGTATCGGTGGTTGGTTGATGGCCGCCGTTCTCCTCCGACTCATCATCGTCCCCATCCTCAATCTGTCCCCGATGTGGCGCGCATTCGCACCGGACGCAGTGTACTGGTCGATGACCGGTCACGTCGTCTACGAGGACTGGATGGGGCAATCGCTGGGCGTCGACCAGTTGTTTGGAGAAGATGGCACCATTCCGTTCTACTCGATCCTGAACGCGGCGGCCTACGCGGTCTTTGACGAGAACCGCATCACGATGAGCTTCATCAACAGCTTTACGGGATTGGCGGCCGCGTTCGTTTTTGCGCAGCTGGCCCAGGAGCTTCATGGACCGCGGGTGGCTCGTCTGAGCTTCATTATGATCGCGCTGTTTCCATCGCTCGTGCTGTGGACCAGCATGAATATTCGTGAGGCGTGGTCGCTCCTGGTGATCGCGTTGTTCCACCTAGCTCTGTTTCGAATGCGTCGGAGCTTCAATGTCACCAGTACCGTGCTCCTGGTGATGTGTATCTGCTGGATGTCCATTATCCGGGGTTATCTCGTCCCTCTGCTGGTCGTCGGCGGCATGACATCGCTGGTGGTGGTAAGGCTGCGACACGTTCCGTATGCGCTGTTCGCGCTCCTCGTCATGGTCCTGTTTCTCCGTATTTATGGCGATGCGCTCGGTATCGGTTTCGAGCTCGTTTCTACGGAGACCCTGAAGGAAACGGACAAGATGAGACACGACTTGGCCTACGGCGGTTCAGCTTATGGCGACGACGTCGATACGCGAACGCTCGCTAGCGCGATCGCTTACCTGCCGGTGGGCACTTTATACTTCCTGTCCCTCCCTTTCCCGTGGACAGTGTCATCGGCTTTGCAGGCGATGACCGTGCCCGAGAGCATCGTGTGGTACGTCCTTCTCTACTATGCGTCGCGGGAGCTGGTCTTCAGTTTGCGTCGGTATCTTCAAGACGCGGCGGGAATGATCTTCACCACGATGCTCATCACATTGGGCTACGGGCTCGTTTCGGGCAACGGCGGGACCGCCTATCGCCATCGGGCTCAGATCCTACCCGTATTCATCATCTTCGCAGCAAGCGCGCTCGTGAGGGCTTTTCGAAACCAACGTTTGAGCGGCCGCGCGCCCGAGGCAGCGCCTGCATTGCCCGTGACGACAGGAGCGGTAGCGGAGGGGCCAAGTGCGGGATGACGGGCGTTATCAATTTCGTCCGCAGCCAAAACCAAGATGAACATGTCGCCCCGAAGGACGACCCTTGTCGCAGGGTTGGCCGCGATTCAGCTCGTCGTTGCTTTCGTCGGCAATTGGATGGTTCTGTTCGTCCTGGGCGTTGGTCGAGACACCGACGCGCTGTACGCGGCTATCGCGCTGCCTCAAGTGCTTGCGCTCATCTTCTCCAATCCGCTCGCCGCCATCCTGCTTCCCAAGCTGGGGGGGCTCGACGAGGACGAGCGCAGATCGCTGGCGTCGGCGGTCATGCTGACCGCGATGCTCGTCACCGTGCCCACGATGGCTCTGCTCGCTTGGACGGCGCCGGCCTGGACGCAAGTCATCCTCCCGGGCTTCGTTGGTGAAGACAACGCCTTGGTCGTTCGTTTGGCCAGGATTCACTTGATCGGAGCCGCCGCACAGACGGGGCAGAACATCGCATGGGCGTCTCTGCTGGCGCGGGGTCGCATCGTCGGCGGCGAGCTTGGCCAGGTCGTCGCGGCGACATTGATGACGGCCACGATCTATCCGGTGGCCACAGAGTATGGCGTAGAGGGCGTGGCTTGGCTCTTTACCGGTCGGCACGTCATGCGGCTCGCGTTGACCCTGCCACTTTCTAGCGTTCGACCTCGCTTACGCCTTCGCGGTACCGGCGCCCAGACGCTCGTCAAGCGGTCCATTCCCCTTTGGATTTCTCAGGCCTATCGCAATAGCGAAGGCGTGCTCGACAGCTTCGTCCTGTCTTTGGCGCCAGCGGGTGCAATCTCACTTTACAACCTTGCTCTCACGATGCACAACGCGGTCCTCAACATCGTTCACAAATCGGCGGTCATTCCGCACGCGCCCCACTTTGGTCTGCTCGCCAAGGAAGGGCGCATCGATGCGCTGCTGAAGTCGATGGGTCGGGTCCGCCGAGGGCTGGCGCTCTTCGCAACCACCGGCCTCATCTTCTTGGTACTATTCGGCTACCCCAGTTTGCGCCTTCTTGTAGGTCACGGGGGCGTCACCGACGAGAACGTACGCGACCTTTGGCAGATCGCCGTCGCGCTAACCGGCATCCATTGGGGCGTCGGCGCCGCATCGGTAGTTGCGATGAGCTTTCACGCCCTCGAGATGACCCGAACGGCCGCGGTCCTCGCCGCCGTCTGCTTCTCGATCGGCATGGTCTTCAAGCTCGCGGGCTTCTTCTGGTTTGGAGTTCTGGGATTCGCGGTCGGTACCTCCACGTACCACCTATTCTACAGCCTATTCATGGGAATCATGTTTAGTCGCTTGGTCGCCGAGCAGCGCCGAGATGCAGGCGGCCATCCGCATGTCGCGACGCAAGACGCCGCGTCGTAACCGTACAGAGCCGTTCAGCGGGTCCCGATGACGTTGACCGGGACCCGGGAGTTAAATCGCCACGCCTTCGCGGCCGTTTGGCGCAAGACGGATTCCACCTCGCCCCATGTCATAGGACTGTCGTAGGTCGGAGATAACATATCGATGGTATCGAGCACGCACTCCTCGTAGCGCTGCTCGCGGGTTAGATCTTCGCGGTCAACGTAGTTGGCGACCGGAATGGTGAATCGCGCAACCTTGCCCACGACCGGCAGTCGAAACAGGCGGTCCGTGACCGGAAACAGGATGGGCATGGATGCCTTGATCATTCGGCGCAAGACCGGACGCGGCATCTTCTTGGTGATGGGTCGAATGACGTACTTCGCGTTCAGCTTGGTCCACGGACGCCGTGCGTAGATGGTCATTGCGAAGCGCCCATCCGGCTTCACGCAGCGTACAACCTGTTCAACGGCGAGCTCAGGATCCGGCGTGTGCTGAATGACCCCGATGCAATACGCGTAGTCGAATACGCCCGGCTTGAATGGAGGTTCGAGGACGCTGCCTTGCACCAGGTGCGCGCTGGGATATGCCCGAAGGGTACGCGCCGCAGCGTCGACGGCGTTCGAGTAGTCTAGCCCCACGAGTTTCGCGCCCGAGCGCGCCGCGATCTCGGCGAACCGTCCCGCACCACATCCAGCATCCAACACCCATCGGTCTGCGAGCTGCTCGTCTTGCCAGCCCGTTTCGTTCCGAAACCGGTTCTCCGACGCTGGATGGCCCGTCACGCTATCGAGCTGTGTTTCTCGAAAGTCGTTCCACTGTTCGCCAAACGAGGCTGCATAGTTGTCGTCACCGGCGAATCGCGGAATTCCGCGCACGATGGGATAGCGCCGGTCCGTGGCGCTCGAGGTAAGGTGCCCTTCAATGATCTGGTCACCGTCGTGTCGTTGGACCTCGAGCGCCAGAGGAGCGCCCGTCTTAGGCTCGGCCAGGACTTCAAGGAGCTCTTCGCGCATGACTGCGGCGGTCATACGCACTCATCGAACATGTTGGCAAATCGGGTCGGCTCTTGACGGCAAACTGCATCGGGATTGAACGCCCAGTGCAGCCGTGGCACAACGAGCGGCCCGAGCATGTGGGCGGCTCGCCGGGACATGTCTAGGCTATGGGGGGCGCTCAACGATCGAGCGATAGCGGAACGATGCGGCGAGAATCGGTCATTTACATCACCTACGATGGCTTGCTCACCCCTCTCGGCCAAAGCCAGGTCCTCGGTTACCTAGAGCCGCTGGCGGCCGACTACAGCTTCCATCTCATTTCATTTGAGAAGAAAGCCGATCGCGAGTCTCGCGATCGTATGGACGCCATGCATCGCCGCTTGAATAAGGCCGGGATCTCATGGATGCCGCTGGCGTATCACAAGACCCCGACCGCCCCAGCGACGGCCTTCGACACCGTCATCGGGACGGCGGTTGCCCTTCGGCTCGCGTTTCAGCACAACGCCAAGATCATCCATGTCCGGTCCTATGTCCCTGCCTTGATGGCGCTGCCGATCAGGCGCCTGACCAACATCAAGCTCTTGTTCGACATCAGAGGCTTTTGGCCCGACGAGCGGGCGGACAGCGGGATGTGGCCAAAGTCAGGTCGGCTGTATCGAGCGACGAAGCGTTTCGAGGAGCGTTTCTTTAGCGCCGCGGACCACGTCGTCACACTCACCCATGCGTCGGTACCGCAAATCGAACGTCTGCCGTTCCTGGCCGGACGTGTGCCGCCGATCTCGGTCATTCCCACCTGCGCGAATCTCGAACGATTCGCTCCGGCACCACCACCTCCTCCTCACCCGTTCGTATTCGGGTACGTGGGCTCCGCTGCGGGCTGGTACCTGTTTGACGAAACGCTCTCCTTCTTCACCGCTATCAGGCGCCGTCGCCCCGATGCGCAGCTGCTCATCGTCAACCGAAACGAACACGACCAGATCCGGGCGGCGGTTGCTCGGGCGGGCATCGTGCCCAGCGCCGTGGAGCTCGTCGCCGCGGATCACGAAGATGTGCCCCGGCATATCGCGCGGATGCACGTGGGCGCGGCGGTCGTTAAACCGTGCTATTCGGCCATCGCGCGCGCGCCGACCAAGTTGGCCGAGTACCTCGGCTGCGGCGTACCGTGCGTCACCAACGATGGCGGCGGTGACACCCGGTCGATCGTCGAGAACAATCGCGTCGGTGTTGCCCTATCCGGTTTCTCCGAGCCGAGCCTCAATCGTGATACGGATCGCTTGCTGGCGCTCGTCGACGATCCCGCCACCCGCTCGAGGTGTGTGGATGCTGCGCGGCGCATCTTTTCGGTCGACGATGGGGTGGCGGCGTATCGCCGCGTCTATGCGCAGTTGCTCGGCAAACCGACGCCCAGCCCCGCCGGCGATATCCGCCGAGTTTCGGCTCCGGTTTGAGCCCTCCCATTTTGAGCGTTCCCGACATCCCCGCATTCCTTTGCGTGCCGAGATGTGCCTATTGCGGGAGCCGTGGAGGCCAACGCTTCATCGTCGTCGGCGAATCGTCCTCGAGGCTCAGCTCCCGGACCTGGCCGAAAGAAGCAGCACGGCTACCTCCTGGCGGTCATCGAAACCTATCGGCCTCAAGGCGCGGCCGGCGGCACTGGGGGAACGCTGAGCAACGAGCACGTCCTTCGGGTCCTCAGTCGGCGAATGCCTGTTAAGCTGCTGACCCTCGATGGATTTGACCCGCCCGAGCCCGACCCGACTCATCCGGACCTGACGTGTGATGCTCGACCGCCTTGCGGGCTGAGAAAGCTCGGCCTGGTGCGGGGGTGGCTTCCTTACGTACGTCGACAAGTGCGGGCCGCCCTCGAACGCCACGGGCCGCCCGCCGCCGTTCTCGCCACCACCTCGACCGTCTGTGCCGTCGACCCGATGCTGATCGGTCCCGCGCCGAGCGGGGTGATCGTGCAGGCCTTCGAAAACTTCGGCGCCCTCGCGCCAGGGGTCACCTGGTCCACGAGAATCTCGCTTGCCAAGCAGGCCATCGTTCGTCACTTCTCCGATACCCACCATATCCGGCAGGCCGAGGTCGTAAGTGCGAACAGCGAATACATGGCCGAGCAACTGCGGCTCCGCCTGAAGATCTCCCCGAACCGCATCGTCGTGGTCCCTCAACTCTGCGATGTCCAGCCGGTGAGCCCACCGGCGGCCTCACCGGCGAACACCGTCGGCTTCGTCATGCGTACGGCGGACAAAAATCCCGCCCTGGTGATGGCGCTCGCGCGACTGGCGCCTGACCTGACGTTTCGAATCTTCGGCTCCCGACCGCGAGCGCCGGCGCCGCCCAATGTCGAGATCATGGGGTGGGCCAGTGACCGTGACCGAATGTTCGCGTCGGCTCGGGTCTGGATCGTGCCGTCGAAGTGGCCTGAGCCCTTCGGACGCGTGTCGATGGAAGCGCAAGCCGCCGACAGACCCGTCGCCGTCGCCAACACGGGTGGTCTACCGGAAACAGTGGCCGACCCGCGGTATCTTGTTTCGGGCTACGGCGCGGACGCTTGGTTGAACCGCATACGCGAGCTTTTGGCGCAGCCAGAGCAAATCACGCTCAAGAACGGCGAGGTCGTACGCCAGCGATTCTCCAAGGACGCGCACGAGCGAGCCGTTGGCGAGCTCTTGGATCGCCTACTCTAGAAGGGAACCCCATGCTCAATCGAATCGCCCGTCTGCCCACGAAGGCGCTGTCCACGGCCAAGCTGATCACCTCGCAACAGGCGATCGTGATGAACTGGGCCGTTCAAGGCATCATCGCCGTTAACTGGGGCGACAAGCTCAACCCATACTTTGGCAAGCTGCTCAGCCAACGAGAAGTCGTCCATCGGAACGACGTCATTCCGTTCAAGGGCCTACCCATCTATTTCGCAGTGGGAAGCAATCTCGGGACGGCGACCCGCCATGCCGGATCCGTCGTTTGGGGCGCGGGCTTCGTGTCCTCCAATACGCCGATCGAGGGCCGGCCGGACCAGATTCACGCCGTCCGGGGGTGGCTGTCGGCTGAGCGCCTGCACAAGCACGGCATCGAGCCTCCCGAGGTCGTCGGAGATCCGGCCCTGCTTCTGCCGCTGTTCTATCGGCCCCGCCCGACCGGGCGCCGCTACGAGCTCGGCGTGATCCCCCACTGCCTTGAGCAATACGAGCCGTTCGCCCTCGAGGCCCGCAGATGGCCCGACACGACGGTCATCGACATTACGGGCGAGATCGACACGGTGATCGACCAGATTGCGGCGTGCGACCGGATCGTTTCGACCTCACTGCACGGAATCATCTGCGCGGACGCTTACGGCATCCCGGCGGTGTGGCTGCACAGCTCCGACAAAGTCGGCACCGACGGGTTCAAGTTTCGAGACTATTTCTCTTCCGTCGAAAGGACCGATCTTGAACCGATTTCGGTCGACTCTCGGACCCGTCGAAGTGATCTGTTAGACGCCTTTCGTGACTACAAGATCGCGTTTGACGCTCAACGCCTGCTCGACGCGTGTCCTTTTTGGGACCGCACGCCGCCGCCCTTCGCACAACCTCGCGGCTAGTACGGCGATCTAGGAAGTTCGATCCGGTTCCAGGCTCGGAACCTCCAATCGCCGTCCCAGCTGCCTCCCGAGGGTCGCCGCGTAGACGCGGCTCGCGTCCGGCAGATCTCAAGTCCTTCGCAACTGGCTCAGGACATAAGATCTGCCGTCCTGGTCTACTTGCGCAGGCTGCCCGCGATCGCCTCCCGGCTCCACAGTCCGACGAACCGAGGAAAGTCTTTCCCTCGACGATAATCCTGCAGCTGTTCTTCGGGTTCAGGAAGCGACAACGGCGGCCGACATAGATCGAGCAGCCGGTACCCGCCCGCCGCCACGTCGAGATTTCGGTGCCAGCGCCCGCGGTGGCTCGTCAACAAGGCCCACGGTATCCGACTTTGCACGAAATTCTCGAGCGCGGTCCGGATGTCCGCGAACGGGAGGTGAAAGAAGCAGTCGCGGCAGTGCCAAACGTCGGCCTCGGGAAACGAGTCCTGACATATGTCGAATACTCGAATGTCGAGCGACGGTCGGCTCGAGCGGACCGATTCGACGAGCGACGGCGAAATGTCGCCGCCGATGTACTCCATCGGCAGCTCCTGCAGCAGGACAGACATCCACGCGAGGTCTCCGCAAGGCGCGTCGAAGAAGCGAAACAGCCCCCGCCGACGGATCAGCGCGTCGAGCGCCTCGCGATACGCTCGAGTCTTGCTCAGCTCGCTGCCCGGTCCGCTCCGACTTTCGGCTGATCGCCAGATATTATTGTGGAAGATCGCATCGAAAACCGAGGCCCGCTCAGGCCCCTCGACCTCGGGCGGCCAGGCCTTCGGGAACACGTTGACGCCCGCTCGATAACCGAGGCGGTTGACCTCATACTGCAAAAGATCGACAGCCTTCTCTAGCTTGCTCTTCGTGGTCATCACTCACCTCTGCTTCCGGTCAGCGCTGATCCGCGCGACCGGAAGCGATCCAGCGTGGCGTTGTAGTAGCTTGCCCACCGCGCGGCAATGACCGGCGTATCGAAGCGGTCGATAACGTGGCGACGCCCCGCATCGGCGATGCGCTGGGCTCGTTCAGGGTCGGACAAGGCTTTTTGCAGCCCGTCCGCCAAGGCTTGCGGGTCACCCATCTTCACCACGATGCCCGTTTCGCCATCGGTGACAAACTCCAGAAAGGGCGGAATGTCGGAGACGACGGTGGGCCTACCGAGCGCCATCGCCTCGGCCGTCGCGATTCCAAATCCTTCAAACACCGACGGCATCGTGAACACATCACACGCCGCGACGAGAGCCATCAGTTCGGGATGCGGCATCGGAGGCACCAGCGTGACCACCGTCTCGAGCCGAGCGCGCGCGATCTGCTCGTGGTAGGCCGATTCGAGCGGGCCGAGACCGACGATACCCACTCGAAGCCGAGGCCATCGTTGTCGGAGTCGGGCCGCCGCATCGATCAGATGCACGTGACCTTTCTGGTCAGTGAAGCGTCCCACGGTCAGGACGACCTGATCTGACGGATCGAAACCGAATCGCGTCCGAACGGCCGCCGCGTTCTCGGCCGCTGCCCGCAGCGACGCGACGGGAAGCGCATTGTACACGACATCGATATCCAGCGCGCCCATCTCGCGTCGGTAATGATCTGCAACGGCTTGGCTGACCGCCACGAGACCGTCCATCCGACGCTTGAGGATCTGCTTGTGAAGCTCCTTGCGGACGCGCCGCCATGCGGTTCGGGCGGGCCATCCGATGTAGTCGACCGCGTGTAACGACAACAACCGTGGGCAGGAATGGACGATTCGCGGCAGCCACGCCACCGTCCAGGCCGAGAAGAACAGATGGGCATGGATGATATCTGGCCGCGTACGCACGACGACATCCGCCAGACGTGGAACGAGAGACTCGGCGCGCCAGCCGCTCGTTCCGCCGAGCCTGTGCACTTTGACGCCGACTTCCTCGAGCTCGGGCGCCAGGTCATCGGGAGGCGTCAGCGACGCCACCTCCAGCGCTACACCCTCGGCCCTCAAGCCCGCCGCGAGATGGAGAATCAAGGTCTCGGCGCCACCGCGATTCAGCGTATCGATAACTGCAAGGACGCGTACGGAGCGCATGAATCCTCTTCGCGGTGACACCCTGCCCCAGGATCGCCGTTCTGGAAACCTATTCCTATCGACGCGACGTAAGCGGAGACGCGGCGCGCATCCCTTCCGCGCTCGGGAACGAATCCGCGCTAGGCCCCGGCGGCGGATGATGCCTTGACTCTGTTCGGGCTCTGCGTCAACGACGCCGCATGTGCGGAATCGCGGGCGTGCTCAACCGTGATGGTGGGCCCATCAACCGCGAAGTGCTCGAACTCATGTCGGGCCGCCTCATCCACCGTGGACCCGATTCAGAGGGTGTAGAGGTCTTCGGCTCGGTGGGGCTGGCGCACCGACGCCTCAGCGTCATCGATCTTTCGGCGAACGGCCGTCAGCCGATGAGCAATGAGGACGGTTCACTGTGGATCACTTACAATGGAGAGGTCTACAACTTCGAATGCCTTCGGGCGGACCTCATCAAGCAGGGCCATGTCTTCCGGAGCCGAACCGATACGGAAGTCGTCGTTCACCTGTACGAGCAAGAGGGCCTCGCCGGGCTCGCGAAGCTCAATGGGCAGTTCGCCTTTGCCCTGTGGGACGAGCACAACAAACGCCTGGTGCTCGGCCGCGACCGAACCGGCCAAAAGCCTCTATACGTGTACGAGAAGGGCCCTATCGTCGCGTTCGCGAGTGAGCTGAAGGCGCTCTATGCGCATCCGGCGTTCGATCAGGATATCGATCCAACCGCGATCCCTCGTTTCCTCGCTCACGGCTACGTCCCCGGACCCGCGACTTTCCACCGCCACGTCACCAAGCTCGAGCCTGGAACCCTGCGTCTGTTCGAGGCTCGCGGCGACCGCACCGTTCGTTACTGGAGCTTTCCAGCGACGATGGCGAATGGCCCCGCTCCTGCGGAAGCGGCCCGGGAGGTTCGCACCCGCGTGGAAGAGGCTGTTCGCCGCCGGCTGGTTGCAGATGTTCCCATCGGTGCGTTTCTATCCGGCGGCATCGACAGCTCCGTCGTCGTGGCGGCGATGGTCCGCCAAGCGGAAGGACGAGTTCGAACCTTCTCCCTGGGATTCGATGGCGATCCGCGGTTCGACGAGAGTCGGTACGCCCGTCGCGTCGCCGAGTTTCTCGGTACCGACCACGTCGAGCTGCGGGTGGGACCGGACAGCTTCCAGATGCTGCCCCAGCTCCTCGAGCATCTGGACGAGCCTTTTGGTGACAGCAGCATCATTCCCACCGCCATCATCAGCCGTCTGGCTCGTGAGCATACGACGGTCGCGCTGACCGGCGATGGTGGAGACGAGCTGTTCGCTGGCTATCGACGCTTCATGACCACGGCGTACGTCGAGCGCGTCCCCCGCGTGCTCCGCTTGGCGCTGGCCCAGGTCTCGGCGATGGCGCCAGCCAGCGCGCACCGCACCGACGCGTTCGCATCGAAGGCCCTCCGTTTTGCCAGCCGGATGGCACCCCCGCTCCGAGAACGACTTCACGAATGGATCGCGATGTTCCCGCCCGAGCTGCTCAAAGAGCTGCTCGTGGAACCCGGCGAGGCGTCTTCGCCGGTTCGAACGGCGGTCCAGGCCAACCGAGACGACGTGATCAATCAGCTTCTACGTGTCAATGCGCAGACGTATCTGGTCGAAGACCTCAATGTAAAGGTCGACCGCGCTTCAATGGCGTACAGTCTGGAGACACGGTCACCGTTCCTCGACGTGGAGCTCATGCGCTACGCGTTCGCGCTACCAGGCCGGTACAAGATCCGTTTTGGCCAGATGAAGTGGATCCTGCGTCAGGCCTTTGCCGACGCGCTTCCGCAGTGGGTATTTACGCGGCGCAAAATGGGGTTCGGGCTACCACTAGGCGCTTGGTTCCGAGGTCCCCTGCGCCCGCTGATCGATGAACATCTACGGCCCCGAGAGGCACACATCTATCGATGGCTAAGAAGGGCCAGCGTCATGTCCCTCGTCGACGCACATGCCGCGGGGCGTCGCGACTACGGGCACCAGCTGTGGGCGCTGCTCAGCTTGGAGCTGTGGCTGCAGCGCATTGGCCATTCGCAGCGACAGCGCCCGATGACTTGCATGGAACGACCTCCTACATAGTCACACCTCGAGACCGATTCAGGCGCATAGCGACATCGATGTGTCGAAGACTGCCCGGCTTATGGCTCGTCTCGATGACGCGACGCCGGCCCTGTCCGCTTCGAACTGGGCCGCGACTTTGTTATCTCAACAAGGTCGCCGACTTCTTTCGAAGAGCCGTTCAAGGAGGGGACGACCGTGAGACCAAAGCCCGCGTCTGAACGTGAGCCAATCGGCCACCCTACGTTGCCCCCTCCACGGCCCCGGATTGCATCCATTAACCGCATCGGAGAAAGTTTCGGTGCAGAACCGCTGAAAGCCCCGCAAAGCACACGAACAGCCATGAAACTCGCGCTACATCCCGCCCAATCCATCCCACTCATTGCGCTCGTCACAGCGATCGGCTGCGGTGAACGATCACCTCATGACGCTGAACCCTCGATCGGTCAATCGGTCTCGGCCGTCGCGCCCGCGGGTTCTGCGGCCACGATCGTATCGAATAACGTTCCCACGACGCTTGCCCCTGGCGAGAGGCTCGTCGTTGAGATCGTCACTCAAAACACCGGCACGGTCGACTGGGACCCCGCGAGCGAATGGGCGCTGCGCTCCGACGTTTGGTTCGGCTGGTACGCCGATTTCGTCGACGCGCCCGTCGCGCAGGGCGCGAGCACAACCCACAAGATCCGCGTGACCGCGCCGGCGGCCTCCCGGAACTTCGTGGCGGAGGTGTTCAGTTTTGTACCCGGCGAGACGGGCGCGGTCCCAGGCGGAAGTCTGATCATCCCGGTGACCATCGATGCCGGCGCGACGCCCAACTGGAGCTGCACGGCGGTCAGCACGACGCTTCCCGCCTCGCTCAACCCCAACGAGTCGGCGAACGTTGATGTGACGGTGCAGAACACAGGCACGCAGACGTGGCCCGGCGGCGATGAACTGTGCCTCTACGCGCGAGAAGACAAAGACTCGACGGACCCCAACTTCCAGCGATGGGGCAATGCGTTCTGCATCCGACTCGCGTCGGCGGTCGCGCCTGGCAATACGACGACCTTCTCTTTGCCCATCACCGCGCCATCGACGCCCGGAACCTATCGCTTCATGCGCCAGATTCTGGACACGCGCTCGGTCGAAGACGACGGCGTTGGTTTCTTCAACAATACGGAATTCTGCGTCGACGAGACCGTCACGGTGGCCACCACATCGACGCCTCTCGCGGCGACGATCACCTCGGAGGACATGTCCACGACCGTGGCACCGAGCGACCTGTTCGAAGTCAACGTCACGGTCGAGAACACCGGCACCGAGACGTGGACGCCCGGCGACTTCTTCCTCTACTCACTCAACTCGCCGATCAACGTTTGGGGCCCCACGGTGGTCTCGCTTCCGACGACCGTAGCCAACGGAGAGAGCGTCACGTTCACATTTCCCGTCCGTGTCCCGGACTCGGTGGGCTCAGAGACGTTCCGGTGGCGAATGCTCAAGTCTGGTGAATCCCTCTTCGGCGATGAGATCAACAAGACGGTCGTCATCGACGCTGGCGCGACCCCGGTGCACGCGTCTTCGCTCGTGTCCGAGGCCTTCCCGGCCACCATCGCACCCAGCACGAGCCAATCGGTTACCGTCACTCTCCGCAACGAAGGGACGCAGACCTGGCTCGGCGACGGCTCCTACGGCTTGGTCACGACCAACGATCCGTTCAACCTGTGGACCATTACCTTCGTCCCCCTCACCCAGGATGTACCGCAAAACAGCAATGTCACCTTCACCGTCCCGGTGACCGCACCCGCGACAGAGGGCGGGCAATTCTTCGAGTTCCGCATGAACCAAAGCAGCTTGGGGCGGTTCGGCGTGGAAATCAACGAGGCCGTCAACGTCACGTCGGCGAGCACTCCGCCCTTGGATGCGGACGTCAGTTCGCAGGTGGTCCCCGCGACGATGCTCTCCGGATCCACGCAGACCCTCAGCATTACGATGGAGAACACCGGCACAGACTCTTGGCCTGCCGGCGGCGCCATCACGCTCCGATCGACCAACACGCCGTTCCAGCTCTGGACGACGGGCTCCGCGCCCGTTCCCACGCTGACCGCCAACGGTGAGACGGTCACGTTCACCTTCGACGTCGCCGCGCCCGACACGCCAGGCTCGTACAACAGCGAATGGCGCATGCATGACGGAACCACCTACTTCGGCGACACTGCTACCACGCCGGTGACGGTCACGGCCAATCCGTGCGGAAACGGAACCATCGACAGCGGCGAGACCTGCGACGACGGCGGGCGCGACCCAGGCGACGGTTGCAATGAGTCCTGTCAGATCGAGAACCAGCTCGTCGACCTGGCCACCACAGGGTCCGACCGAACTTTCCTCGGGTTCATTGGCAATCGCCAGTTGAGCTCTGTGCGGATCGCCGATCTCGACGGGGACGGCTCGGCCGAGGTGTTCATGTCCGACTTCACCGATATCCAGGAGCTGGGTGTTGTCCGAAACGTCGCCGGACGCGTCTACGTATACACGGGCGGAGCAGGCTTCTTCGACCAGACCACGAGCGCCGTCAACGCGAGCCCCCTGATTACGATTTGGGGGCGAGATGAGGATGACTGGCTGGGCAGCCTGACCGGAGGCGTTCGGGTGGGCGACGTCACCGACGACGGCAACCTGGATATCGTGGTCGGCGCCCCGCAGGCGAGCGGAACCGATGAAGCCAATTTCCGAAGTGGAGAGATCTACATTCTCAAAGGCGGAGCGGAGCTCTATGCGGGCGGTATCTTCGACCTGCGAAACTCGGGCGTGGCGGGCACTAACGACGTCACGAATGTCCTCGGAAACACCATCGCCGGGGCCGCGGCAGACGACCGACTCTCGGTCATCGCCGTCGGTGACGTCACCAACGACGGTATCGCAGACGTGATTGCCGGCGCCGTCCGAAACGACGCCAACGGCAACAACTCCGGCGCGGTGTACGTCATCGCGGGAGGGACAGGGCTCGCCGCGACATCCACCGTCGAGCTGGGCTCTGCGTCCATCGCGGCCCGGATCCTTGGTCCGGGCGCCGACGCGGGTCTCGGTCGAGCGGCCGCCGTCGGTGATATCACCGGCGACGGGATCAATGACCTCGTCGTTTCGGCACCAACCCAGAGCTCGAACGGCCGAACTTTTAACGGCGAGGTCTACGTCTTGCCGGGCCCTGTGTCCGGGACGATCGATCTCAGCGGAGCTTTCACCGGGTTGACCATCGTGGGCGAGAACTTCTGGGTGAACTACGGCGCCGACCTCGCTATCGCCGATGTCGGCGACACCGGGACCCTCGACTTGATCGTCGGCGCGCCCCAAGCGCTGACGTCCGGCTTGCAAGTCGGAGAAGTTCACGTCTGGTACGGTCCGCTCGCGACTTCGGGAACGATCGACAACGCGGTTGTCGAGCCTGCGGGCATCATTCACGGATCGACGAAAGACTTGATGGGGAGCGCGGTTGAGGCGGCCGATACGAACGGCGACGGCCTGAGCGACGTCTTGTTCGGCGTAGGCTCATCCGATGGACCCGCCGACGTTCGTTCTGGCTCCGGCGAAGCAGGCATAGTCCTCGGTCAGACGTCCTGGGGGACGACGGCTTGGTCGCCGGCTATCGGCGTCTTCCGTATCTACGGTGAAGCGCTCGGCGATTTCCTCGGTCTCAACAAAGACTCGGTGGCGGCGGGTGATATCGACGGTGACGGGCGTGCCGACTGGTGCGTGGGCGCTCAGCTCGGTGGCGACTCCGTGAGCTCCGCCGCCGGCCGCATCGACTGCTTCCAAAGCCCCTGGTAAAGCGACGTAGATCCACGGCACCCCCCGCATCCACGGAGTGTGCCGTTTTCAAGCACCGAAGCTAACCATCGTTTTCGCGCTCTCTTGTAATATGAGAGACGGATGACGTGGTGACGCGTCTTCAGCGCCTTCGTGCCCATGTCACGCGTGTGGCTCGACTCGCTCGGCCCCTCCACCTTCCGTCTTGGGTGTATCGTCATCTCCACTTCAAGGGCGAGATTACGATTCCCGTGACTTCGAATGCTCACTTTCGAATGGTGCACCACGGCTTCTATGTGGAGAATGAGCTGTACTGGGCCGGGTATGCCGGCGGATTTGAACGTACGTCCCTCGTACTTTGGGCCGTGCTCGCACAATCGTCCCGGACGATCGTCGATATCGGAGCCAACACGGGTCTGTACGCGCTCGCCGCCCGCGCCATCAATCCGACGGCGTCAGTTTATGCATTCGAGCCTGCGTCCCAGGTCTTTGACCTGCTGTCGGCGAATATTCGATTGAATTCCTTCGATATCGAGGCACTCGCGGTCGGGGTGTCTGATTCCACGGGCACCGCGACCTTTCACGAGCTTCCGGGCGATCAGAAGTACAACGCTTCGCTGGTCGCGCACCGACTGAGTCATCGTCCCGATGACATCGTCACGAGCACGGTGCAAGTCACGCGGATGGATGACTTCTTTTCAAAAGAGCAGTCTCTAGGAAATATCCTGGTCAAAGTCGACACCGAGCTAAACGAGCCACAGGTTCTCGAGGGTTTTGGCCAACTGCTTCAGACCCATCGTCCGAGTTTGATCGTCGAAGTGCTCAACCAGGACATCGGTGATCGCATCCATGACGTTCTCAAGGGTCACGGTTACCAGTGCTTTGCGATCCTCGAGGGCGAGGGAATCTATCGCACGGAGCAGATAGGTCTTCGAGGCCGTAACCACTTCTTGTGCGGGGAGGACGTCGCCGCATCTCTAGGCTTAGCAACTGGTCGCCTAATGCACCGCGAGCTTCACGGCCGCCTCAAGGGTAGGCTGCTGAGGGAACAGGCGACCAACCGAAGGGCCGCCGAGGATGTCGCCGTCAATTGAGGCGCCCACCTCCTGTCAGTGGACCACCGGCAAGGATTCGAGCTGACTGACTGACGTTCTCTACGCTTCAGCCATCGTGCGACCGACGAGCTGGCCGCGTGCGATCTGTTCCGCCAAGAAGTCTGCCGTCGTGGTCAGCCGATCCAAGGTCTTTGCTGCGTTCGCACCTAGATTGTGAGGGTGGAACCATAGATGGACGATGTGTCCTGGTCGCGCAGTAAGGACCGCCCGCCGAACCTTAGCGAAGTGGAGTCTCCACAGCGCCCCGGGGAGCCCCAGGCGGAGAAATAGCGTGCTTGGGAGCTCCCCTTCGATCTTCGGATGGTAAGTCCTCGTTCGGGGCCTTAGACCATCGAGCAGACGGAGGCTGCGGGCGACGGGATGCGCGGACGCGGCGCCGCGGAGGCGGTGGAACCATCCGGCCTCGTTGCCCCGATAAGCAACCAGACCGAGGTCCTGTAGGAAAGGCCAGAACGCGACTTGGTTCCGAGGGTAGACGAGGCTTCTCGGTTCGAGGCCGAAACGCTCCCGAAAGATCGTCCGCGTCGCCTGGTGGTCCGCGATCGCGTCGGCAGCAACGACTCCCGGCTCGCCCAGGAACAAATGAGAGAACGTGTGGGTGGCAAGCTCTTGGCCCGGCGTGTCGACGACCTGGCGAACAAGATCAGGGGCGAAGTGGAGAGTTCCGTCCGGATCGCGGTCGACGATCCGGCGATCGAAGACAAGGGTAGGGTCGCGGTAGACGGGAGGGGCGGGCGCGCGTTCGAAGTAGTCATCCCAGCTGCGACATGCCACCGCCCCTACCGTCGCCCAGGTCGCGGGCAACCGCCGCTGGCGAAGAACGTCGAGTACGGCTGGTACTGTGTCTCGGACGCCTTCGAGGTTCGCTCGATAACCATCGACGTTCGACCCTAAGACGTCGTGAACGCCCCACCGCAGCTCGAAATCGAGCGAGATGACAATCGATGCTCGCCCGTCGGTAGCGGTCACTTCGGGCTCTTTTCGGCGACCGCCACCAGGTGTCCCGCAAAACGTTTGAGGGGCTCAGTGTTGGTGAACATGTCTTCGATAACGTTAGTCCGGCGGGCGACCGCTTCGCCGAGCCGGTTGTGGACCTTGTAAACGAAGCGCATCGGAGCCCATAGGCGGCCGTGGCTCGTCACCTTGTCGAATCCAGCCTGGACAAAGTCACGTTCCACTCGCCGTGGCGTATAGAACTCGCAATGTGGAGGATGGGCAGCAAGCCCCAGCTTGGCGCGCGCTTCCTTGAATCGGTGGAAGACCCGATATCCATCGAGCGCGTACGCATTGACCAGCGTCACGAACGCCTTACCGCCTGGGGCTAGGACGCGCCGCATTTCGCGCAGTGATTGCTCGATATCCTCGCGATGGAGGTAGCGGAGGACCTCAACGGAAAGACAGAGGTCGAAGCTCTCATCCTCGAAGGGAAGCTCCGTAGCGACCCCTGAGCGCAGGTCCGCGTCGGGCAGTAGACGCCGAGCCTCGGCCAGCATAAATGGGGCCGGTTCGATGCCTGCAATGCGAAAGCCGAGGCGCTTCAGGTGAACGAGGTGCTCGCCGGTGCCGCACCCAATATCGAGGATCCGAGCTCCGGGCGGCAGCTCCTTAATGACGTCATCCAAGAGCTGGTCTAGCTTCGCTCGGCCGTACGTAAAGGCGTCTGCGAAAGGATTAGAGCGCAGTCGCTCATACCGGAGCTTGAACTCATCTGCCGTATCGTTGTGGACGTCGATGGCTTTCTGTCGGACTTGATCAACCGTATTTTGCATTAGTGACCTCGATTCTTTGGAGCGAAACGTTTCGAGTTTGGGCGCGCCGGTGTGCCCAAGGCCGCCTGAAGGGCGGTGAGAATTCTGGGCGCTTGGCTGTGCAGTGAGTAGTTTTCGACAACCCGAGCCCGCCCTGCAGCCCCCATGCGAGCCCTAAGCTCCGGGTCGTCGATCAAGCGCAGCAGTGCGGATACCCACTCGTCCTTACCTTTGGGCAACATGCCGACGTCTGGCGTGACCACGTCGCGGTTGGCGCCGATCGGGTCAGCGACGACGGGGCATCCACAGGCCATGTATTGAATGAGCTTGTAGGCGCACTTTCCTCGGGCCCACGGCGTGTCGTGCATCGGCATGATGCCGATGTCGAAGCTCTGCAGGTCGGCGATCTCGCGGTTTGCGCGCCACTTGCGGACCTCCACTTCGAATCCCAAGTCGGGCAAGGGCTGAGCCCCCACCGCTAGGAGCTTGACTCGCCGTAGTTTGGAAACCTCGACCAGGGCTTCAAACGCGCTATCGAGGTAGGCCGAGCTCGAAGGCGACCCGATCCATCCAAGAACAACAGGCGTCGTCGGGTTCTTGAAGCAAGGCTGGAACAGGCTGGTGTCGACGACCGACGGGACAACCTCGACGTTCGGATTGTGCCGGCGCGCGTAGTCCGCCAGGTACTCATTGCCGGCCGTCACCGCTCGAGCCCCTCGAATGACGGCCCCAACCTTGGCACCGAGCACGCTCCGGATGACGCGCCACCGACTCTGATCATACTGGTGAAAAATTGCGTCATCGATATCGTAGATATAAGGAACACCGGCCCATCCCAGCGCACGTTCGAGCAACGCAGGTATGTACGGGATCAGCTCATAGTGAAACCAAACAAGGTCCCACCGATGGGCGGTGAGAACGCTGGTGATCCGCCGGGTCAGAGCCCGCAAGACGTGTCCGCCGCCGATGGCGCCAGTGCTGAAACGCTGCTTGAGATACGCGTCGTCGAAGAAGGGTGACAGATGCAGTCGAATTCCGGCGGCATCGAGCGCGGACCGGTACTGCATGAAGCGAACGCGAGGACTGGCCGCCATCTGATCGTACTTCGACAGGACGAGGACATCGGCCACGGAGCTTGCCTAGCTTCTTGCGCCACGGATTGCCAGAATTCCGTGACTTGGATTCGGCCGTTTGTCAGGTTGACCCACTCCGATGCGGGAGCCACGGGCTGACCGCGGATCCCCCGCCTTCGCGCGGGGCTAGGCAAAGCGGCGTCGATCCATCACCCGGTTCAGGGTGGGGTGGCCGGGCGGGGCGCTCCACCCGTACTTCGATGTCCTCGACTTCACTGCCCGCCTCTCGAGCGTTCTTCACCAGATTGATCAAGACCTGCTGCATCTGAGCCTTATCGACGTCATTACGGAGGCTGGGGGAGACCGTCGAGCGACCGAACGGGGCCGTCTTCGCCGAAAGCCTACTTGACCGGGCCCGGCCATCGTTTGGCGAGGTCCTCCAGGCGCTTTCCCGTCAGCTGGAAGCCATAGCGCGACGAGTTGACCCATCTCTTCCGTTGCCGCGAGGGACGGCGATCCTGCGTCCGAAGTCACCTGCCCGAAAATCGCCGAGGCACGCCTCCAAGGCGCGAAAGGTTCGCCGCAGTGGTCGGGTCGCGAATCGGCGCTTGAGCTCGCTGCGCCGTTGGTGAAGAAGACGATCACATCGAACGATGTGGTCCCTCGAAAGGAATGCGCGACCGCGGTGACCAACGCCATCAGCGACCCCGCGCCTTCGAAGCCTGTCATCCTGAGACACCGGGCACGCCAGCCGGCCACCGGGATACGCGCTATGCCGCGGTCGAGCCGCCGCCGGTCAGCGCGCAGTGCAGCTGATCGGCGATCTGGTCGATGACCGAGTCTTCGATCCCGAACCACAGAGGCAGACGGATCAGGCGTTCGCTCAGCGACTCGGTGACCCGCAGTTCGCCGAAGGTGCGACCGAAGCGCTGGCCGGCGGGGGAAGCGTGCAGCGGGACGTAGTGAAAAACGGCGTGAAAGCCGGCCTCCTTGAGTCCTCTGATGACCCGGCTCCTCTTCGATAGCGATTCCACCAAGACATAGAACATATGGGCGTTGTGCTTCGCGTCGTCGGGTACGGTGGGTCGTTGTACGAGTCCGGCCTCGGCGAGCGTGGCGAGTCGGTCCCAATAGAGACGCCAGATTCGCAGTCGCTCGTCGGTGATCGCGTCCGCGTGTTGCAGCTGAGCCCATAGAAACGCCGCCGTCAGCTCGCCGGGCAGAAAAGAGCTCCCGACGTCGACCCAAGTGTACTTGTCGATTTCGCCTCGGAAAAACGCGCCGCGGTTGGTGCCTTTCTCCCACAGGATCTCGGCCCGTTCGGCCAGCCGAGGGTCGTTGATGAGCAGCGCGCCGCCTTCGCCCGCGATGATGTTCTTGGTCTCGTGAAAGCTGAGCGCACCGAGCGCGCCCTGCGTCCCCAGGGGGCGGCCGTAGCGGGCGGCCATGGCGCCCTGGGCCGCGTCTTCAATCACCGTCAGGCCGTGGCGATGAGCGATATCCATCAGGGGCGGCATGTCCGCGCCGACCCCCGCATAGTGCACCGGGCAGATCGCCTTCGTACGCGGCGTCACTGCTGCTTCTACGAGGTTGGGATCGATGTTGAGCGTGTCGGCCTGCACGTCTACGAAGACCGGCTTTGCGCCCCGTAGGACGAAGGCGTTGGCCGTGGAGACGAACGTATACGAGGGCATGATGATCTCGTCACCCGGGCCTACGTCGGCCAACAGGGCGGCCATCTCCAGCGCGCCGGTGCACGAGTGGGTCAACAGCGCTTTGTGGGCGCCCGTCTTTTGCTCCAGCCACCGCTGACACCGCTTGGTGTACTCGCCGTTCCCCGACAGCTGTCCGCGGTTGATCGCGTCTTGGATGCACGCGAACTCTGCGCCGGTCGCGTGGGGACGATTGAACGGCACATGGGCCCTCCGCGGCGCCTTGTCTGGGGGATCGACCGAAGGCACGGCGAACGGCGGCACAGACTCCACCCAACGGTTGAAACATCCGAACTGCCGTGGAGCAAGCGTCGCTCTGAAGTATCGACGTGGCGTTTTTTACGCGATGACGTCGCAGTGACCGCTTGCTAGCGTGCTGGAGGCCGGCACGTCGTGATGTACGTCGAACGTATTCCACCCCCAGAACCCGCGCCCACGCTCGCTGAGGTCCCCGAGATTTCCGTCGTGGTTCCGGTTTACCGGGGGGCGGAGTGCCTCAGTGAGCTTCATGATCGTCTGACCACGGCATTGCGGGCGACGGTGGGCGACGCGTACGAGATCATGCTGGTCGAAGATTGCGGCCCCGATGACTCGTGGTCTCGTATCAAGCAGCTGGCGGTGGAAGATCCTCGGGTTCGCGGTCAGCGCCTGTCTCGCAACTTCGGACAACACAACGCCATCACCGCGGGCCTAGCCGCCGTTCGCGGCAACTGGATCGTGGTGATGGACTGCGATCTGCAGGATCGGCCGGAAGAGATTCCAAGGTTGTACGCGAAAGCGAAGGAAGGCTTCGATTGCGTACTCGCCCGGCGAAGGAGGCGCCGCGACCGGTGGTCCAAGCGCCTGAGCTCGGTAGCTTTCTACCGGGTCTTCAACTACCTGACGGACCTCCACTACGACGGAACGGTAGCGAACTTCAGCATCGTCTCGCGGAGCATCGTTCGCGAGATGCTGAGCTTTCGCGAGCAGGTTCGCTTCTACGGGGCTTTTTTGACATGGATGGGCTTTCGAAAGGCGTACGTCGACGTCGACCACGGCGACCGTTTCGCGGGCGAGTCCTCCTACACCTTCATCAAGCTCATTCGGATGGCCCTGCCCATCATCCTTTCTTATTCGAACAAGCCCCTTCATCTTTGCATCGTCGCTGGGCTCGCGATCTCGATGCTGGCGTTTGCCGCCGGGCTGTATGTGACCCTTCGGGCGCTGCTGCTGGGCATCCCGGTGGCGGGGTGGGCGAGTCTCATTGTTTCAATCTACTTCAGCACGGGGATCATTCTTGCCGCCCTCGGCGTTCTTGGCCTCTATGTCGATCGCATCTTCGTAGAGGTGAAAAACCGGCCACTCTATATCGTTGCGGAGCAAACGCCCGAACCGCCGAGCGTCGAGGGCGAGCCATGATTCCATGAGTGAGCTGACCGCTTCTCCGCTGGACACCCGACGCTTTGGCATTGTGACCCATCGGGCCCGTATCGAGCACACTAACGAGATCCCGCGCCTTTTGGAGAACGTTGAGCGTCATCGCACCGAGCTGCTGATCGTGCGCATCCCAACGTCGTCGATCGAATGCGTACAGATCCTCGGTAGTGAAGGTTTCCTACTGGCTGATACGCTCGTCTATTATCGAGGCCCCACGAATGGGTTCGAAGAACTCGAGCCGGAGCGGCTGGGGTTTCAGCTTCGGCGGGCGATGCAAGGTGACCTCGACGAGCTTCGGGCGCTGGTTCGGGCCTGCTTTGTCGGCTTCCGAGGGCACTACCATACGGACTCGAGATTGGACGCGGAAGCGGCGACCGAAGGCTATGTCGAGTGGTGCGCGCGCTCGGTTATCGACCCGCAGGAGTGGGTGTTCGTGGCGCAGTCTGGTGATGAGCTCGCGGGATTTCTGACCGTTCGGGGCGACGAGATTCTGCTCAATGGTGTGCATCCCGACTATCAACGGCACGGGATCTACGGGGCGCTCGTCGATCGTGCCGGCGCAGAGCTGCGGAAAGCGGGCATTCCGTCCGTCTGCTCTTCGACCCAGATCGACAATCTCGGACCACAACGTGTCTGGAGTCGTCGAGGTCTAACGCCCTACCGGTCCGACTATACTTTGCACGCCTGGTTCGACAGAAGCGGGGAGGGGCGCTAATGACCACAGTTCCGACGACGACCGAATCCGGGCTGCCCGCGATGGGCTGTCCGTCCTGTGGCGCGGTCTTGATGCCCTGGTCGTGCCCTTGCGGCTACGAAGTCGCGGTCAACGACGGCCTGCCGACGTTCGCGCCCGAGGGGGCGGAGGTAGTCGG
>JANQQN010000439.1 GCA_028289325.1 Myxococcota bacterium | reverse complement strand
CCCAGCTACACACGCTCGGCCTATTGGGGCCCGCGTTGCCCCACGTCCCGCCGTCCGGATGTCCGGCGCTGGTGGCGCGAATGGGGCGGATCTCGGTGGCGGCGGGAGACCTCACCCTGGCCCAGCGCTACGCGGTGGCATGGGCGGTGAGCCTCGACGGGCTCGACCCGAAGCCCGCCGAGACCGCCCTGCGGGCCTTGAAGCTGTCCCGGGAGGCCATCCGTCTCGCGCTGCGGCTGCGGCAGGCATGGGCGGTGCTCCGAGAGTGCGCCGATCCCGCGAGCGCAGCGGTGATGCGGTTGGCGGCGGCACCAGACGCCGACGTGGTGGCCGCGTTTCAGGCGGTGATGCACGGTCCGTCGGCGGCTGTCGATCGTTTTGCGAGGGCGCGCAGGGATGTCGTCGAGCGCCCTCTGCCGTCGCGACCCCTGGTGACGGGCGCGGATCTCAAAGCGATGGGGTTGTCGCCAGGGCGGGCCTTCAAAGACATCCTGGCCGCGGTCGACGACGCGGTGCTGGAGCGGCGGGTGTCGACTCGCGACGAAGGTTTGGCCCTCGTCGACCACCTGCGGGCCGGCTCGGCTTGACGGCCGGTCGCGTGTTTAGCGTTTCGGCTGGAGAGTGCTGACGAACGCCGCGATGTCCGCGACCTGGCGGTGGCTCAACCGGCCGAGGCCGTAGAACGGGCTCCAGGCGCCGGCTCTGCGGGCCCCGCGCAGCAGGCCGTTGCCCTCTCGAACGGCCTTCGCAACGTCGGCCACGCTGGCTCCGGCGATGGCCGGCGCGACGCCTGCCCGCCCGTGGGGGTGGCACTGGTGGCACGCGCGATAGAACAGACCTCGGCCCCGCTTCGCATCGCCGTTTTGATAGTGGGGCCGGTCGTAGTCGAGATCCGCCTCGAGGGCGGTCCGGATCCGAGGGCTGTCCGGCGCTCGGCGTCGCTGCTTCTTGCGCGGCGGGGGACTGATCTGTCGCAGGTAGGCGCGCAGCTGCCGGCGGCGGCGACCGGTGAGCGGTCGACCGCCCTGAAACAGCTGCACGCATACGTCGACCGCGCTCCCCAGATTTCGATGCAGCCGACGACCGCGGTCGCCGCGCCAGAACGGCCGCTGCGCCACACCCCACAGGGTCTGGCCGGACCGGATCCGTCCGTCGCCGTCTTCGGCTTCGTTTCGGACGACGGCATGGCAGGTGGCGCACGCCACCCCGTTCTTGCCGAGGCCGGGGTCGTTGAACAGCTGGCGGCCACCCTGCACGTCGGGCGACGCCGACGCGAGAAGGCCGACCAAAGCGATGACCGGCGTCATGCCCGTTGAGCTATCAGTACGCCAGGAGTCGATCCAGATGGGCAGCTTCCCACCGTCGCGCCCGCTGGTAGTCGGGGAATCGGCGCTCTTCGGCGAGAAAGCGGGCGGAATGCACCACCCGCCGTCCGTTGCGGAGGGGGGCGTCGTGTTTTTCGTGAAGCATCTCGTGATAGACGACCGCGGCCACGAAGAACGCCGGCACCCACGCCTGGTCGAGGGCGGGATGAATGCGAATCTCGCCCGCCTCCTTGTCGTAGGCCCCCAGCTGCATGCTGGTTCGGCTGCGGCCGCCGGCCGAACGCCCCTCGCCCCAGGTGATGCGGGCCTGAATGGTCTCCGCGAACCAGCGGCGGTTGAGGTCGTCGAAGATCGCCTGCAGGTCGTGCACTTCGCCGTAGGGTCGAGCCGGCCGGCGAGCCTTGGTCGCCCGCGCGGGCCGGTGGGCTTCGATCCATTCGTCCAGGAGGGCGGCCTCGCGTTGGGTGTACCCGTCGCCGGAAACGAACGTCGCCACCGCACGAAGGACTGGGGTGGGCGCGCGGGCAAACATCGCGTGCAGCCGCAGATACAGAACCCCGCTTCGCTCGCGATACGAGATCATCGTCGATTGATTGGTCGTGAGCTTGACCACGATCTTGGGCCCCAATACGCGCCGGAGCACGGCCCGGACGTCTTGGTGGGGCCGAGCCCCGTCGGCGGCGAAAAGCGATGATCCGTCGCTTCGGCGATCGTCGGCGTCCGGGGTGGCGCCGAGAGCGAGGTCTTCCGTTCCCCGCGCATCTTCTCGCAGCGAATCGGGGCTGAACAACGACAGCTGCTGCACGCGTGGTCAGGCTAGCCGTCTTCGGCCGAGGGAAGCAACGGGCGGACGCCGGGCGGTCGTTTGGGCTCGGCCCGGACCGCGGCACGGCGGGTCAGCCCGTCGACGGGCTTCACGCCCGCCGCGATGAGGGACGTGATCGCCGCCGCCCCGATCGCCAGCACCAGGGCGCCCGCGCACACGATGGCCAGCTCGAGGGGGCGAACGACGATCGGAAGCCGCTCGAGGTAGTAGACCCGAGGGTCGAGCCGCAGGCCGTACTGCTGAAGGACCGCACACGAGGCGAGCCCGGCCGCGAGCCCCACCGCGCACCCGACGACGCCGATGATCACCCCGTCGAGGATGAAGATCACGTACACCGACCAGGTTTGGGCCCCGATGGCTTTGAGGAGGGCGACCTCGCGCGATTTCTCGAGGATGAGCAAGATGAGGGTGGCCATGATCATGCACGAGGCGACCACCACGATCAGAAACAGGAACAGGCTGATCAGGAGCTTCTGCTGCTGAACGGCGCCGAACACGCTGCGGTTGGTGATCGACCAGTCTTTGACCTCGAACGCCCACGGATCTTCGGGATCGAGCTGTCGCGCGGCTTCGAGGACCGTCCGCAACGATCCGGTCGCGTCGTCGGTCCACACGTCGAGCCCGGTGATGTTCCGGTACAGGCGGAAGAACCGCTGGGCTTCGCGCAGGTCGATGTACGCCATGCGGCTGTCGAATTCGTACATGCCGGAGTGGAAGATTCCGGCCACGCGGAAGCTGGCCGTCCGCGGGCGGCCGCCGCGGCTGCCGTAGGGAGAGATGATCGTCAGCACGTCGTCCACGTCGACGTGAAGGGTGTCCTGCAGCCCGCGCCCGATCAGGACCCCGGGGATCGCAGGCCCGTCGTCGGCGGAGGTGCTGGTCCGCAGCCGGGCCAGGGTCTGCTTCACGACGACGGGATCGTCGGAGATATAGCCGGCGAGCGGAGACTCGACGGTGACCTCGGGGTCCACCCCCTTGATCGCGAGGCCTTGCACCCCCCGGTCGCTCTGAGCGATGACCTCGGAGTACACGAAGGGGGCGACATGCTCGATCCCGGGGGCGGCGCGCAGCTTGTCGGCCACCTCGCGATGGTCGCGGAACAGGTGGCCGTTGCGCTTGAGGATGATCGCGTGGGCGTTGATCCCGAGCAGCTTGTCCAGGAACTCGGCCTCGAACCCGTTCCATACCGAGGTCACGATGGTCAGGGCCGCGACCCCCAGCATGAACGCGAGAACGGTGAGGAAGCTGGTCAGCGAGATGCCGGCCTTCCTTCGCGAGCGCAGGTAGCGCAGCGCGACCATCACCTCGAACGGCAGCCGCATGGGTCCAGGTACCCTCGAACCTCGCCCACCGTCGAGGATAAACCGAGCATGCGGCCTTTGGCGGTGGATCGAGACGATCGGGCTTGCGGGTTGGAGGCCGATAAGTGTTGTTAATGGCGTGGTCGCGGTCGTCCTGGCAGCGCTGTTCATCGGTCTCCTGATTGTCATCCACGAAGCCGGTCACTTCCTGTTGGCCCGGTGGGGCGGGATGCGGGTCGACCGGTTTTCGATCGGGTTCGGTCCGGTCATCTACAAGCAGCAGATCGGCGAAACCCAGTTTCAGGTGTCGGCCCTGCCCCTGGGCGGGTTCGTGCAGGTCGCGGGCATGGACCCCGAAGACGGGAGCGCGCGCGAGGATCCGCGCAGCTATCAGAATCGCTCGTTCTGGGAGAAGTTCTCGATGGTGCTAGGTGGCCCGCTCGCCAACTACCTCGCGGCGGTGGTCATTCTCTGGGGGTTTTTCGCGGTCTACAACATCGAGTTCAGCGGTCCGTTCCGGATCGTTAAGGTCTTGCCGGACACCGCGGCGGCTGAGGCGGGCCTAAAAGACGGCGACCTGATCATAGGCTCACCCCAGGTATCGCTCACCGACCGCCGATCCGTTCTCCAGGCCATTCAGGACAGCGAGGGTCGAACCCTGAAGCTCAACGTCGAGCGCGATGGAAAACGGATAGAGGTCTCTGTGCAGCCGCGACCGGTGGGCAGCGGCTATCAACTCGGAATCCAGTTTCGGGGCACGGCCGGGAATCGTAAACCCCTGGGACCAGCATTGGGGTTATCGAAGGCTGCCGAAGAGGTGTGGTTTCAGTCGCAAGGGCTGCTGAATGCGCTCTCCGGTCTCGTGACCCGGCCCAGTGAAGCGGCGGGAAGCCTCGCCGGTCCGATCGGTATCATGCAACAGCTCGCCCGGGCCATCGAGGCCGCTCCCGTAGACGCGCTGCGGACCGTCGCCAGCTTGTCCGTGGCCCTCGGTCTGTTTAACCTCCTGCCGATCCCCGCCCTCGACGGCTCGCGCCTCGTGTTTCTGATCGTGGGGGCCGTCCGCCGGCGGCCGGTGCCTCCAAAGGTCGAGAACCTGGTCCATGGGGTCGGAATCATGCTCCTGCTGGGGCTGATGGTGGTCATCTCTTGGAACGACGTGATGCGGTGGCTCGCTGGGTGATTCGGGCCCGAGCGACAGCTTGACAAAGACCCCTTGACATTGGTCGTGGCATCCGTCATTCGACCTCTCCCCGCACGGCGGGGACCCCGGAGGTTCGAGTTTTCGATGCTCACACTACGTCTTTCGCGAGCCGGGACCAAAAAGCGGCCCGTCTACCACCTCGTCGCGGCCGATAAGCGCGCTCGTCGCGATGGCCGGTTCGTCGAGAACCTCGGCTATTTCATCCCCGCGCGAAACGTCCTGGTCCTCAAGCACGACCGCATCAACTACTGGCTGAGCGTTGGCGCCGCGACCACCGAGGTCGCCCGCCGGCTGATTCGCCGCGCCCAAAACGAAGGAAACCTGGAGCCCCAGGCCAAGCCGAAGTACGTGGCACCGCCGGTCGAGGCCGTCGAAGTCAAAGTGCCCCCCAAAGAAGGGGCCAAAAAGGATGCGGCAAAGGCCGATAAGAAGGCCGATGCCGGCCCGGGCGATGCGCCGCCCCCGCCTGAGAAGTCTGAAAGCGGGGATGCCTCCGCCGACGGTCAGAAAGACTGAGTCGAAACCGACGCCGGCCGGGTCGATAACTTAGACTGGGTCCGGCGCGTATGTCAGGATAGGTGAACGGCGGCGCGGGCCGTGGCCAGTACCTCATGAAGGATCTCATCGAATACATCGCGAAGGCGCTCGTCGATGCGCCAGACTCGGTCGAAGTCACGGAATTCGGCGATGACGAAGCCTCGATCATCAAGCTCAAGGTGTCGAAAGACGACCTGGGTAAGGTGATCGGCAAGAAGGGCCGAACGGCAAAGGCGATGCGGACGATCCTCTCCGCGGCGGCGATGAAGGTCCAGAAGCGGTCGACGCTCGAGATCATCGAGTGACCTAGGCGCCGTGGAAGACGCGTTCGTCTACCGCATCGGACGCCTTCTTCGGGCCCATGCCCTGCGGGGCGACCTAATCGTGCAGCGGTTTCGGGCCTTGGCGATCACGCCCGAGGATCTGAAGACGCGTCGGGTGACCGGCGAAGCGCCTGTGCTGCTCGAGCGTGACGACTGGCCGACGGGCCGCACAACGCGGATAAACCGGGTGCGGTGGATCGATCCTACCCGGGCCGTCGTGCACCTCAAAGGGATCGACGGCCGAGAGGCGGCAGAAGCGGTGCAAGGGGCCTTCGTGGACCTGGATCCCCACCGGCTGCCCGACGGCTTGACCGACGAGGTCGACGCGGTATTCGGCGCGGTGGCCATCCACGACGAGACCGAGGCCGAGCTCGGCGAGATCACCGACATCCGCGACAACGGCGCCCAGGCGATCCTGCAGATCGGTGACGAGCCGGGGATCCTGGTCCCGTGGGTGGAGGCGTTCATCGTGGGGGTCGACGAGGGCGACCCGAAGCGGGTTCGGATTCGGCCGATCCCGGGCCTTCTCGAGGCCAACGAGCCCGGGGCATGAAGATCGATGTCGTTACCCTGTTCCCCGAGTTCTTTCCTGGTCCGCTGGCCACCGGACTCGTCGGCAAGGCCTTAGCCGCGGGCCGGGCCGCGGTGCAGACCATCGATCCCCGGCATTTCACTCACGATCGCCACCGTACCGTGGACGACACCCCGTACGGAGGGGGCGGCGGCATGGTCATGAAGCCGGAGCCGGTCATGGCCGCGGTTGCTGCCGCCCGCGCTCAAGGCGCCGGTCCTGCGGTTTTGCTGTCGCCCCAAGGCCGTCCGCTGGCCCAGCGCGATTTCGAGCGGTGGGCGGCGGGAACCCATCTGATTTTGGTGGCGGGGCGCTACGAGGGCTACGACGAGCGGATCCGGACCCGATGTGACGAGGAGATATCCATCGGCGATTTTGTGCTCACCGGCGGGGAATACGCGGCCCTGGTGATCATCGATGGCGTCATCCGTCTCCTCCCCGGCACCTTGGGCAACAAGGACTGCCCAGAGCAGGACAGCTTCGCCGACGGGCTGCTGGAGTACCCCCATTACACCCGTCCCGTGGTCTACGAGGGCGATCCGGTGCCCGAGGTCCTGCAGTCCGGACACCACCAGCGGCTGACGGAATGGCGCCACGCGCAGGCCTTATTGCGAACCCGGGCCCGCCGGCCCGACCTCCTCAAGCGCCGGGGATTGACCCCCAGTGAAGCCGCGATCCTCGCCACCGCCGGGTCGCCGCCGCGCCTTGTCGCCATGCCCGCGGCGCTCATCGGGCCGGGGGTTCTCGCCGTCGCCGCCGCCTACGGGGTTCCGGCGGTGTTCGCGGTCGCATCGGGCGCCGACGATCGGCGCGAGCTCGAAGCGCGGCTGGCCAATCTGCCCGCCGCTACCTGCCCGGTCCGAGAGGGGCCACGGTCACGAAAGCACCGTCGCGCCCCGCCGGCCACGGTGGCCGACGACCTCGGGGCGCGGGTACGGGTGCTGGAAGACTGGGCGTCGTTGCCGACCCGGTGGGACGGCCGCCCGGTGGTCCGCTGGGCGGCCGAGCGGCGGCCGCCGCTCGACGCGGTGTTCGTCGATCCCGGGGCGGCGTTGGCCGCCGCCGGGACGGAGCCCGCGCCGGTGCCCTGCGTGGTCATCGGGGCGCCGGCGGACCGGGTCGATGGTTATCTCCCGGTGATCCGGGGTGCGGTGCCCGAGAACCGTCTTCCCGTGGCATCGGTGGTGGGTATCTATCTCGATCGGATACAGGGCGAAGGATAGATTTTGCTTGACCGAATGGCCGCTGCCTTGGACAAACGCGGGTCCCAGGTGAGCCCGCCTCACCCCTCGGAGCTGGCCATGAACCCGGTGATCGACGAAATCGAGAAGCAGTACATCCGCAACCATCCAGAGATTCAGATCGGCGACACCGTTCGCGTGCATACGAAGATCAAGGAAGGCGACAAGGAGCGAATCCAGGTCTTCGAAGGGCTGGTCATCCGCAAGCGTCGAGGGGGCAACCGCGCGTCCATCACCGTGCGCAAGGTTTCCCACAGCGTCGGCGTCGAGCGCGTTTTCCCGCTCGCGACGCCGACGATCGACAAGATCGAGATCAAGTCGCACGGCATCGTTCGTCGGGCCAAGCTCTACTACCTCCGCAAGCTGTCCGGTAAGGCGGCGCGTATTCGCGAGCGAACCGAAGTGCGTCCCAAAGACGACGACGGCAAGAAGAAGAAAGCCACCAAGAAGAAGGGGCGTCGCAAGAAGAAGGCGGCGGCCGCCGCCGCGAGCTGAGCGAAGTCAACGGCCGCCATTCGAGCCGAGTTTGCGGTAGGCTCATTCCGAGAGGCGGCCATGATGTTCGTCGAGCTAGCCCTGCAGGGCATCAGAGGGTTCCCGAGACTGCATCGGATCTCGATGCGCCCGGGCCTCAATATCGCGCGGTCGAAGAGCCCCGAACACCGGCGCGCGCTCTTAGACCTGCTGTATCACACCCTGTTTCCCGACCCTTCGCGCGGCCAGGCCACTGCGGCGCTGGCCGACCCTGGGGCGTCCCAAAGTCGCATCGCGCTGACCTTCTACGGGCGCGACAAGCAGGGCTATCGGATCATCCGAGACACCACGACGGGGGCGACCAAGCTCTACCGATACGACACCCATCAGAAGAAGTATCGACTCCTCAGCGAGATGAGCTCGGAAGCCGCGCAGTTCGTTCGGGTTCAGCAACAGCTGCCCGATGAGGTGGCGTACGAGCGGCTGTTCATCTTCGACGGGTACCAGTGTCCGTCCCGCGGCGACCAGGCGCGCACCCGCAGCGGGGCGCCGCTGGCGTCGATGGTCGAAGATAGCTCGCCGTTGGCGCCGGCGAGCTTGCGGTCCGCCCCCCCGAGACTGCTATCCAACGCGGGGCCCCTGCCGAGCGCCGATAGCCAGCTCGGGGGCATCGGCTCGGCGATGAACTACAACAACGCGCTCGTCCAGTCGGAGCTCGCGACGCCGGACAACGAACCTCGGCCCGATGAGCTGAGCGACGGCGAAAAGCGCCGGCAGCTGGACCGTTTGCGGCGAGATCTCAAGACGATGGTTCGCGCCGAACGAGCCCAGGAAGAACTCGACCGGATCTCGGCCCGGCGGTCGGAGATCTCCACCGCGGCCGAACAGCTGCGCGGGCTACGAAAGCAGATCGAGTCCATCAAGGGTCGGATGAATCCCGCGTTTCACGACCTTCCCGACGGCCTCGCGGACCGGATGCAGAACCACAAGGTCCGGGAGAAGAAGTACGCCACGGATCGGCAGAAGGTCACCGAAGAACGGGATTCGCTCCTCGACGCCGCCCAGGCCGGGCCTCGGCTGTGGACCGACCGCTATTTCCTGGCCGGGGTGACCGGGGCGGCCGCGTGTTTCGTGCTCGCGGCGATCACCAGCCGGCCGGCGATCGCGCTGGCCAACCTTCCGTGCGCGCTGATCGCGGTCGGGGCCGGGTTTCGGTGGGTTAACGACCTCGAGCAGCGGCATCGGTATCGGCTCAAGGCGACCGCCCTCGAGAAGCAGATGGAGCGATTGGATCGCAACCACGAGCTGGACACGGCGGCGACCCGGAAGCTGATGAAGGTCCTGGGTACGACCGATGTCAGCGATCTGATCGGAGATATCGAGGCCCACGAGATGCAGAAGGCGGAGCTGAACGAGGTTCAGGCCCAGCATGACCGGACCGTCGAGCAGACGAACGCTGCGGAGGCGGAGCGGGAGCTGAGGCAGCTCGACACACGGGTGCAGCAGCTCGAGGCCGAGGTCATGGGGGCGAGCGGAAGTTCGCTCACCGTCGATCAACTCCAACGCAAGGTCCGCCACCTGGAGCGCGAGCTCAACGTCGCGCAGGACCCGACGTCCGACCCTCTGATGGCGTCGACCAGCGAGGCCGCGTTCGCCCAGGTCGCAGGCACGCCGACCGGCGAGATTCCGGAACCCTACGCTTGGCTGGATACGAGCGTCGTCGGTCCTGCCGATCCTTCTGGTCGCCGCGCAC
>JANQQN010000421.1 GCA_028289325.1 Myxococcota bacterium | reverse complement strand
CATCAGCGCGCGGTGGGTATCGGCGGGCATGGCGGTGCGGGCCACCCGCTCATCGTCCGCCTGCGGCGCCCACTGATTCGACCACACGAAAACCACGGTCGCTGCGAGCACGGTCGCCGCGGCGACCGCGGCCAACGCGAGACCGATGCGCCGCGCGTTTCGCCTGAACCCCTCGGTCACCGTGAGCCACCACGGCAGGGACGACCTCACATGGGTCGCAAGATCCGACGAACCGAAATCCGACGACGCGTCGATGTCGAGGGCCTGCTCCAGGACCGACTCCCGGTGGCTCGAAGGATGGACGGCGACGTCGCCCCCGAACGCCGCGGGCGCCAGCGTCGGCAGGTCTTCGGTGGCCGGACGGGGCGAGTTTCGGAGCGCCTTCGAGCTGAGGCGTTCGATCTCCTGCACGATCGCGGCCGCGCTGGCGGGATTCATCCGGACGAAACGGACCCCGAAGCCAGGGGCGCTGGCCGTCTGTCGGTTGTAAACGACCTCCGCTTCCTCGATGTACACCGACGAACCGCTTGCGAGCGGGACCTGGACCGAAAAACGGGCCCCCACCCGAACCGGCCGATCCGCGTCGATGAACAGCCCCCCGCTCGAAAGGTCAGCCGCGGACACCGGCGACTGCGGGAAGCCGCCGGGCGGCCCCACGCGGACGGGTTTGGTCAACGGAATTCGCGCGCTCGCTCGGCGATCTTCACCGCTGCGGTACTCGCCGGCGGCGAGAAAGGCGTCGTCGTCCATCGCTGCCTGGGCCTCCAAATCCGTCATCAGCCTCATCGAACATCGCGCCTGGCCGGGCGTCCAATTTTAGGGCGGAGTGACACACCTTCGATTCATGGTCTTCGCTCCTCTCAAAGAAGCGCCGGAGCCCTTCGCTTCACGATGAGTCGTATCGCTTCGCTGAACGATTATAGGCTAAAGCTGTAGCCCAACGTCCCGAACTGAGCACTTGAGACTAACGTTCTCGGTCTGCGAAAACAGACGCCCGAGGGGGCCGCGCCCATCTCATCGGCGCGGCCCACTCGAACCCAATTTGCCCCGAACACCCCGACCTTGGTTCGCGCCGTCGAGCGTCCTCCCTCTGGCCGTGCCAAACGACACCGATCTTCTTGAGATCACCGGGACGGTGCCCGGTGTAGCTCGGCCGGCGGTGGCCGAATGATCCGTGGGTCATGCGCAAGAAGAAGGTCTTGGTGGTCGACGACTCCAAATCCACCCGGCAGCAGGTATCGCTTGCCCTCACCCAGGCGGGGTTCGAGGTCGTCGAAGCCGACGACGGCGTGGCGGGGTCGGAAGCCATGCGGGCCCACCGCGACGTAGGCATGGTCATCTGCGACCTCAACATGCCCCGCATGAACGGCCTCGAGCTGGTCGAGACGATCAAAGCGGACCCCGCGAACGCCGATCTGCCCATCATCATGCTGTCTACCGAGGGCCAACCGGGGCTCATGAAGCGAGCTCGGCAAGCGGGGGCCAAGGGATGGCTGGTCAAGCCCTTCAAGGCCCAGATGCTGGTCAGCACCGCGGAGAAACTCACCGCGGGGGCGTAGCCCACGCGATAACGAACATCACCATGCGAACCGACCGACCGCACGACTCGGATTCGACGACGACCGAGGAATCGTTGGTGACTGGGCCGCTGAGAGCGCTGCGCTCCGCGTTCGCGAGCTGCCGTTCAGAGATCGCTCGCCGCGTGAACAGTGCCAAGCAGACCAGTGAACGAGAGGTGATGGCCATCGGCACCTCCGTCGGCCGCATCGTCGAGCGGTCGAAGTCCTTCGCGACCGCCATCCATCGACAGCGCCAGCTTCAGGCCCAGCGCCGAAACCGCATGTCGATGCTCATCACCGAGGTGCAAGCCAACATTCGCAAGCAAGAGGAGATCGTTAGCCAGGCGTTGGCCCAATCATCGGCCATTCTCCAGGCGGGCCGAGACGTGCAGGCGATGGCGTCCGCGACTCGGCTGCTGTCCCTGAATGCCCGGGTCGAAGCCAGCCGGCTCGGCGATCAGGGCACCTCCTTCAGCGTCATCGCCGACGAAATGCGCCAGCTGAGCCTCTCGGTGCAACGCGCCAACAGCTCGGTGGCCAAAAAAGCGACCGAGCTCGCGCGCCTCCTCCCGGTCATCAACGAGCAGTCGGATCGGATTCAAGAGGGCTTCGACGACGTGTCCCGGCTCGTTGACGAGAACGAGGGTCAGTCCTCAAATCCGGAATCGCTCGAGCTCAGCCAATTCGTCGAGCAGATCGTGGAGGAGGGATACACAGCGCTATCTCACCTGACCTTCCAAGACCCGATGGCGCAGTCGCTGGAGCGGATCCATACCAATCTGGACACCGTTCAGACCCAGATCGACGGCTTTGGCGACCCCGCCGTCGCTTCCGCCGTGGAGGCCGCGGCGCCCCCGCCGGCCGACAGTGACGAAGACGTTCCCGCCGGGGAGCTCGTGCTCTTTTGATCCCGGCCCGTTTTGGCCTGCAGCGTCGAACACGGTAGCCTGAACCGTGTCCCTCGTTTGGCAACTCGTGGCCATCGCCGCGCTGTTCGTCGCGGTCTTCCTGCTCCATCGTCGCGCGCGCAAAGAGAACTTCGAGCGCTTTCGCGCCCACCACGCCCGTCGCAAATACCGGATCGTCGCCGAGCCGGCCGAGGGAACCACGGCCCCCGAGACACCGGCCGACCGCGATGGCTGAGCCCCATCCTCCAGGGGCGCTCGCCGCGATCATTGGCCTCGAGGTCCACGTTCAGCTCGCGACGGCGCGAAAGCTGTTCAGCCCGGCCCGTCGCCACCATCAGCCCGAGGCCCCGAACCGACACATCGACCCGTTCAGCATCGGTTTACCCGGAGCGCTGCCGGTCCTGAATCCCGCCGTCATCGAGCCCGCGGTCCGAGCGGCGCTCGCCTTGGGGTGTACCGTCGACCTTCGCAGCGAGTGGGACCGCAAGCATTACTTCTACCCTGACCTTCCCAAGGGATTTCAGATCACCCAGCACCGGCGACCGTTGGCCACCGAGGGACGACTCGACATCTTGGGCGACGACGATCGCCAGCGCGGGATCCGCATTCGCCGGATCCACCTGGAGGAGGACGCGGGCAAGAGCGTCCACGGTCCTGACGCCCTCACTCGCGTCGACTTCAACCGCGCCGGGGCGGCGCTCATCGAGATCGTATCCGAGCCGGACCTGCGCAGCCCGGCCGAGGCGCGCCGATTCCTCAAGCGGCTGCGGGCGGTCCTTCGGACCGTTGGCGCCAGCACCGCGCACATGGAGCGAGGCGAGCTGCGGTGCGACGCGAACGTCAGCCTTCGATTGCACGGCCCCCGGACCGAGCTCAAGAACCTCAACTCCTTTCGCCACGTCGAGCAGGCCCTGGCCTACGAGCTCGGGCGACAGCGGGCCGCGTTCGCCGCCGGAACCCCCCTCGTCGACGAAACCCGGCTCTGGGACGCCGCCCGGCGCCAGACCCGCGCCACCCGGACGAAGGGCGGGGCCGCAGACTACCGGTATCTGCCGGAACCCGACCTCCCCGCGTTGGCGCTGGATCCCCAGTGGCTGCAAGCGACCCGGGACGCCTTGCCCGAGCTCCCCGCGGCCCGGGCCGCACGCGCCGAGCAGCGGGGGTTGATCGCGGGACAAGCCGACGTTCTCGCCGACGACGACGAGCTGTTTGATCTGTTCGACGCGGCGAGTTCAGGCGCGCCCGAGCTGGCCTCCGCGGTGGCCGGGCTGCTCCTCGGGGACGTCAGCCGACTTCGAA
>JANQQN010000420.1 GCA_028289325.1 Myxococcota bacterium | reverse complement strand
ATCCGAGCCGCCAGCCGCTCGGCGTCGGCCTCCGGATTCCCGCGATTGACGCCGAGCCCCCACGGATGGACCCGATACCCCATCTGTCGAAGGTACCAGCGTAGCGGCGCGGTGACCCCATCCCCGGTCGCGAAGCCGGGAATCACGAGAACATCGTCCCCCGATCCCCGCGGTTGCGCCCACAACCAAGGTGCCGAAGGCAGCAGTGCTGCCGCCTCCCCAAGCGCCCGCACCTCGGTCCATCGCCACCATCCTGGCGGGGCCCGCAGCTGAAATGCCTCTGCCCGGCTCGATGCAGGGGTCCTCCGCGTCTCCGCTATTGGTTCACTCATGAACCAAAATCTAGAGACCGGTGATTTAGTTCGCAAGTGAACCAAACGGAGGAGCATGATATCGTTGCGCCTTAGCGATGCCGAACCGGATCAATGACCTCGATGACCTTGCGGGCTACTCAGCCTGGATCGAGGTCGTCAAAGCCTACGCCCGCTGCCAGCGTCTGCTCACCCGGGAGCTTGACGGTGTCGGTCTGAGCACGGCTCAGCACGAGGTTCTTGTCGCCGTCGCCCGGGACGAAGGCCTATCCCAAAAGCAGGTGGCCGCCCGACTCCTGGTGACCAAGAGCAACGTCACCGCTCTGCTCGATCGGCTGGAGAAGTCGGGCTGGGTCACTCGAACGCCCCATCCGGAGGACGCGCGGAGCCGATGCGTCTTCCTGACCCCGGCCGGACGCCGGCTATTCAAACGAGCGGTAAAGAAGCACGCGGCGGTCGTTCAGCTTATGACTCAGCGGTTGCGGCCGGCCGAGTTGTCGATGCTGCAGGGGGTCATGAAGACCGTCGTCGCCGACCTGGACATGGCGCTCAAGACGTCGCGGCGATGACCATGCAGGCGCCCCGCGGTAGCGACGTCGTTGCGTTCAGATGGCCCGACGCGCGGTGGCGCCGACTAAGGAGATAGCGTTTGAGGACGGAGCCCAGTCCGCTTCACGAACGCCGAGGGTCGATCGCACGTCATGATCAAGCGTTCCATGGCCCGCGTCATCGCGACATAGGCCAGCCGGACTTCGTTGGCTTCATCCAGTTGGTCTCGGGGTAAGAACCCTAGACCCGGGATCGCGACGACCGGAAATTCGAGACCCTTCGAAGAGTGAAATGTCAGGATCTGTACGGCACCGTCGTGGCGTCGGGTCGAATCTGGCGCCCTGTGGCCGTCGGTCATCGATCGCGCTCTGATGCCCGCCTTCCTGAATTGACGAGTGATTTCTTCGCCGACTCTTTTCTCGCGGTAGACAACGGCCATATCGGTCCACGGGGCGCCTTGTTCGTGAAGAGCGCGGAAACGGGCTGCGATGTACTCGCCTTCTCGGACCAGACTTGGGAGCCTAATCAACTCCGGCACAGGGCCTCGTCGCTCCGCGCTCTCCGGGAGAATGAGTGGAATGCTGTCTTCGTCGCGATCTTCAGGGGTCAACGTGTCCTTCGCGAATTCATATGCGACCCGAAGGACCTCGGATGTGTTTCGGTAGTTCAACCGCAGTATGGTCGTGCGTCCACGGGCTTTAATGCCTACGCTGCTGAAGCTGAACTTCCGTCGATGTTGACGATAAATGGATTGCGCGTCATCGAACGCGACCAGCAACGAGTTCGTCTCGGGGTCGACCATTTGAACGACGAGTTTCAGCCACTCTGGTTTGAAGTCGTTTCCTTCGTCGATCAGAACGGCGCTGTACTGTCCGGAGGGGATCTGGACTCGATCCACGCCGGCGATGACCTTTTGAACGAGCTGTTCGGAGTAATCGCTGTTGTCCCTCGACGATGCCGGCAAAGCGACATGGTACGCGGTAAGTTGTTCCCTGCACCACTTATGGAAATTTCGAACGACGACTCGTCCTGGCGGAACACCGCGGGACTCGACGAAAGCGCTGAGGTGCTGGGCAAGCTTCTTATTGTAACATATGACCAAAACTGGTTTGTGCCCGGTCTTGGCGAGATGAAGGCAGCGGTACCCGAGGATCATGGTCTTGCCGGACCCGGCTACGCCGTGAATGACGCGATGGCCGTCTCCCAAACTGCGTGCCAGCTGCTCTTGCTGAACGTCCATGATGCGAATGATGTCGGGGCCGTCCGAAGAGGTTTCGTCGTCTCGAAGGTCCAAGCGTTGCTGGGCTCCGATTCGAATATCTGGGAACAGATGCCAGCGAACCGTATCGATCTGCGGGAGCGAAACGGCATCCACAGGCTGCCAAGGGAACATCTGCCATAGCCGCTGCTGGAACGCTTCCGGGTCGACGCGCTCAAACATTTCGTCCTGGCAGATCGTTCTATCCGGCGCGATCGCTCGATCGATATCCGCCTGTTCGAAGCGTGACCGCGTGATCTTGGGAAAGACCACGCCGAAGGTCCACGGGAAGATCAGCTGGCCAGGGAAGGGAGCGGTTTCTGACTGACGGAGCGCTGGGTCCGATTTCAAGAGGTCTGCAACTTCATGGGCATATTCTCGCGCTTGTTCCAAGGGGTTCTTGACACGCTTCAGGCCGCCCGAGGTCGAGATGGCGGCCTCGAACTTGTCGATGCGGTGGAGGGTGTCGATTCGCCAGTCCTTGACCTCCAGGATGAGGATTCCGCGGCGAGGGTGAAAGATAATGAAGTCAGGATGTCTTTGTTTCGGGCCGACGGGGACGTCGTACCAAATCAGGTAGTCGTCTTCGAGCTTGTCTTCGATGCGTTGGGCAAACAGCCGCTCCCCGCTGGTCATCTTCGGCTTGCAACTATTGAACGAGGGGATGAGCGTCGCCACAGCCTGGTCTCGTTACTCATGGATACCACAGCGTTCTCCCAAGATACGATGGCCCATACGGGGTAAGAGGGGCCGGCGCGGGCTTCGCCGTGCGCATGACCACTGGGCGATGACGCGCAGCGCTCGAGGCCGGCCCATTTCATCGTGCGTTCTCGGACGCCCATTGTTGAGCCAGGGCAGGCCCAGAGTCATCGTCGACGCCTTGTCGTTCGTTGACCGGTCTTCTACACAGACGACGTCCAGCCGTGCGGCGCTTTGATCGGAGGCCGGCGTCGACGGCCTCACTCCCCGCCGTCGTGGACGCAGCTCAGCAGCGTGTGACCCGGGCCCAGATTGTCGACGTCGTGGACGGTTCGAAAACCGGCGCGCCCCAGCAGCTCGATCATTCGATCCGAGTGGTACATCTTGCTGTTGCCGTTGGCCACCGCTGCGAAATACAGCGAGGTGCCGACCACGCAGTAGCGGGCCGTTTCGTTGGGCTGGCGGTTCCAGTAGGTCTCCAGGATGTGGAGTCGGCCCCCGGGCGCCAGCGCCTTTGCCGAGCGCTGGAGGATGGTCAGAATCTGCTCTTCGCTGAAGCAATCGAGGAACTGACTCATCCAGATCGCGTCGAAGCCGGTGGGCATGGGGACGTCGGGATCGAGCAGGTTGCCCGCATGAAGGGTGACCCGGTCGGCGAGGCCTGCCTCTTCGATCGCAACGCGCGCGTCGTCCAGCTGCCCGGGGAGGTCCATGATCGTGATCCGAACGTCGGGATCGTACTTGCAGCACTGCAAAGACCACCGCCCGGTGTTCCCTCCGACGTCGAGCAGAGATCGCGGCTTGTGGCGGAAGACTTCGGGCAACGCGCGGCGAAACGAGATGTCCGAATAGTAGTGATCAAACGAGAACCAGCTGTCGCGCACCTGTTCGCTGCACTCGGCTAACCCTTCGTAGATCGTGGACCAGTCGCCGAGCTCCTTGAGTCCGGCCGGCTTGCCTTCGCGCAGCGCCTCCTCGAGGTGGAATCCAGCCTGGTAACACACGTCGTGCACGAAATCCATGTTGATCCGAGTCATCCGATCCCGCTGGATGAGGCGGCCAACGACCGTGACTCGATACCGGTTGTCCTCGAGCTCCAGCATCCCCGCTACCAGCCCCGCCTCGAGCAGAACGCGAGCGGAGTACACGGACATCGAGGTTCGCTTTGCGACCTCTACGTCGTCGTAACCGGCGGGATGTTCGTCAAGCAGCTCGAGAATGCCCGAGTCTCGGAGCACGCGAGCGGCTTGGAATATCAGCGGTCCGAACGCGAGCGCTTGGGCCGCGACGGTCGGGTCCATTTTGGCGACGGGGGAACGTGTCGACTCACTCATTGGGTCTTCTCAGCATAAACGCTCAGCGCGAGGCCTTGCCCGTCCTCGGCGCCAAGCACGACCGACTTGGTCTCGGGCTGGTGTAACGCGCTCAACAGGGCGTAAGCGCCTCGACAGGGGTGGTCGTCCAGCTCTGCAGGCGTGTCGGAGATCGGCGCTGCGATATCATGGACGGGGCCGATCGACCGCCCTCCACCGGGGGGCGCCTCACGGCCCAGAACCCAGGCTGCGGCGAAGGCCGGCCATCGACCCAAGCTGTGCAGCGGCTCGGGAAGGGGCTCGTCCCCCACCACGACCAGCACGTGGGGAACGCCGCTGTCGAGCAAGGCCTGCGCCTCGAGGAGCGCGTAGCCGAGCGAGAGCTCCCCTGCGGCAAGGCTGGTGGACATCGAATGGTTCTCTTTCGCGACCGAGAAGACCCCGGCCGAAGTGTTGTGGACGGAGTTGCAGAACGTGAGCGGCGAGATCCGGCCGTCGTCGGTGACCATCATCTCGAGTTGCTCGATGGCGATCGCGATCTCGCCGAACGCGGAGCCGAAGACGGACTGGATCGTCGACGGATCTACGCCGGCGGCGGTGATCGCCTGCGCGGCGACGTGGGCACTCATGCGGGTCAGCACGCTGGTCGCTCGCATGAGCCGCGAAGGGTAGGTCGAGACGTCCGGTTCGGTCTCGGCGGCATCTTGTTCGCCGTCGCCGAGCACCGCCGCGACGCTGGGACGGCCGACCATCCAAGCGCCCTGTCCCCATACCGTCGAGGTGGTCATGATGCGTTCCCCGAGAACGTCAGGCTCACGTTGCTGCCCCCGAACGCGAAGGAGTTCGAAAGAACGTGGCGGACCGGCGTTTCCTGGCGCTCACAGGGTAGGTTGAGTTCGATCTCGGGATCAATGGGTTCCAGGCGAAGGTTGGCGGGGATCCACTGTTGTTCGATCGAAGCAACGGCGAAGATCGCCTCCGTTGCCCCGCCCGCGCCGAGCAGATGTCCCGTGTAGGATTTGGTGGAAACGACCGGAACGTCCCGACCCAGCACCTCCGTTATGGCCAACGCTTCGGCGGTGTCGTTGCGCTTGGTGCCCGTCCCGTGCGCGTTGACGTAGTCGATGTCCGCGGCCTCGAGGCCCGCGTCACGCAGAGCGTCGCGCATCGCGGTGATCGCGCTCCGCCCCTCCGGATGAGGCTTCGACATATGAAACGCGTCGCCGCTCTCTCCGATCCCACTGAGGTAGACGGTGCAAGGCCGGTCGCGTTCGAGGAGGAGCAATGCGGCCCCTTCGGCGACGTTCATCCCGTCGCGGTCCTTGCAGAACGGCCGGCATGGCTCTGCTGACGCGGCGTAGAGGCTTTGAAACCCGCGCACGGTGGTGTACGCGAGACTGTCGATCCCGCCCACCACCACCGCGTCGCACCGCCCCGAACGCAGCAATCGACGCGCGGACGAGAACACTTTCCCGCTCGAGGAGCACGCGGTCGACACCATGAAGCTGGGGCCCGTCCAGCCGCCATGACTGCGGAGCAGCCGCGCGATGTCGTGGAAGGCGTGACGTTCGAGTCGGTAATTCTCGGGGAGCCGACCGGACTTGCGCCAGCGGAAGTAGGCGTCTTCGGTGTACGCGATTCCACCGGTGCTCGTGCCGAGAACGGCCCCCACCCGGTCTGCGCCGTATCTCCCGACGGCCTCCGCGACCGCGTCGGCGAGCTCTTGGTAGGCGAGCCAACCGATCTGGAGCTGGCGCGTCGCGGCCCGCCCTGCCGTCGGCGGAAGCTCCGGAAGAACATCGGGAAGCGCGCCGCACGTCGTGGGGGTGGGGATGTCCAAACGGCCCGGCGCGAGACCGTGTTGGCCGTGGCGAAGATTCGTCAGCACCTCCGCTGTACGCATCCCCATGCCGTTGCAAGCGCTGTACGCGGTGACGGCGACTTTCATACGCGCAGACTCATAGCAGAAAGACCTGTGAAGAGGACCGTTGGGCCGCGGGCGTGGCTCGCTCGACGTCGTCCGAACATCGCACGCTCCCAATCGCCATCTTCGGGCTCAGGATGAGCAACCGGACCCGAGCTCGGCTTCGGTAGGGTTGCTCCCCGATGCTCGCTCTGTCTTGCGTATCTTCGGGGTGTTGGTCTATGCCGCAGGAGATGTGGGGGACGCCTTGAGTCAGGCTGAACGCGAATACGAACTCAAGCAGGTGATCGTTGAGACCCTCCAGCTTAGAGATGTGACGGCAGACACGATCGATTCCGAGGCGCCGTTGTTCGGCTCGGGATTGAGCCTGGACTCGGTCGATGGGATCGAACTGGCGCTCGGCATCGAGCGGCATTTCGGAGTCAAGATCGACCCGTCGGCGGAGTCGGTGACCGAGATCTTCGGCTCGGTTCGAGCGCTGGCCGAGCATCTCGCCGCCCACGGCGCCTGGCCGTCGCCAGAACAAAGCTAGCTCGTGACGAATGAGTCCGAGTCCGCGATCGCGTCTCGGTCGTCCTCTTCCTGGCTGAGCATTCCCGAGCGCGGCTCGGTGCTGGGGATCCGCGCCATGGTCTGGGCGGTGGGGATCGGAGGCCGCACCTTTGCGCGAGCCATCTTGTGGTTCGTAATGGTGTATTTCTTCGCCTTCTCGACCAAGGCTCGGAGGGCGTCGCGAGACTTGCTCAAGCGGCTGGACCAGCCGCACCGCACCGCAGACGTGTTCGGCCACCTGCTTCGCTTCGGCCAAGTCGCGCTCGATCGCGTGCTCTTGGTTCAGGGCAAGACCTCGAGCTTCGAGTTCGATCTCGGCCCTCGCGAGCTGTTCGAAGAGCTGCAGAACGCAAAGACAGGCGCACTGCTCCTCGGCGCCCACGTGGGCAGCTTCGAGGCTCTCGCGGGCATGGCGCGTCACTTCGACCTGAAGGTCAGTACCGTCGTCAACACCGGCGGCTCCAAGATGGTCACCGCCGTCTTACAGCACCTCAATCCCGAGCTGGCGGCCAGCCTCATTGATCTCGACAAAGGTCGACTCGATGCGATCTTCGAGGTCCGTCGCCGGCTCGAGGACGGCCACCATGTCGGCGTGCTTGCGGATCGCGTGGTCGAGGCCGAGAAGTCCGTCGTCGTGCCGTTCTTGGGCCAGGATGCCCGCTTTCCCGCGGGACCATTCGTCTTCGCCGCCTCCATGCGCTGCCCGGTGTACTTCGTGGCTGCGATCTATCGCGGCGGCAACCGGTACCAGGTCTACGCACAGCGCCTCGCGGAACGGGTGGTGTTGCCCCGCGAGGACCGAGATGCCGGCCTCCGTAAGTACGTCGGTCTGTACAGCGACCACCTGGAGCGGCTCGTTCGCATCGCGCCCACCAACTGGTTCAACTTCTACGACTTCTGGGACGTCAGCGAATGAGGTAGCGCGGGTACGACTATCGGGTCCGTCGGCGAGTGACGACGCTTCATGCGGCCGAGGAAGTCTCCGTGTGAGAACGGGTGGAGCAACACGATGAGCCGACCATGGGATGAAATCGCCGACGCCGTGCGGGCCAAGCTCGACCGCGAGGATGACGACATTCGCCTCTGGGAGGCCGTCGTTGACGAGGTCTACGCCGACGCCACCTTCCTGAGTCGCGGCGCCGGCTCGCGGATCGTCGTCAGCACGATCGGACGGTGTTCGAAGTGGCTGCGACCGCATCAAACGCGATGGACCGCGGCCGGAGGCTTTGCGTGGCCTACCGGCTACGGTGGGCGGGCGTATTCGCGGACCGGCTTGCCGGATCACGACTGGGCCATCGAGCTGCTTTGGGACGACCGAGGGTCCACATGGCACCTTGCTGGCCATCCGCAGTCCACGGCTGACCTGGAGTTTCGCGTCAGCATTCCTGCCCGGAGTGTTAGGCATCGGCAGGCCGCGATTCACACCATCTGGCGGCCCGGGAGCCCGGTGAAGCCGAGGGATGAGCTCGTCCAGTTCTATGGGTTTCGTACGAAGGACGGCACCCGGTGGGATTGCGTCGCGGCCAGCGATCGCGAAGCAGAGTACGAGCTCGCGGCGCCGAAGGCCGACGACGCGTGAGTTGATACGGGCGGTGACCCAAACGGGGTGGCTCGGACACGGCCACCCCTCGCAACGGATGTTGCGGCCATATCTTCTCGGACAGGGCGTGATACGTGTCGGCGAATCTAGTCACCGGTCTCATGGATTCCTTACAGAGCTTCGTTCTGCTCGGAACCCCCGAGTCAGGCGCCTAGCGCCGATTCATAGTTGGGTGACTCCATTTGATGACCATCTTTGCGGGGTCATGCTTCGTGGGGCGACGCGCGACGGGTCGGCGTTCGCTCGGATGGGAGGTGCAAACCG
>JANQQN010000068.1 GCA_028289325.1 Myxococcota bacterium | reverse complement strand
GCCATGATGAAGCCAGCCAGGGGCGCCAGCTCAGTTTCTGGGACCGCGACCTTCAGCAGAGCTTCCGACTCTCGCCGCGATGCGTATTCGACGAGGAGGCCGCCAAGGTCGCCATCCACTTGGATCCGCCTCTGGCGTTTCGAACCTCGCCGACCCGGGGCGGTTTCCGAATCCACGCGCCGTTCGCCCGAGGTCCCGTACAGCTGACCATCGACGCCGGCGCTCGGACCGTCGACGGCGGTGTGATCCCGTCGCTGTTCACTCGCACCGTCGAGATTCCGGCCCGGGCGCCGAAGCTCGAGTTCGTCGCGCAGGGGCGGTATCTGCCCCAGTCGGCGTGGGGGACTCTCGCCATCCGGCATCTCAACGTCTCCAAGATCCGGCTGCGGGTCCGTCACGTCACCAAAGACAACGTGATTCGCTGGCTCTCGGAGAGCGGAGAAGCGACGAGCTACCGAAACTCCGATCTGCTCGTCGACGAACGTCTGAATCTCAAGGGCAAGCCGGACGCGATGGTCACCGCCTCGATTTCGCTTCCGAACTATCTTCCGAAGCCCCCGCCGGGCCTCGTCGAGGTCGAGGTGCGGCAGCGTAAGGGAGGTCGGGCTCGGTCGACGGTGCGGTTTGCGGTCACCGACCTCAACGTCATCGCCAAGCGCCACCGCGACGGAACGGTCAGGGCATGGGTGCTCAACGCGCATGACCACACGCCGGTGGCCAACGCGTCGGTGGAAATGGTGGTGTACAGCGGTCGCAAGATCTCGACGTGCCAAACCGACGGCGACGGCGGGTGCGCGCTGGCGACCGTCGACGAGGACGCCGTCGACAAGACGGAGCCCTTCGCGCTGATCGCTCGGTTCGAAGATGACTTCACGTTCGTTCGGTTCGATCAGCTTCGTCTCGATACGTCGGGGTTCGACGTCCACGGCGCGACGGCGACCCGCGCCATGCCGTATCGGCTGTCGGTGTATTCGGACCGCGGGGTTTATCGGCCCGGCGAGACCGCGCACATCGTGGGCATCATTCGGACGGATAAAGATGAGGCCCCTCCCGTCGACATGCCCGTGCAGATCGAGCTGCTCGACCCCAAGAGCAAGGTCACCCGGCGCCTTTCCGTCACCACCAACGAGGCGGGCATGGTGAGCGCCGACTTCAAGTTTGCGGACTTCGCCGACACCGGCCGGTACCGGGCGCGTTTCAAGGCTGGCAAGACGTACCTTGCGTCCTACGCGTTCAGCGTGGAGGAGTTCGTTCCCGAGCGCATGGAAGTGACCGCTTCCGCGGCCGAGAAGAGTTTCGGCGCCGAGGACGATGCGAAGATCGAGGTCTCGGCCCGGTACCTGTTCGGAGGCTCGGCCGCCGGGAGCCGGTACGACCTTCGTTGTCAGCTCACCCCCGCGCAGTTCGCGCCGAAGCAACACCCGGGCTACACGTTCGGCGTGTGGCGTGACCAACCGCTTCGCGCGGTGCAGCTCGGTCAGGTCAGCGGCACGTTGGACGCTGATGGCCAAGGGGAGCTTGCGTGCCCGGCCCTCACCGGCCGAGGCAAGATCCTGGGAACGACCCGACTGTCGGCGCAGGTCGCGGTGTTCGAGTCTGGTTCGGGCCGCACGACCCAAGGCCGAGCCACGGCCATGGTCCATCCGGCGCCGACGTACGTCGGCCTGAAGAGCAGCGTCGACCAGGTCAAGCGCGACCGGACGTTCACCGTCGAGGGGGTCATCGTCGACTGGGACGGCAAGGTGGTGGATGCGGTCGAGCGAGTCACCATCGAGCTCTTGAAGGTCGAGCGGGAGTACGGTTGGGTCTACGACAACATCGAGGGCCGGTGGACCAACCGTCGCCACACCCACCTCGTGAAGACCCAGCAGCTCGAAGCCAAGGTCGACAACGGCCGGTTCAAAATCGCGCTCCAGACCCCGGAGACCGCCCCCGCCTTCGTGGTTCGGGCTCGGGCCGGTGAGGTGCTCGGCGACCTTCAGCTCGGCGGGTCGTGGGGGTATTGGTGGTGGGGTTATTACGGCTACAACAACGGCGACGCCACCCCGAGGCCGCTCAAGCCGGAGGCGCTCGAGATCAAAGGGCCGACGGACGCCGCGGTCGGCGATACGGTCGACGTCAGCCTCGAGGCCCCCTATGCGGGGCGCGTACTGTGGACTCTGGAGTCCGACGGCGTCAAGAAAGCCCGGTGGCAAGACGTGACGCCGGGGCCGGTGAAGTGGTCGTTTGAAGTCGATGAATTCGAGCCCAACGTCTACGTCAGCGCGCTACTGCTGAAGGATCCCCACGAAGAGAGCGAGCAGTCTTATCTTCCGTCGCGGTCCTACGGGGTGCGGAGTATTCGCATTCGGCCCGAGCAGTATATTCAAAAGGTGACGATCAAGGCGCCGGACGAGGTCCGCTCCAATCAGGCCCTCGAGGTCGAGATCGAGCTGCCCGGCGGTGAACGGCCGAGCTACGTCACCGTCGCCGCCGTCGACGAGGGCATCTTGTCGCTGACGAACTTCAAGACGCCGCAGCCGGTGCGGGAGCTGTTCCGGCGGCAGCGCTTGGCGGTGGGGACCTTCGAGACCATCGGGTGGAATGTCAGTCTCCCGGCCGGGGATCTCGGCCGAAGCACGGGCGGGGGCGGGCCGGGTGGCCCAGGCCGAATTCAGATGGTCAAGCCCGTCGCGCTGTGGTCGGGGCTACGGCAGGTCCCGAAAGAAGGCCCGCTCAAGGTGCGATTCGAGGTGCCCAAGTACCGCGGGAAGCTGCGGGTCATGGTCGTGGGGGCGGGACCCAAGCGGCTGGTGTCCGGCGAGCGCTCGGTGTTGGTGCGCGACCCCATCGTCCTGCAGGCGACCCTGCCTCGATTCTTGGTGCAGGGCGACGAGGCGCAGGTCCCGGTGTTCCTGACCAACCTGTCCGGTCGGGACCAAAAGGTGACGGTCCGATTGAAGAGCGTTTCGCTCATGCCCGCGAGCGCACCGACGCTGGGCGAAGACGTGAGCCCGGTCGAAGTCCGGGGGACGCCGGTCCGCGAGCTGGAGCTGGCCAAGGACGGCCAGGCGACGGTGATCTATCGACTGTCCGCCAGATCGATGGTGGGCGCGGCCCGGCTGGTGGTCGAAGCCGAGGCGCCGGGCATCAAGGTCTCCGAGTCGCTCGACGTTCCGTTTTTGGCCAACGCGCCGACGACCAAGACCGTTCAACGCATCGAGCTGCCGACGGGAGACATCGACCTCAAGCCGTACCTAAAGGGCTGGTTGCCGATGACCGAGACGACCAAGTTCTGGGTGACCGCCAATCCGTACGGCGAGGTCTTCGACCACCTCCCGTACCTCGTTCGTTATCCGTACGGGTGCGTGGAGCAGACCACGTCCACCCTCCGCCCGATGCTGTTTCTGGGTGGACTGGTACGGACGGTTGACCCCAAGGCCTTCGACGAAGCCAAGCTGGAGCAGGCCATCGTGCGGGGCATCGACCGGATCCTGAGCATGCAAACCCCGTCTGGTGGCTTTGGCTACTGGCCAGGGGCGCAGCGCCCCGTGTACTGGGGCACCGCGTACGCCACCCATGCGCTTATCGACGCCAAGAAGCAGGGGTTCGCGTTGCCGCAGAGCCGTATAGATGATGCGTTGAGCTGGATGCGCCGCGCGTTGACCACGTCGTCGGACGAACCGCGCGTCCGCGCTTCGCGCGCGTACATGCACTATGCCTTGGCCCTCGGCGGGCGGGGCGCGAAAGCGGAGATGCTCGACCTGCTGCGCTTCTTCGAGAGCGCCGAACCGCGCCGTCGCTGGTGGACCAACACTCAGTACCGCGACGAGATGATGTTCATGCTTCAAGCCGGCCTGTACCTCGCGGGTGATCAACGCTTCGAGTCGGAGCTGATGGCGGCCGACCGCTCCCCCATCCGAAACGACCGGACAAACGGGTGGGCATTCTATTCTGACCGCCGTCGCCGCGGGCTCATGCTCTCCATTTTGGTGGACCTGTTCGGTCCCCGCGAGGACCTCGAAGAACTCGCGCAGGTTGTGGGCGAGGGACTCACCGGTCAGCGAAGCTACTGGTACACGACCCAAGAGCTGGCGTGGGGCATCACCGGGCTCGGCAAGATGCTGGGCCGGGTCACCAATTCGTTCCCCGCCCCGACGCTCGAGGCCAACGGGCGTGCGCTCCCGCCGGCCTCGATTCCGAGCAAGAAGGAAGACTTGGGTGACCGTACTTTCTCGTTGTTTCGCGCGAGTGAGTACGAATCGCTGGTGCTCAGGACCCAACACGCTGACGACGACAAGGTCTATCTGATCGTATCGAGTCAGGGTGTGAAGCCCGACGTCGACTGGCGCACCGGGGGAGAGACGATCGAGATCCAGCGGCGATATCGAGACGAACGAGGAGAGATCATCGATCCCAAGGTCCCGATGGAGCTCGGGAGCCTCGTGTATGTCGAATTGACCATCCGCAACACCTCTAACGCGCCGATCCAGAACGTCGCGGTCGTCGATCGATTCCCGGCCGCATGGGAGATCGAGAACCCACGTTTGGGCCGCGACCTTCGCGCCGATTGGTTCGATGCCCAAAAGCGTTGGTATCCCGAACATATGAACCTTCGGGACGATCGTGTTGAAGCGTTCGGGACCTTGCCCCGGCGGACAGCGGTCAAGCTCATCTATCTGCTTCGTGCGGTCACCGCCGGGCAGTTCACCGTTCCCCCCGTAGAGGCGGAGGCGATGTACGATCCCACCCGGTGGGCGAGGGAGCGAGGGCCTCGGATCACTGTTCGCGGCCCCTGGGACGACCAGTAGTGGACCTCGGGACCGGCCGTAGGGCCCGGATGTTGCTTCGGCGACTCCGGCCCGCCTCGGTGGCCGTCGGGCGGCTGGGGCTGGTCGGGATAGGGCTGGCGGTCGCGGTCCGGCTGGCGGCGGCGGTGGTCCCTCTGCCGGCCGGCTTCATCACCCCGGGGTCGACGGTCGTGACCTACCGGGACGGGTCGTTCGCTCATGTCTTTCTGTCCCCGGACGAGAAGTGGCGGATCCCTGGCTCTGTCGACGAGGTCGATTCGCGGTACATCGACGCGCTCGTCGCCCTCGAAGACAAGCGCTTCTTCGAGCACGGAGGGGTCGACTTCCTCGCCGTCGCCCGCGCCACGTGGACGAACCTGACCCAGGGGAGGGTGGTGTCGGGCGCCTCGACGTTGACCATGCAGCTGGTCCGGGTTCGGGAGCCCCGCCGCCGGACGCTCGCCTCCAAGCTCGTGGAGGCGTTTCGTGCCTGGCAGGTCGAGGCGCGTTTCGACAAGACGACGATCCTCGCCCACTACCTGACCTACGTCCCTTTCGGTCGCAACGTGGAGGGGATCGAAGCGGCGGCCCTCGCGTACTTCGGTCATCGCCCGAATCGGCTGAGTCCGGATGAGATCAGCACTCTGCTCGCCGTTCCTCAAAATCCGAGCCGGCGCTATCCGTCGGCCGACAACGCGGGGCGCCTACGCGAGGCACGAAACGTCATCGCGGAACGGTTGGCGTCCACCTTGGCCCATGAGCGGACGCCCAAAGACGTGGTCGCGGAGGTCATTCGAGCGCCGGTGGTCCGGCGCTTGAAGCCGTTTCCGCGTCAGGCCAAACACGCCGCGTACTGGCTGCGAGCGGCCCAGCGTCGAGTCGAGACTACACTCGATCGCGGTGCGCAGGGTCTGGCCGAGGCGACGATGCGACAGGCCGGACTTCACGCTCGCGAACTCGGTATTCACAACGGGGCGGCGGTGGTGGTCGATCATCGCTCGGGGGAGGTCCGGGCGTTGGTCGGAAACTTCGACTTTTGGGATCGTGACCACGGCGGCCAGATTCCGGGGTTTGCGCGCCCGCGCTCCCCAGGCTCGGCCCTCAAGCCGTTCCTGTATGCGCTGGCGGTCGACCGTGGGCTGGCGCTGCCCGAGCACCTCGTCTTTGATGTTCCTCTCCGTTACGGGACCTACGCGCCCAAGAACTACGACGGGCGGTTCGACGGTCTGGTGCGCCTGGAGGCCGCGCTGGCGAGATCGCTCAACGTGCCGTTCGTCGAGCTCCTCGCCGACATCGGGGTGGACCCGTTCATCGGCCACCTGAAGACGTGGGGCGTCGAGTCGCTGCTGGATGAGCCGGGATTCTATGGCCTATCGTCGGCGATCGGAGGTCTGGCGCTGACCCCGCTCGAGCTGGCCGGTCTTTACGCCATGTTGGCGCAAGACGGCCGGTTTCGGCCGCTCCGAATCCGGCCCGACGGCGCGGGGACCGCCGCGGCGATGTTCGCCCCTGGGGCGGCGTACTTGACCCGACGCGCGCTGCGCAGCCGCGATCGCCCCGACTTTCCGAGCCGTCGTCGGTGGTCGGGGGTGCCGCCGACGGTGCACTGGAAGACGGGGACGAGCTACGGGCATCGAGACGCCTGGGCGGCCGGTTCGAACGATCGGTACACGGTCGTGGTGTGGATGGGGAACTTCGACAACCAGCCCAGCCGCCACCTGGTCGGCGCGGAAGCCGCGGGGCCGGTTCTCTTCGATATCCTCGAAGGGTTGACCGCTGGCCGCCGGCCGGCCGAACCCTCGCCGCCCACCGAAGATCTGACCCGAGTCGAGGTCTGTCGCTTCTCGGGCCATCGCCCGAGCCGAGCCTGCCCGCACCGCGTTCACGTCTGGGCGTTGACCCGCCGGGTTCCGACCGAGACCTGTCCGTACCACGTTGCCGTCGACGTCGAGCGGGAAACCGGACTTGCCATGCGGCCCGGATGTCGTCACGGACGACCGTACGACACTCGGGCCTTCCTTCGTCTCTCTTCGAGCGTGCGGCGCTGGATGAGCGGGCACCGCAGAGATCTACCCGCGCCGCCCAACTGGGCCAAGGGGTGTGGTCCGGCTGCGGATCACGGGGCCGCGCCTCGCATTACGTCGCCGGCGGCGGGGCAGACGGCGCTGATGTTGCCCGGAGTGGCCGCGGACCGGCAGGAGATTCCGCTGGAAGCGGAGAGCCAGGCTCACCGGCTCTCGTGGTTCATGGATGGCCGATTCTTGGGCACGGTCGCCGCCGACCAGCCGCTGTGGTGGGTGCCGGTGCCCGGCGAGCACGAGCTGGTGGTCGTCGACGAGTCGGGGGCCTCCAGCGAGCGTTCGTTTAGAGTCTCGGGACGCCTCGGAGGGTAGGGCGGACCGCTGGAACCGGGTCCGGCCGGCATGGGTGAGCGGTTGCTGCTTGCACGGAAGCCGGAGGGGCTCGGCCGAACCGGGTCAAAAGGTCAGGATCCGGTCAATTCGACCGGGTCGTTTCGGCGGCATGGCGACGGATGGCCTGGGCTTCGCCGGTCATCAGGCATGGCCGACAAAGTGCATTGGTCGCCGGTCATGTTGCCCAGAATTAGAACTCCAGACCCACACGCATGGTTGACGACGATATGTACGGCGGCGCTGGTCGCTGCGCCGATGGTCGCCGCGGCTTCGGACTCGACCTGCTCTTATGCTGCGGAGGTGTACGCCCCGAACTGGATGAGATCGGTGGCGCCGACGCAGGTCTGCCTCGATGAGGGACACGTTCGCTTGGCCGGCGATAAGACTCAGCTCATCGGCGAGCTGCAGCTGCCCAGCGGCGCGATCAAGCGGTTCGCGATCGTCGACTCGGAGTTCGGGGAAGTGAGCGTGAACCCGATCTACAACGGCGACCTCGTCCAGGGGACCGCGACCCTCGACCAGTTCAACGCCTACCACCACGTGAAGCAGTTGTACGACTGGTTCACGGACCTGGGGCTCGCGGAGGAGTTCCTGCCCGACACGCTGACCATCGACGTGCATAGCGACCATACGAACGCCTACTTCAAGGCCGAGGAAGGCGCGGTCACCTTGGGTCACCATACCGACGCCCAGGGTGAGCGGCGCTGGTACGGCGCGGACGCGGAAGTGGTCCTGCACGAGGTCGGGCACGCGATCGTGCATCGGATTCAGCCGGATATCGCGAGCGTCCAGGGCGCCGCGATCCATGAAGCGTACGCCGACTATCTGTCCGCGATGGTGACCCAAGATCCCTGCGTGGGCGAGTACGCCTCCTTCATGCACGGGGAGTTCCATACCGATGACGACGTAAGGAAATGGCAGTGCACGCGAACCCTCGACTATTTCTTCGCCGGGTTCCCCATGATCCACCGCAACGTCGGTTACATCGCGTCGGGCAAGCGCCAGGGGGAGATCAGCATCCACGAGTATGGCCGGGTCATCAGCCTCACCGCGACCCAGCTGGGTGGGTTCATTGGACTCCACAATTCGGAATACTACGGACAGTACGCCAGGGACGAAGCGACCCGCGTGATCCTGCGCGCGCTCCAGTATCTGCCCGTGGATGTCTTTTCCGACGCCGAGGACGGAGAGGTGCTGCACCCGACCTTCGGTGACTGGTACCACGCGGTCAAAGCCGCCGACGTCGCGTACTCCGGTGGCGCGAACATCCCGGCGCTGGTTCAGGCCGCCAACCGGACGAAGCTCAGTGACCCCCACGCCGACTTCTTCGTTCTCCTTGGATATTATCCCCCCGACGACCCGGCGCCGCTGGGCTACTGGGTCGCCGAGACCGACGAGATCGTCAACAAGACCATGCCGTGGCTGGGCTGGGCGAACCACCTTCGCACCGCCGACGGGACGGATTGGCGCGCGACCGACGAAGGCTTCTTCTGGGACGCGTTTTTGGATTCGCCGGAAGGCGTGGCGTGGCACACGGGCCTGGCCAACATTCAGGTCCCGCTCGTCGACGACTATACCGTCGAGCTCAAGGAGTGGGCGGCCGACAGCGGGCTGTTGGCCAACTATCATCCGGGCGACGCGTGGCAAGCTTGGTTGACTTCGGAGGCCGGGCGTAACTGGCTGAACACCAGCGTCGAGCCGGCATGGCGCGCGTTCATGGAGAAGCTGTGGCGGGCGTTCATGGACGACGACGCTTGGCGGGCGTTCCTCGACGCGCAGTGGCGCGCTTACGTCGCCGACGTGGGCAAGAACGCGGTGTCGGAGGCCGAATGGCGCGCGTTCGCGGAGGCGGCGTTCAAAGCGCTGCTGACCGACGAGAGCCAATGGCGGGCGTTCATGAGCGAGGATGCCTGGCGGGCGATGTTCGACCGGGCGTGGCGCGCGTTCGCCGACGAAGCGGAGGCGCTGACCGGCTCGCAGTGGCGGGCGTGGCGCGCCATGGCATCGGTGGAGGCCGGTTGGCGGGCGTTCGGCGAGATGGCCCAATGGCGCGCGTTCCTCGTCGACGGTTGGCGTGCGTTCGCCGAGGACGACGCGGCGTGGCGAGCGATGATCGACGGCGCGGCGTGGCGGGCGTTCGTGGATGACGCGTGGCGGGCGTACACGACGTCGAAGTCCTGGAACAAGTTCTCGAACGAGACGAACTGGCGCGCGTACATGGCGACGTCGCACGACAAGTGGCGGGCCATGAGCGGCGGCAACCACTGGCGGGCGTTCGTCGACGACGCGGCGTGGCGCGCGTTCACCGAGGCGCCGGGGACCGAGGCGTGGCGTGCGTGGCGTGCGTGGCGGGCGTGGCGCGCTTGGCGTGCGTGGCGTGCGTGGCGGGCTTGGCGGGCGTTCGCGACCGACAGCGAGAGCGAGGCTGCGTTCAGCGCGTACTCTTCGGGCGACGAGGCGTGGCGGGCCTATAT
>JANQQN010000363.1 GCA_028289325.1 Myxococcota bacterium | reverse complement strand
GTACACGGAACGCCCGCGGGATCGCGCAGCGCGAATGTACTCCAGCACCGTCGCGCGGTAGGGGAGGGTCGAGGCGTCGGGAAGCACTCGCCCTGCGAGGGCCGCTTTGAACCCCGCCTTGCCCGAAAACAGGGACAGGGCGAGGCCTGGACACGCGAGCGGGACATTGCGAACCGCGAGCACCGCCGACTCCCACAGGGTGTCGGTGGCGACGAGGGTTCCGTCCAGGTCGACCACGAGAGGGATCACGTCAGGTCTTTCGGTCATGCAGCTCCTGCCGGCGGCCTCGCCATCGCCGGTGTCATTCCAGAGAGCTTCACGGCCGTCAACCGAGCCCCCCGGGCAGACCTTCCCGCGCTCTCTCCTCGATACGACTATGGCGAAAGGGGCCCCCGGAGCGGTCAGGCTTGACCACTCGGTCGGCGCACCGCGCCTGACCCCACCGCGGCGGTACCGCCACCGGTCGGCGCCGAGTCCGAACCCAAAGGTCATGGCCATCACCTTCGCGAAGAACGCTCGAGTGCAGAAGGGCGCCGGCGAACCTGGCCAGCCGCGTCGAAAGTTGGCCTGAAGCCGGGCGTCCCGGCCATGGATGCCGGCGCCGGTCCCGTCAATCTACTGAAGCGATGCGTCGCGGGAATGGGCCGGAGATCGAGCGCGAAGCGGACTTGTCTCATCCATTTCTCCCCACCGAGACATATTGTCACGCATTGGCGCCAAATCCTCAGTCGTAGGCCTGGCACCACCTTTGCTGAATTGCCGCCCATGCGTAGAGCAATCGTGGTTTCGCTATGCGGCGCCGCCGGTATCCTGGCCAGCTCAGGGTGCGCGAGCGCGCCCGTCCCCAGCAAACAACTCATTCAGTCGGAGGCCGCGGTAAAGTCCGTCGAGGCCGTCGACACCGAGAACAGCCCGAAGGCCCGTCTGTACCTGGAGAAGGCGCGGACGTCGCTCAAGTCGGCACGGTCGTTGATCGAGGACGGGGATCACGAAGACGCGCATCGCGCCCTGGAGAAAGCCGAGTACGACGCTCGGCTGGCCCTCGCGATCGCCAAGGAGGATCAGATGCGGGCGGAGCTTGGCCGGATCAACAAGGAGATTGACGCGCTGCGCGTTCGGACGATGGAGGAGGGGATCAAGTGAGAGGCGCCAAACGACTGTTGATGATCGGAATCATGGGCGTTGCCGTCGGGTGCGGGACGGCCCAAAGGTCGGTGCAATTCAGCGACGCCGCGAAAGCGATTTCCTCCTCGCAGGAGGGGGCGGGCGGAGAATACGCGCCCGGAGAGCTGGAGAGCGCCAAGGAGCTGTTCAAGAAGGCGGAAGCGGCGGGGCCGCAGTCTCCGGAGGAAGTCCACTTCGCGTACCTTGCTCAGCGACAAGCGCAGGTCGCGGAGTCCGACGGTCAGCGTAGGAAGCTCAAAAGGGAGGTCGAATCGGCGGGCGACACGCGAACCGCGATCCTCGAGGAGGCACGGCGCAAGGCTGAGAAGCGGGCCGAAGCTCTGGAGGCTCGCATCGCGGCGCTCAAAGCGGACCGCGAACGCATGCAGGGGCGGCTGGTCGAGGTCGACCGAAGGCTCGCGAAGTTCGTCGACGTGCAAAGCAAGAAGGATCGACTCATCCTCACCATCAACGGCTCGGTGCTGTTCGGATTCGACAAGGCCAAGCTGCGGCCGATCGCCAAGACTCGGCTTCGTCAGGTCGCCGGGGTCCTCGAGGAGCAAGCGCCAGATCGACGCATCGAGGTCATCGGCCACACCGACAGCCTCGGGAAGGAAGCGTACAACGAGCAACTGTCGCTTCGGCGGGCGGAGGTCGTTCGCGCGTATCTGGTTCGAAGCGGCCTTTCTTCATCGCGGGTCCAGGCCATCGGCAGGGGGGAGACCGAGCCCGTCGCGCCGAACGATACGGCGGAAGGGCGCGCCAGCAATCGGCGGGTCGAGATCCACGTGGTCAACCCCGCCACGGCGTCGGCGGCTTCGCTCAATACGGCCGCCGGCCGCTGAACCCGCGTCGTCTCGTGTCCCGTACTTCCTTCCCGGACGGGACACGAGCTTCCCAGCCGCGTCATTCGACGCGCTGCCGATCCTCACGGAACCGGATGCCATACCGCTCGAGCTCGGATAGGACGGGTCCGTAGACCTCGGGACGGGTCGGAATGACCACCCCGCGGTGATCGATGACCCCGGTCAAGATGAGCTTGGCGCCGATACCGGTGGTCAGCCCCACCGTCTTGGCCATCGCGGTTCGGACCGGGTCGCTGCCGAGGGTCACCATCGAAGACTGGCTCCGCCACCGCTGGCCGTCCGCCTCGTACTCGGTGATGTGAAGCATGGCGATCATGTCTTTATCGGCGGGGCCGAGCGCCCATTTCTGCTCCAGGCGCTTTTGAAGCACCTGGGCCGGCGTGGCGCGATCGAGGCCGATCGGCTCCCGTTCGAGCAAACCGAGCCACTCGATCTTGTCGAAGACCGCGGAATTGAGTTCGAGCTTCAGGTAGGCACGCAGCTTCAGCTCGACCGAGATATCGGGATCGTACCAGAGGTACGAGTTGACGAAGTCACGGTAGGTCATGGTCGCGACGTCTTCGAGCTCGTAGGAATCGTCGGTCAAGCCAAGCTGCACCAGCCCATCCCACGCCGAACAGAAGCCCGGCCGTCGGAGCGTGCCTCGATAGATGGTTTCGACGTCCCACAGGTCGTAGTGGCTTCGGTAGCGCAGCGAGTCACGGTTCGGATAGACCTCGAAGTCGCCGTAGTCAGGGATCGATATCGGCTCGTAGCGACGAAACAGCTGATGGTACGGGATGTATTTGTACCGGCCATTATGCTTGAACTTGACGCCGCCTTGCCCCGCCAACACGACGTTGCGCGGGTTCCACGTGAACTTATAGCGCCACGGGTTGTCGTCGGATTCGGGCGCGACCAAGCCCCCGGTAAAGGTCTCGAACCGGATGATTCGAGCGCCGCCATTGCGCAGCTCGTCGAGGCCTCTCATCGCCGACATGTGGTCGATGCCCGGGTCGACCCCCATCTCGTTGAGCATTGTGATCCCCGCCCGAGCCGCGGCCTCGTCGAGATCTCGAAGCGCCGATGACACGTAGGAAGCGGTCACGAAGTGCTTCTTGTAGCGGACGCAGGCCTGGGCCACCGGGGGATGCATATGGGCAGGAAGCATGCTGACGACGAGGTCGACGCTGTCGATCAGACGGTCTCTCAGGGATGTATCGGCGGCGTCGAGCTCTGCGACATCTCCGCGGGGATGGCCCGAGATTCGCTCCTTGGCCAGCTCGAGGTCGCGGTCGGCGACCGTGACTCCCCAGTCGAGGGCCTCGGCCTGCTCGAGCAAGTACTCGATGAGCACACTCGTGGACTTGCCGGCGCCGATGACCAAGATCCGCTGCATGCCTTCGCCCTAATTCAGGTATCGGTCGTTGGCGAGCCGAATCAACGTCGGGGCTTCGCCGAGGCGAGAGCTGTATCGGAGGTCCAGGGCGGTCTTTTTAAGCGAAAGTGGCATTGGCGAGCCGAAATGCGAGTAGGTCCTGGTAACCTTTTGCCCGCCCAGCCCATCTCACTCGCGTGAACGACACGAACGCCCCATTTCCCCGCCTTGATGCCGAGATCCCGTGGCTGACGACCGAGCAGATGATCGAGGTCGACCGCGCGATGATCGAAGACTACGGGATCGAACTCATCCAAATGATGGAGAACGCGGGCCGAAGCCTTGCCCTCGTGGCGAAGCTTCGTTTCCTGCAGGGGGCGCCAGGGGGGCGTCGGGTGGCGGTGCTCGCCGGCCCGGGGGGCAACGGCGGGGGGGCGATGGTCGCGGCCCGACGGCTCGCGGCGTGGGGCGCTGACGTGCAGGTGTTTGTCACCGCGGAGGATAAGATGACCCCGGTGCCCGCCCATCAGCTCTCCATTCTGAAGTCGATGGACGTGCCGGTGCAGCGGGCCGATGCCCTGGCGCCCGACCTCGATGTGGCGCTGATTCTCGACGGGGTGATCGGGTATGCCTTACGCGGCGACCCTCGGGGCTTGGCCGCGACGGCCATCGAGTGGGCCAACGGCCACGCGGCGTCCATCCTCGCCCTTGATGCGCCCTCCGGGGTCGATACCACGACTGGACAGGTGTTCTCGCCCGCGATTCAGGCGGACGCCACGGTGACCCTCGCCCTGCCCAAGGAAGGCCTTCGGGCGCCTGGGGTGTCGGAGCACGTCGGGGAGCTCTATCTGGCCGACATTAGCGTGCCGCCCGGCCTGTACAGCTCGGCGGCGCTGGGCCTCCAGGTCCCGCCGATCTTCGCCGCCTCCGACGTTCTCAGGCTGCGGTAACAACCGCGCCCCGGAGGGCTCGAACGGGCCGGTCTACGGCAGCGCGGCCACCACGGGGGCGGTCAGGCGTCGCCGGACTTGAGCTTCTTCAGAAAAGCCGGGTCCCGAATCTCGATCCACAGCGCGTTCGCGATGGCGACCGGGGCGCCGTTGGCGTCGATGAGGGCCGAGTCGGCGCCGTGCTTGCGGCCCTCGGAACCGGTGGGCCAAGCCAGGACGACGAGGCGCTCACCGACCTTCGGTCGCCGGCGGACATCGGCGGCCAGGGCACCGAGCAGACACAGTCGGTCGCTCATTCGGAGTGAGAACGCCCCCAGGCAGTCGTGGGCGGCCCACAGGAACTCCGGGCGGACGAGGCCTTGCTCGTCACCGAGGGTCTCATCCGGGGTCCAGAAGTCCGCGTTGACCGGCGAGCCGTCGACGGGACCGGTGAACAATCGCAGCCCGTCGCCCGCCGTGCGGCGCGGACCGCACACAAAGCAAAACGGGAGCGCGTGATCATCGCTTTCGGCCTCGTAACGGGCACGGGCGGCCTCGATGGCCGATACCTCGGGGATGGAGGGGATCTGTGCGGCGACGGTCGCCGGTGCTGCCGTTCCGACCATCGTGTCACCGTGGACGGCCACGATCCCCTGGCTATCCCGCTCGACTCGGATGGGGGTAGACAGGGGAGGCGGGGAGCGAAGCGACACTCGGGCCGGGCCGTCGATGAACGCGGCCATGAGCCCGCTGACATATCCCCCGTTGCCGGAGCGTCGGGGTCCGCAAAAGCGTGGGTCGATAACGATCGTTTCGTTCATGGTTCGAATCCAATCGACGACAGCAGGCTTTAACACACTATGACAGCACCCAAACGAATCCTCATCGTGGGCGGGGTCGCTGGCGGCGCATCGTGCGCGGCGCGCCTACGCCGGCTCGACGAAGCGGCGGAGATCGTCGTGTACGACCGCGGCCCTCATGTCTCTTTCGCCAACTGTGGTCTGCCGTACTTCGTCGGCGACGTCATCCGCGACGAGGCGGATCTGCTGGTCGCGACGCCCGAGCTGTTTCGGTCGAGATTTCGAATCGATGTCCAGGTGATGACCGAGGTGACGTCGATCGATACCGAGCGACGGACGATTCAGGTTTGCCATCTTCCGACGGGCGAGGTTAGGACCGAGGGTTACGACGCGCTCGTGTTGTCGCCGGGGGCGGATCCGCTCATCCCCCCGATTCCGGGGACGGATCTGGCCGGGATCTTCAGCGTCCGCACGATTCCCGACTCGACGCGGATCCGGCGGTGGCTGAGCGAGCATCGAGCGACCCGCGCCGTTGTCGTCGGGGGTGGTTTCATCGGTCTAGAGATGGCCGAGAACCTCGCCCATCGGGGTTTGCTGGTATCCCTGGTCGAGTTGGCGCCCCACGTCATGGCCCCCCTCGACCCCGAGATGGCGCGGTTGGTCGAGGACCGACTCCGAAATCGGGGCGTGGCGCTGCACCTCGGCGATGCGGTGGTCGCGTTCGAACGCGGGACCGCAGATCGACTGATCGTCCGGACCCGAAGCGGCGTCGCCCTCGATGCAGACCTCGTGATCATGGCGGTCGGGCTTCGGCCCAACGTCGAGCTGGCCCGCGACGCAGGCTTGGCCATCGGACGTCGGGGCGGCATTCAGGTCGACGAACAGATGCGGACCAGCGCCGCCGGCGTGTGGGCGGTCGGCGATGCGATCGAGGTTCACGAGACCATTACCGGGGTGGAGGTTATGCTTCCCCTCGCGGGCCCCGCCAATCGCCAGGGGCGCATCGCGGCCGACGCGATCTGCAGGCGGTCGACCGCGTTTCGGGGCGTGCAGGGGACGGCGGTCGTGGGGTGCTTCGGGCTTACGGCGGCGTGTACGGGGGCGAACGAGCGGACGCTGACCAAGCTCGGCTTCGAGCGCGGCGGCGCCGGGGACCGCGGGTACCAGGCCGTCTATCTGCACCCCGGGCACCACGTTGGTTACTATCCAGGGGCCAAGCCCATTCACATGAAGCTGATCTTCCGGCCGGCCGACGGCCGGGTACTGGGCGCGCAGGCGATAGGAGAGGAGGGCGTCGCGCGTCGAATCGACGTGATCTCCACCGTGGTTCAGCTGGGCGGGACCGTATTCGACCTCGAGGAAGCCGAGCTGTGTTACGCGCCGCAGTTCGGCGCCGCCAAAGACCCGGTCAACCTCGCGGGCATGATCGCCGCGAACGTGGTGCGGGGAGACCTCCCGGTCGAGAGCTGGGCCGCGATGGCCGGCGGCGCGCCGGATGGGGTGACGGTGGTCGACGTGCGTGGCCCGAGCGAGGTGATCCGCGGCGCGGTGGCGGGGGCCAAGAACATCCCCCTCGAGGCTCTCCGGGATCGAATCGACGAGCTACCATCGGAAGGGACGCTGTTCGTGTACTGTGCCGTCGGTCAGCGGGCCTACTATGCGACGCGATTGCTCATGCAGCGCGGTTTTTCGGTCAAGAACCTGTCGGGAGGGTTCCAGACGGCGGCCGCGTTTCCCGAGGTGCCAACGACGTCGCCCGAGGGGCCATCGAGTCTGTGACCGCTGTCGCTCCGTGATCTCAACCTTCGATTGTACTCCCTGAAGGTCCTGATATTCTTGTCGGCGGTAATGATTCGACCCCTTGTCGTGTTGGCCGCAGTGGTCCTTTCTGCGGCCTACGTCGGGATCCCCGACGGCTGGGAACGAAGGACCACCGCCGACATCGAGGCCCAGCTTCCCTCGGGGTACGAAGACTGGGGATACATCAGTCAGTTCGACGTCCCGATCTTCGATGCCGCGGCCGCGACGGGCCAAGTGGTGGGGCGGACCCGTCGCGGACAGCGTCTCCCGGTCCGGCCGGCGGCGACGAAGCGCGCCTGCGTCGGTGAAGAGCGCAAGGGGCAGTGGCTCGAGAGCCCGAACGGCTACATCTGCTCGGCCAGCGGCATCGTCGTCGGCCGCAGTGCGGCGAGCCTGGTCCCGCGATTTCGCCCCGTCGACCCTGATAAGCCCCTGCCGTTCAACTACGTCAAGGTGACCGAAGCCGGCGTCTGGCGGCATGATCGGCCCTCCATCGCGGCGAGGGCGCGGGTGGAGAGTCAGACCAAGGCGTTCTTCTTGGCTGTCGATCAGCGGGTTTCCGAGGGCGGCGCCGATTGGATTCGAACGGTCAAAGGGGAGTACGTCCTCGCTCGGTTTACCCGCCGCGTGTCACCCCCCACACTTAGGGGAGTGGACCTCGCGGGTCGCCGGGAGCCGATCGCCTTCGTCGTGGGTCAGGAGCCCATGGTGCCGGTGTTTTGTCGCCGGGACGGCGCCGCCGCGAAGTGCGGGACCACGCCGAGATTCACCCCGTTTCGACCGGCAGGACGGGTCCGAGTCGGCGGTCGGTCCTTCGTGCGCGATTCGTCAGGCCGCTTACATCCCCAAGAGCGGGTGCGCGTCGCGCGAATGACCCGCCGGCCGGCGACGGTTCCCTCCGGCGCGCGTTGGGTACATTTCGATCTCGATGAGCAGACCTTCGTCGCCTACGAGGGTTCGAGCCCACGTTACGCAAGCCTGATTTCGTCGGGGGCGAAGGGGTACGAAACGCCAGTAGGGCTATATCGGACCCAGCGTAAGTACCTCACGAAGACCATGCGAGGGCCCGACGACAAACACGGACGGTATCGCGTCGAAGAAATTCCTTGGGTCCTCTACTACGATGGTAACTACGCCGTGCACGGCGCGTATTGGCACTCGAGCTTCGGAAACGTCCGCAGCCACGGTTGCACCAACGTCTCCCCGGTGGACGCCCAATGGCTGTTTCGTTGGGACGAAGCCTCCGTTCCCTCCGGATGGCACGCGAACACCGACGTCGAATCGGGGCTGTACTTCTACTTTACGCGCTCCGAATCGGCCTGACGTCGGTCGCGGATCCCGAGGCGCTTGGGCCTCGCGCCATCGCGCAGCGAGACACCATTGGGTTCCGACAGACCGCGGCGACCGGATGACGCATGACGGCGAAGGGCTCAATTGATTTCGATACGATATAGGTGAACAATGACTCGACGTCGGCGGCTACAGGAACTCGGACCTGAGGTCGAACGTCGACCGGCGGCCGACAGCGTGGCCATGGGTACGCAGCCAGTCGTCGGCGGCTTGGCGTCCGATCGTCTTGAGTTCCTGTAAAAAGGCCCACTCCGCGTTGAACTTGGAAGAGGCCTGCAGCGGCTTGAGCCCCTCGGCCGAGACACGGTGCATTCGAACTCTCATGTACTCATCGGTCGAAAGACGGCCTTCCTCGATCAGCCGAGCGACAAAGTCGATCGCCCGCAGTTCGCGAAGGAGGGTCGAGTTGAAGGTGATCTCGTTGACGCGGTTCAGGATCTCGCGCGCCGTGCGGGGGGTCTGTCGGCGCTCGACGGGGTTGATCTGAACGAGCACCACGTCTGGCGTTCGCGTCTCGTAGAATAGGGGATACAGGGGTGGGTTGCCCATGAAGCCCCCGTCCCAATAGGGCTCGCCGTCGATCTGTACGGCCTGAAACAGGTGGGGCAGACACGCGGAAGCCATCACTGCGTCGAGCGTGAGGTCGGCGCCACTGAATACTCGGATCTTGCCGGTGAAGACGTTGGTCGCGGCCACGAACACCTTCAGGCGCGAGCAGCAGCGTACGAGATCGAAGTCGACGCATCGATCGACGAGGGTTCGCAGGGGATTGATGTTGAGCGGATTCAGCTCGTAGGGCGATGCGAACCGAGACAGCAGATCCATTGCCATGTACGCGGGCGAGAAATCCAGGCTCCACCTCTTGAGCGCGATGTCGATCGGCGATCGCCGAAGGGGGCTGAAGAACGCCTGACGGCTGACTTCTCGCCAGAAGGTCTCCAGGCTCTCGCGAGCGCCGTCGACGCCGCCAGCCTGAAATCCGGCCACCAACACCACGGCGTTGATCGCGCCGGCCGAAGTGCCGCTGAGGGCGTCGATGTCGAAGGTTCCTTCTTCCAACAGGCGGTCGAGAACGCCCCACGTAAAGGCACCGTGAGCACCGCCGCCCTGAAGCGCGAGGTTGATCCGTTTTCGCGTCGACATCGTCGTATCCAAGGGGGGGTGGGCCGCGTCGTTCAGGGCCGAGCTAGAGACTCGGCCTCGAGTAGACCCGAACGTAGTCGACCCGCATCCGCTGCGGGAAGATGGCATCGTCGATCCCGCCGCCCGCGCGCCCCCAAACGCCGCCTACGGCGACGTTCAAGATCAACTGAAACGGCTGATCGTAGGGCCAAGCGTTCCAGCCGGTGCCCTCGTTGACGTAGGTGAAGTAAAGCGTATCGTCGACGAAGATATCGATTCGGTCGGGGGTCCATTCGAGGGCGTAGACGTGAAAGGCATCGTCGACGTCGTCGATCAGGACGCGACCTTTGCGTTGCTCCCACTTCACCCAGTAGTAGGCCTCATTGTGTACGGTGCCGTGTACGTGGCCCATTTGGTAACCGACGTGTTCCATGATGTCGATCTCGCCGGAATTCGGCCACGCATCGCAGGTCGAGCTGCCTTGCCAGTCTTCGCCCTCCTTGCAGCGGGTCGCATACTTGAATGGGTTGGCAGGTAACATCCAGATCGCGGGCCATGTTCCGCGACCTCTCGGCAGCTGAGCGCGAATCTCGAAGCGCCCGTATAGAAAGCCACCGTCCCCATGGGAGTGAATCCGGCCCGACGTGTAGCTCGCGCCTTCGTAGGCTTCTTTGTGGGCTTCGATGACCAAGTGACCGTTCTCGACCCGGAGGTTCTTGGCCCGCGGCGTATAGGCTTGGTCTTCGTCGTTCACCTTTCGCGGGGACCAGACGTTGATCGCCCATTTGTCGGGGTCGATGCCGGGTCCGGTGTTGAACTCGTCTTGCCACATCAGCGTCCATTCGGCGGCCCGCGGGCGCTGGCTGCGTACGACCAGCGCGTTCAGGACCGGCTGCCGAACCTTGGCCGCCAGCCGAACGTCGAGGGCTCCGTCGGTGACTTCGACGCCGGCCACGGTGACCGTGAGCGCGGAGTACACCTTGCCGTCTCGGGATGCCATGACGTCGAGGTCGTCGATCACCCGTCGCCCTTCGGCGAAGGCATCGAAGATCCGCGCCCCGCCGGAAATGTCTTCGGGTTCCGCAAAATGAAAGGTCAGGTCGTAGATCCCGTTGTCGATGGGGCGGGAGATCTCGACGTCGCCGACCCGATACGTTCGATAGAGCAATGGATCCTGCGAACCCTTCACGGTGGCGAGGGTCCCGGCCCGACCACCGCGGGTCATCGACTCGGCTTCGTAGTGCGTTCCGTCGACCCCGACGTGGGCGGGACCACCGATGTTCACGGCCCACACCACGGGACGGGCAATGGCCTTCGGTCGAGCTTCAGTCGCGTCGTCGCGAGGGCCAGAGGCCGCTTGGGACGCGGGGGCACTGGCCAATGGAGCCGGGGGTTGGTTCTGCCCGGCCACGCAGCTGGTGGTCGCCAGGAGCGCAACGAAGAAAGGGAGGCGGGGGCAGCGCGCGAGGTCGGTGGGCTTCATATCGATACGAACCTGAGTGTTTCGGTACCATCACTGGCGCCCGGCGTCATCGTCCGGCCGCGGCTCGACAGACGCGGACGGTGTCCGATGGTTGCCGTCGGGCATGACCGGCTGGTCAGCGGGCGGTGAGGCCGCCGTCGTCGACCGTGCGCTCGGGAAGATGGATGGAGAATCGAGCGCCCCCCTCAGCGCGGTTCTCCCACTGAACGTAGCCACGGTGGGCCAGGCAGATCTGCCGCACCACGCTCAGGCCAACCCCCGTACCGTGGGCCTTCGTGGTGAAGAAAGGCACGAACAGTTGTTCGGCCGCGGCAGCGGGGACGCCGGGGCCTCGGTCTTCGACGTCGATCACCACCTCGCGATCACCGATGGTCGTCTCTCGACGACGAAGGGTCACCACGATAGGATCCGAGGTCTTCGGGTCGGGCAAGGCATCCTGCGCATTGACGATCAGGTTGAGGACGGCCTGTTGGATGAGGCTGGCGTCCAGTTCGGCGACCAGAGGCTCGATTTCGCTCCGGAGGATCACTCGCGCTCCCGGCTGGGCGTTCAACTCGGTAACGAAAGACCGCAGTAAGGCGTCGAGATGGACGGTTTCCAGGTGCGGCGAGGGTCGCCGCGACAGGTCACGGTATTTGCCGATGAATGCGCGAAGGCTCCGCGCTCGGTCCACCAGCGACGACGTCACTTGGCGCAGAGAGGGCGCGGTCGGAAGCTCGTCGGGAAGGTCCATGGCCAGCGACCGGCTCGTTTCGGCCAGCGAAGAGATCGGCGTCAGGGCGTTGATGATCTCGTGATTGACGACCCGGATGAGATCTCTCCATGCATCGAACTCCGCTCGGCCCAACGCATGGTCGATATCCTTGAGCGATACGATGGTCCGGCGGCCATCGGCGGTGCGGAGCCACTTTGCGTTCATATGCAGCCGTCGCGCACCCTCGGCGGTTCGCCATAAGACCGGGGCGCCGGGCCGGATGGTCCGGAGGGTCTGGCCGAGGTCGGGCTCGAGGTCGTCGAGCGCGGCGAGAGAACGGGTGGACCCGAGTAAGCGCCGAGCCGCGTGGTTGAGGGGTTCGATGTGGTCGCCGTCGATCTCGACCAGCGCGTCGGGCAGGTGCTGTACAATCGCATCGAGCCTCAATACTTCCGTTTCAACGGCCATGAACCGCTGCCGAAGCGCTTCGACCGTACGCCGGATCTCCGTGCCCAGCGGCGATGTGGTGGCGGTGGACGGACCGATGCCCGCCAGCTCGCCTCCCCGCAGCGCGCCGAGAAAATCGCGGAGCTCGGCGATCGGCCGCCGGACCTCCAGCCACAGCGCGCTACCGCACCCTAAAGCGGTCAGCGTGAGAACGGCGGCGGTCGCGTAGGCGTAATATTCGACGGCCACGACCACCGCCCCCGCCAGCGCGGCGGCGGCGGCCGACGCCCATCCGAGCTGTCGCCAGGCGCTAGAGCCCATACTTTTCCATTCGCCGGTACAGCGCCGACCGGGTGATGCCGAGCTCCGCCGCGGCGCGGGTAACGTTGCCTTGATGGCGAGCGAGGGCCCGGCTCACGGCTGACCGCTCGAGCGCTTCCAGGGTCATCGCGCCGCCGGGAGCGTCGAGCGAGTCGTGCCGCGGTGGCGGCGCGACGAGCTGGAAGTCGTCCGGTCCGAGCGCCGCCCGCGATGACACGATGACCGCGCGCTCGACGGCCTGACGGAGCTCACGAACGTTGCCCGGCCACCGATGTTCGAGAAGGTGGCGCCAGGCCTGGTCGCTGATCGTGGGCACCGCGCCTTGACGGTACTTGGTCGCGAACTGCTCGAGGAAGTGCGGAACCAAGGCGCGAATGTCTTCCGGCCGTTCGCGCAGGGGCGGAACGCGGATCTCGATCGTTCGCAGGCGAAAGAGCAGGTCGACGCGGAACCGCTCTCGGTCATAGAGATGCTCGTCGGTCGCGTTGGTGGCGGCGATGAACCGGACGTCGACTCCGCGTTCGACGTCCGAGCCCAAGGTGACGACCTTGCGCTGCTCGATGACCCGCAGCAGTTTTGCTTGCAGCGCCAACGACGCGTTCGCGAGTTCGTCGAGGAACAGGGTCCCGCCGTCCGCGGCGATGACCCGACCCACCCGGTCTTCCGCGGCCCCTGAGAAGGCGCCCTTTTTGTGACCGAACAGCTCGCTTTCGGCGATCGTATCCGGGAGGGCGCCGAGATCGACGGCGACGAACGGTTGCCGGCGGCGCAGCGACCAGCGGTGGACTTCGTGGGCGACGATCTCCTTTCCGACCCCGTTCTCACCGAGGATCAAGACGTTCGCGTCGCTCTTCGCGACCTGCTGGGCGAGCGCCAAGCACCGACGCATGGCCACCGATGCGGCCACCGGCGCCGAGCCGAGAGGGGGCGCGGCGAGCGCATCTACGACCTCCTGCCGTTCGGCGGACTCCCGACGGGCCCGGGTCAACGCGACCGCGTTGGTCGCGGTCGCCTTCAGCCGCTCGTTCTCCCAGGGTTTGACCAGAAAATCGACCGCGCCTCGACGCATCGCTTCCACCGCGAGATCGATCTCCCCGTAGGCGGTCAGACACACGACGGACAGGGTGGGATCCCGCGCCCGAACCGTGTCCAGGGCCGCGAGACCGGTGCGTCCGGTGTGCTCCCCCGGTCCGTAGTTCATGTCGAGCAGAACGGCGTCGACGTCGCGGGGGCCGTCGAGCGCGGCCGGCGACGAAGCCGTCTGGATGGACGAAAACTGCGGCTGCAGCGCCAAACGGGCCGCCTCCAGCACATGGGGATCGTCATCGATGATCAGGAGTCTTCCGGACATCACACCGTTTGATTTCGGGCAGAAGGTGTTCGATATCGAACACCCTACACCAGTCGACGGGCCGAAATCGAATCGCAAAAGGCCGGACCGGCGCTGGCACGATTCCCGCTCTACCCGCCGTCGTGACCATCAACGACATGAGTGGCCAGGCCATGGACCGCGTGGTCGCCCGCCCCTCCGGACGAGCGGTTTGGGCGGTGGGGGTGGTCCTCGTCGCGCTGGCGGGTTGGGCGATCGCCGCGCTGTGGCCCCCTTCCGGGGCGTCGAGAACGGCAGCCCGCGGTCGAATCAGGGTCGCCTCGGTCATTACCGGACCGTTCGAAGACTTCGTTCCCATGCGGGGACGGGTCGAACCCGCGCGCACGGTCTTTCTGGACGCCGTCGAAGGCGGACGAGTGGAGAAGGTGCTCGCGACCGATGGCGGCGCGGTGGAGGTCGGTGCGCAGCTCGTGCAGCTGTCCAACGTGCAGCTGCAGCTCGACGTCCTGTCGCGTGAAGCGCAGGTCGAAGAGCAGCTCAACACCCTTCGCACGTTGGAGCTCAACCTGGAGCGGAACCGCTTGGATCACGCGCGCGCGCTGGTGGGCATCGACTATCAGATTCAGCGGTTGCGCCGTTTTCTCGAGCGAAACCGAGCCTTGGCCGACAACGGCACCATCTCCCGAGTCGAAGTCGAGGACGCCCAGGACGAGCTCGCCTACCAGCGGAAGCTGCGCACGGTCACCGTTCGCGCTCGCGATTCGGACGAACGGATGACCCGAGCCCAGGTCCAGCAGCTGCGCGACTCGGCGGCGCGTCTGCAGCGCAACCTGGACATCGCGCGCAACAACCTCGCCTCACTGTTGGTGACCGCACCGGTCGCCGGGACCCTCACCGCGTTTTCGGTGGAGGTCGGACAGTCGCTGCAGCGGGGCGAGCGCATCGGTCGAATCGACGCCCCCGACGAATTCAAGATCGTGGCCCAGATCGACGAGTTCTATCTCGCCCGGGTGTCGCCGGGGCTGGCCGCCGAGGCCGAGATCGACGGTAAGCCCTACACCCTGCGCGTGGGACCGGTGTCTCCGGAGGTGACCCAAGGCTTCTTCGAGGCGGATCTGCAGTTCAGTGGGCGGCAGCCGCCGGCTTTGCGCCGGGGGCAGTCGCTGACCCTGCGGCTGTACCTCGGCGATCCTATGCCTGCACTCCTCATTCCGACCGGCCCGTTCTTGGAACGGACGGGCGGCAACTGGGTCTACGCCGTCGATGAAGACGGCACCGTCGCGACCCGGCGCTCGATTCGAACCGGTCGCCGCAACACGGATTTCGTGGAGGTTCTCAGCGGGCTCGCCGAGGGCGATCGCGTCATCGTTTCAAACTACTCGAGCTTCGACGACGTTGACCAACTCGTCTTGGTGTCGGGACCGAAGTGATCAAGGAGTTACTTGTGCTGGAACTGAAGGGCATCACCAAAGTGTATCGCACCGTTGATGTGGAAACGACGGCGCTGCGCGACGTCGACCTCAGTGTCACGGACGGGGAGTTCGTGGCCATCATGGGGCCGTCGGGCTGCGGAAAGTCCACGCTCCTCAACATTCTCGGCACGCTCGATACGCCGACCTCGGGGACCTATTCGATCAACGGCGAGCTGCTGACCGGTCGAAACGAGAAGACCCTGGCCGCGTTCCGCCGGCGCCATATCGGGTTCGTCTTTCAGAGCTTCAATCTTGTCGACACCCTGAGTGTTCGCGAGAACGTGGAGCTCGCGCTGCTCTATCGACGCGTGAAGCCGAAGTTGCGTCGAACGAAGGTCGATGCGGTACTGGACCGAGTAGGAATGGGCCATCGCGCTCGCCACCGGCCGGCTCAGCTGTCGGGTGGGCAACAGCAGCGCGTTGCTATCGCTCGCGCTTTGGTGTCCGAACCATCGATCATCCTCGCCGATGAGCCGACAGGGAATCTGGATAGCCACCACGGGCGCGAAGTGCTCGATACCCTCGCCTCGCTCAACGACGAAGGCGCGACGGTGATCATGGTGACGCATTCCGTTCAGCATGCCGACGTCGTCGGACGCCTCGTGTCCCTTCGTGACGGGGCGATCGTCGCCGATGAGTCGCGTCGACGGAGATTGGTCGCGTCATGATTCGTCACATCATCGTCTCCGGGTGGCGGCTCCTCAGGAGCGACCTGTTCTTTTCGGTGATTACGGTCTTGAGCCTGGCCGTGGGGTGTACCACCGCGCTGTTGGTCGGGGCCTACGTTCGAGAAGAGTTGAGCTTCGAGCGATGGTTGCCGGGGGCGGAGCAGGTGGCCCGGATCGAAACGACGGTGGTCCGGCCGGGGGAGTCGCCGCGGGAGTCCGCGTATGCACCCAGCGGGCTGTCGTCGGTCATCGCCGAAGGTGTCGACTGCATCGAAGCGCAGACCCGGATGCAGGCCGAGTGGTACACGGTGCAGGTCGGCGACCAGAAGTACAATCATCGGATCTCGTACGTGGATCCGGATGTGTTCAAGGTCTTTCCCTTGCCGGCCAAATTCGGAGACGCCGAGGACGCCCTGTCGGAGCCGTCCAACGTGGTCCTCACCGCCCGGGTGGCCGAGAAACTGTTTGGCGACGTCAACCCTGTCGGCCGAACGCTGCGCCTCCCGCCTGATGCAGAGCTGCGCGTGGCTGCGGTTCTGGAGCCGCTGGCCCGCACCACGCATCTGGAGATCGATATGCTCGCGCCGACCACGGGCGTGGCTCGGCGGTCGGATCGGCGCAGTGCCGAGACGAATCTCACTCGGGCCAACACTCTGTATTACGTGCGGGCCACGCCCGGCACCGAGGAGGCTTGCTTCTCTTCAATCGTGAGCATCGCTCGCGCGACGGTACAAAAGCGACTCGACGATGGGGACGACGAGCTTCGTCCGAAGGTGGAGTTCTTCGCGACGCCGATCGTCGATATCCACCTCAACGACGCGAAGCTGAACGAGTACGCGGCTCACGGGGATGCGAACCAGCTGGCGTTGTTCGGGGCCATCGCCCTGTTGATTCTCGCTGTTTCGGCGTTCAACTACGTGACCATGTCGTTGGCGCGCTCGGTGACCGCAGCTAGGGAGGTGGGGCTACGTAAGGCGCTGGGCGCGACGCCGGCCGACGTCGCGCTGCACTACCTCGGCGGTAGCTTCATCTTTACCGGCCTCGCCGTCCTGCTGGGCTTTTCAATGGCGGAGATGCTGTTACCGTGGTTTGCGCTGGGGATCGGACGCGAGCTGACGATGGGCTCGTTGCACCACCCAGAGTTTCTTCTCGCGGCGGTGGTGGGGGGCGTCGGATTGGCGTTGGCGGTCGGGATCTATCCCGCGATGTACCTTGCTCGACAGCCGGCCGCCACTGCGCTCAAGGGTCGGATCGCGCAAGGGCGAGGCCTCGCCTTCGTCAATCAAGGTCTGCTCTTGATTCAGCTGGCGACGGCGACGGTGCTGCTGTGCTTCGTCTTTGTGATGATGGCGCAGGCTCGCTTCGTGGCCGAGCAGCCGCTGGGCTTCGATCGCGCGAACCGGATGGTGCTGGTCGGCGTGAACTATGGTCCGACGCAGACGCCCCAGCGGTTCAAGACCTTCAAACGCTTGGCCCTGGCCAGTCCTGACGTCCGCGGGGTGACCGCCGCTGGCGCGCTTCCCAACTGGAACTTCGAACGAAGAGTGACGTTGTCGGCCCCGGATCTTCCCCTCGCTCCGAAGACCCAAGTCATCTATCTCGACGTGGGCCTGGATTTCTTTTCCACGTTGGAGGTGCGGCTACTGGCCGGACGAACGTTCGGTGAAGACTACGCGCGAGACCGACTGCTGATCGAAGACCCGATGGCCAAGGCCGATCTGCTGTCGGTGGTGGTGTCTCGGCAGACCGCGCAGCGGTTGGTGGGCTCGGACTACGAGTCGCTGGTGGGCAAGGTGGTCACCATCAACGACGCTCAACGCGGGCCGCAGAAGGTCGAAGTGGTGGGGGTGGTCGAAGACCTGCACTATCGCAGTCTCCGCTTCGCCATCGAGCCGATGGTGTTCTTACCCAACACTGCGGCCGCGCAGACATACATCGTGCATTTCGACGCCGAGCGGCGCGAGGCCGCGAGCGACAGCGTCGAGCAAAGCTGGGACCGCGCGTACCCGATGCACCTCATGACCTCGGCGTATCTGGATGACCAGATGGCCGAGCTGTACGAAGAAGACCGTCGGGTCCTTCACCTCATCGCGGGGTTCGGGGTCCTGGCCGTTCTTCTTGCTTGTCTGGGGCTGTACGGAATGAGCGCCTTCGCGGCTCAGCGTCGAACCCGAGAGATCGGCATTCGAAAGGCGCTGGGCGCCGAGTGGTCGGACATTCTGCGGCTGATGATCGCGGCCTTTGTTCGTCCTGCGCTCATCGCGTCGGTGTTGGCGCTTCCGTTCGGGCTCGTGGTGTCCCACCGGTGGCTGTCGGGGTTCGCGGTGCGCACTTCGTTGAGCCCGAGCTGGTTCATCGAAGCGATGCTGGTCGTGGCGGCGGTGGCGACGGTCGCCGTCCTCGCCAATGCGATGCGGGCCGCAGCCACCGCGCCGGCGGAGGCGCTGCGGTACGAGTGACGAGCCGCGGGGCGAGCGGGTGGCCCCTCGGCGCCGTACGCCAGGCGGGAAGGGGGTCAGATCAGCTCTTGAGCAGCCCCAGCATGCCTTCTTTGAGGTCCGAGTTCGGTGGCTTTTCGCCGAAGAAGATCAGGAAAAGAACCTTCGCGAAGTCTTCACCTTCGATGGGACCGTAGTTCTTGCCCTTCACTTCGGTGTACACGCCCTTGCCTGCGACGTAGGTCAGGCTCATCTTGTCGCCTTCCTTCATGTCGGCCATGTGGCTGTTGAGCTGCGCAATCTTCTTCTTGAGGTTCGGAAGCTTGTCGCCGGCGTTCTTTTCGAAGCCTTCTTCGTACGCTTCCGCGATCTGGTCTTTGTCGACACCGCGCACGAAGTGCATCAGGATCCGCTTCGTGCCGCCGTCGATGATCGACTTCGCATCCTTGGTCTTCTTCTCGAGATAGAGGCCGGCGAAGTACACGTCGATTTGAAAGATCGTGGCTTCGCGGATGCCGATGCCGTTCAGGACCAAGGTCTTGCCGTCGACGGTTTGGGTGTCGGGCAGCTTGATCCCGTCGCGTTCGGCGGCCTCGACGGGGGTCGTCGACAGAAGTAGCGCCAGGGCGGCGATCGCGGTCCCCGCTCGGAAATGAATCTTGTACATGATCGGAATACTCCTCCTGGTCGAGCCGGAGAGCTCGAGTCCTCGCCATCGGACGGTTGAGACCGTCCGTTTATTCATGGCCCGCGTGACGCCGAGGCGCAACCGCGAGCGGAGCGCTCAGGGGGGTCATCGGGCCTCACAGGCGCTGTCCGCCGTCACCCAGGTCGTGGTGCGGCACGCGCGGACGTCTTCGATCAACGACTGGACGAACTCATGGGCCGTCTCGAGCGGGGCGGGCGGTGCAAAGAACGGATAGAGCATTTTCACCGATGCGCCGTCGCGCACGACATCGAGGGTGGCCGACCCGCCGTCGGCGCAGTCCGGGCAGGCAAATGGCGGCTTGAGGGAAGCGCCCTCCAGGTCGTGGGCGAGGGCCCGCAGGCGTTCGTGACCGGCGGAGGAGAGCCGAGCGACGATGATACTGCAGGCAGGATTCGGGACGTTGTTGCAGATCTCGAGCTGAGCGACGTCGCACTCACCTGAAGTCGACGACGGCGAAGCGAGGACCGAGAGCTCGAACCGGCAGTCGTGGGTGCAGAAGCTGAAGGTCTTGCTGGCGCCTTGGATGAGGGTCGATCGATCGGCGTCGGTACAGACATCGACGCTGGTGCCATTGTCGCTGTCGCAGGTGCCGACGAAGCGAATATCGACGCCTGCCGACTGTGCGTAACACTGGTTACTATAGGTTCGTCCATCGCAGCCGCAGACCGGATCGAAGACGTCGGTGCAGGCCTCGGGGCGAGGCTGGCAAAAACCGCCGTTACCGTCGGCGCCGCACTGTTCGCCGTCGAACTCACAAAACTCCAAGGGCCCGCACGCGGCGTCCGCCGGGTTGGTGCAGGCCGTTGGCGGTGGGCCGGCGCACGCGCCTTCTCGGTCGATCTCGATGCCCTGTTGATGGGCATCACACGGCGTGTCATAGGTGCGTCCGTCGCAGCCGCACACCGGATTGGGCGTCGCCTCGTCGCAGCTCTCGGGTCGGGGGCGGCAGACACCGGCTTGTTCAGGGTCTCCGCACGCAGGATCGGGCGAGTCACAGTATTCGTCGTTGCCGCAGGGCAATCCGTCGGGCCCGCCACACAGGCTGGGCGGGGGCGTGCCGCCGCAGGCGTCAACGCAGGCGTCCGACGACTCGAAGTTGTTCGCGTTGCCCCCGCATCCGCCATAGGTGAATGACACGCATCGGCCGGATACCGCGTCGTACGTCCAGCGCGGGATGTCCGCGTCGCAAGGTCCGATATCGGTGGGCAGGCGACAGACGAAGCTCGTCTCCAGCGTGGCGATGGCCGGGTCATTGCAGCCGATGGGCACGACCGCGGTAAGGGCGACGATGAGCCCTGAACGGATGCACGGCATAATCCCACGATGATACCCAAGGTCGAAGACCTCGTCGAGGCCCGCGTGCCATGGCGCCGTGTGACGTGTGCAACTTAAATTGCGCCTTGGCTATCGACGGTTGAGTTCGTCGTGGCCGCGACGTAGCGTCTACCTATGCGCGTATACGACCGAACGGTCGCTTCCATCATGAAGCGGGCGTACTGGGGCTCAGGGGGGGTGTTGTTCGTGATGGCGACCGCATGCCCGCCTTCCGCGACCGTGAAAGACACCAAGACGGCGCAAGCGGCGTCGGCTCCGCCCACCACCAGGAGGCCAAAGATGAAGACATCGAAACTGTCCGATCTCGTCGAGCTGGCTAAAGCCGACCTGCAAAAGCGCCTCAAGCGCCAAAGTGATGCTGGTATCACCGTGGTTAGCGCCGAGTACGTCTCGTGGCGGTCGGCGGCGATGGGGTGCCCGTATCCGGACCGCGCCTATCCGATGGTGATCACGCCGGGGGCGTTGATCCGGCTGTCGGTCGACGGCGAGACGTACAACTACCACAGCGGCCGCCGCGGACCGCCGTTCATGTGCGAGGCGCCCGGTCAGCCGGAAAGCCCGGCGCCCAAAACGTCGGGGCACGATCCCAACGATCCGACATAGCCCACGCGCCGCGGGGCCGCGAGCTTCAGGACTGGGGGCGAGGGAGGAAGGCGAAGGACGAGTCCCGGCGCGACGATGCGCCGGGACTCATGGGAGGGTTAGCGGAGACCTACCAGAACAACCACCACCAAGGCCGGCGGCGCTTGACCATCTCGACTTGGATGCTACGCGACGTGCCGTCGTCGAAGCTGGCCGTGATGGTGTACAGACCCTTCTTCAGGCCCTGCGTACGGAAGTTGTACCTGTAGATACCGCGCCAGGACCGGTACTTGGCTTGGCCTTCGCGGACGACGTGGCCGTTCGCGTCGGTCACGGTCACGAACGCTTCTGCAGTGCTCACCCGAGCCCCGGTCACCGGATCCAGGAGGCGGAACTTCACATCAACCCCGAACCAGCGGGTCAGCAGGCTCCGGAGGTTGATGATGTCCCCGTCCTCGAGGCCCAGGAAGCCCTGGAACTCGTAGGGCAGGCGCTCCACCGAGATCTCCACGCTGCTCGACTCCTCGGCCGCGCCGGGGTCGTCGACGGTGTTGAACTCGGCCACCTCGATGGTCGTGCCGTGCGCGATGTCCTTCACCTTGGCCGAGAAGGTCAGCGGGATCGGGTTCGACACCGGCGCGACGTAGTCGAAGCAAACGATGAGCCCATCGGTGTGCTCGCCCGTGTACTCCGTGCCCACGGAACCGTCGATGCTCTCCACGCCGGTTCGAATCGGACCGAGCGCCGCCTCGATGGCCGCGTTGGTTTCGGCGTCCAGGTTGTTGTACGCGAACAGGAACTCGGGGCGATCCGGCGCTGGGGTGCTGTACATCAGCAGCTCGAAGTCACCCGAGATCGGGTTGCCGCCCGCGCCCGGCCACAGCTCGACGCCGTCCCACTCGATGATCGAGATGTCCAGCCCCGCCGTCGCCGCCGAGATGCCACGGATGCGATTTCCATCGCTGCCGTCGTTGAAGTTGATGAACCAGTCCGCCCAGAACGGCGCCAGCATGTCGTTGGGCTCGGTCGGATCCGGGATCGGCAACGGAATGAACGGCAGGAAGCCGGGGCTCGACTCGAAGAAGGCGAAGCCATCGTCGGTGACCGTCAGGCCGCTCTTCGGCGCGCCGTAGAACTCGACGGGGTTCTGGGTGCTGAAGAACGTGGCCGTGAACGTATCGCCGGTGAGGTCGGCCTGGGGCAGGATGCCGAAGCCGGCGAGGTCGATGTAGCCCCCGCCGAACGGCATGTCGCAGGCCGGGTTGTCGGCGTTGGTGCTGGTCAAGTACTCGCCGAACTGGCCGACGAGGGTCGCCTGAGTGACCGCGGGCCAGAAGACCACGTTGCCGAGGCTGAAGCCGCCGTTGCTGATCGAATCGGGATCGACCTCCAGCCCGTCGGGGATCGGCACCGCGATGGTGTACGTCCGGTCGCTGGGCGTGAAGTTCGGCGAGATGGTCACCGCGAAATCGATGGTGTCGCCCACCTTCGCCTCCGTGGTGCTGGCCGAGATCGCGATGTCGTCTTCGCCGCGAGCAAACTGCAGCGGCGCCGTTCCCAGGAGCTGGGTGCGACCCGAATCCGCGTACCACTCGGTGGCGCTGATGTAGAGGTCGCCGGGCTCGGCGGGGAAGTTCCAGAAGAACCGGACGTCGAACGGGGTGAGCGGCGGCAAGGCGCCGGTCGGGCCCTGGGCCACGATGTTTTGGGCATCAGCCCCGCCGACCACCGTCGACGCGAACGTAAAGGCGTCCACCGCATCCGGGGCGCTGGGCGCCCAGTTCTGGATGACCGCGTAGAAGGTCAGGTTCTCGCCGAACACGCTACGAAGGGTGTTGAGGAACGCCGCGTCGAGGTCGCAGGACTCGATAGCGGTCGCGGTCGCGGAAACGCAGACCAGGAAGTCTTCCTGCACCGGGGTTCCCGGGTCGACCACCACACCTACGAAGAGATCGAGGTCCGGCGACTCGGAAGTCAGAACCTGGAACAGCGCGCGCTGCGCGTCCGGCCCCACGTCCTGGGTGATGAAGGTGACGCCGTCGGTCAGGTCATCGAACGCCGACGAGTTGTCGCTATCCCCAGGCAGGGCGAACTCCTGGCCCTCGACCTTGGCCGGCTCGTAGATCCGCACGTTGAAGCCATCGAGGCTCAGCGCGGTCAGGTCGGTGAACAGCTGCGAACCCGCGTCTCGGGTGGCCACGAGGTTGACCGCGCTGGGCAGCGAGCCCGACGCGGGCAGAACCGCGACCGCCATGTGGGTGGTCGGGATGCTCTCGTCGGCGGGGGTGATCAGGGCGCGGCTGAACGCCCACTCGCCGTTCGGCTGCCCGGAGACCTCGGCGGTGATCTCGACGGTCTGGGTCTCGCCCGCGGCCAACGTAAACTCGGCCGGAGAGACGCTCACCCAGGGGTCGAGACCGGAGGTGGTCCAGGTTCCGTCGACGGTCGCCCGCACGGTTCGGCTCCAGCTGCACACCCCGACGCAAGAGATGTTGACCATCGCGGCGACGTTCAGGGTCTTGGGGTCGCCACCTTCGGCGGGGTTGGCCGATTCGAAGTTGCTCGCGGTCTCGTCGAGCACCAGGCCTGCGTTGATGGCCTTGTCGACCTGAACGCGGCCGCCACCGACGTCGTGAAGGTCAACAGGCGTGGTGCCGTCTTCCTTGACCCCGACGTACGTGCCGGTGGTCATCATCGCAGACAGGATCTCCGCCGCCGTCCAGTCGGGATGGGCCTGACGGATCAGAAGCGAGGTTCCCGCGATGTGGGGGCTGGCCATCGAGGTGCCGCCGATCTGACCGAACTCGTCGGGGACGGACGGATTCTCGGAAGGCGTACCGGCGTACAGCTCGGCCGCGAGGTCGACCTGCGCTTGGGTCAGCTCTGCGCCGGCGGCGAAAACTTCGACGCCGGGCGCGGCGATGTTCGGGGCGAGGAACTCGAAGCCGGTGTACGGGCCTCGGGAGCTGAAGCCGGCCATGTTGTCGCCGGCCGCGGGATCCGAGATCTGCTCGGTCACGGCGGTGATGGTGCCGGTGTGACCGGAGCCGCTGGCCAGCCAGGCGCGCAGAGCGGTGGCTTCGGCGGCCGCGATATGGATCGACGGGATGACGTGGGGATCGTTGTTGACGGTGGTCGCGCCGCCGTCGGTGTTGGCGAGGATGAAGCCACCGGCGCCACCATCGCGAACGTTCTGACCCTTGGCTACACGAGCGATCGTACCGCGATCACAAACCACGATCTGGTTGGCGGTGAACGTGCCGGGAGGGAACGGCACCAAGCACTGCTCGGGCTGCGTCTCATTGTCGCCGCCGCCGGCAATGGGGAAGTCACCGGCGTAGACGATCTCGCCGGTGATGGCGCCCGAGATCGAGCGACCCGAGATCTCGGCCGGGGGCGCGGTATCGCCGCCGGAGAAGTCACCCAAGGTCTTCGGGGGGTACGAGCGATCGTGGGTCGTCGCCGCGACGCCGGCGGACCAAGGCGCGTTGTTTGACCGCTCCGCGGTGCCGACGCCCGGTCCCGCGTTGCCGGCGGAGTTGGCCACGAAGATGCCGGCCGCGCGCGCGGAGAGGAACGCCTGGGCCGTGGTCGACTCCCACGGGCTGCCGGCGGGGGAGCCGATCGACTGGTTGAGCGCGTCGACGACGCCGTCCGCGATCGCCTGGTCGACGGCGGCGGCGATGTCCGAGAAGAAGCACGACGGCGCGCAGACCTTGTAGGCGACGATGTTGGCGTGGGGTGCGACGCCGGACATCCGCGAGAAGAGGACCGAGCTCGGGTTGCCGTCGGCATCGGGCAAAGCGATGCCTTCCAGCACGTTGCCGGCCGCGGTGGAGGCGACGTGGCTACCGTGGCCGTCGGTGTCGCTCGACGGCGGGTCGCCGGGGATCAAAATCTCATCCGGCGGATCGCTGTCCTGGCTGTCGAGGAAGGTGTAGGCGCCGATCAGCTTGCTATTGCAGAGGCCCGGGATCGTCGCGCACTCGCCGAGATAGTTGCCGTCGCCGAGGGGGTTCTCGACGGTGTAGCCGTCGGCGCCGGTGGCCGCGAACGAGGGATGCTCGTGGTTGATACCGGAGTCGATGATGCCGACGACGGCGCCTTCACCTTGGTAGGGGACGCCGGTCGCGTCGCCGGTGTGGACCAGGCTCGCGCCGATGAATCCGATGCTGGTGGGCGTCGACGGCATCATCGCGCGGTCACGCTCCACGAATCGAACGCCCTCCATGCGTCGGACCTTACGCGCCATGACCTCGGTCATCCGGACGGTCACCGCGTTCACGGCGTGCTGATGGCGGCGTAGAATCTGAATACCCCCGACATTGTCGGAGATGCGGCTCAGCATGGCCTCTTGACGCTGCTTAAGAAAATCGACGTAAGCGCGGGCCGCAGTAGAGTTTGGATCTAGCTTCTCGCCGGCCGGCACCCGGGTGGCGGCGAGGCCTGCAACCCCACCTTCATACAGGGGAAGCGGCTCTTCGTTGAACTGGATGATGTAGCGGTGCTCTTGGTTGTCGTCCGGCGACGGTGCGCCCACAGGGCGAACCCACTTGACGTTCTTTTTGGGGCTGGCCGACTTCAGCAGCCCCGGGTCCACCGACGGTCCGGCCGTTGTCGCGGACGCGTAAATACCGCTCGCGACAACGCCGGCCGCGGCGAATGCCATTAATTTTCGGAACACGTAAAACCTCCCTCTGATTGCTCGAATCAGGCGTCTCCCTCGTAACAATTGTGACGGATTGGGAACCGCCTCGTTCTCATACAGCAAAAACTCCCCGTGAAGAAGCAGACTCGGTGTTGGACATCACCCAAAATGGCGCGGACATCGAATGGTTTCGCTCACCCGTTTGCTCCGCTGAGGGCCCAGTGAACGGCGTGGCACAGGTCGTTGCTCGGCTTGAGATGATCTTATGTTGGGACTCTTCGGGAAACCACGAGTCGCGTGATGATCCGCGAGAGACTTCGTCACACTCGGCGCGTGAAGGTCACTCAAGCCGCCGGCGCCATGGCCGTGCCCGACCCTCGGACCAGGCGACCTCCGACGGGCGCGCGTCGGCGCAGCCCCATCAAGAGGCATCGTGTCGCGGCGCAGCGCGTCGAAGCCTGCGGATCGTCGAACGGTGCGAGTCGATGAGGGTCAGAGAACGGCGGCGATCGCTCGCGCGACGTGCTCGACGTTGGCCGGCGTGATGCCCGCGAGATTGATTCGACTCGAGTTGATCATGTAAACGGCGTGATCCGCCTTCACCCGGCGCACTTGTTCGGGGGACAGGCCGAGGAAGCTGAACATCCCCTTGGCTCGAACGAGATGATCGAAGTCGTGCCCGGAGGCCGCGTCGCTGACCGCCCGGTGAAGCAGGCGCCGCATGTCCTGGAGCCGATTCCGCATCTCGGTCAGCTCCTGCAGCCACCCCTGCCGCAGCTCATCGTCACCCAGGATCTCCGCGACGACGGCCGCGCCGTGATCGGGCGGCATGGAGTACATCGTGCGGACGACGTTGTTGGCTTGGGACTGAACGACGTCTCGGGTCTTCGGGTCACTGGCCATGATCATCAGCGCACCGACTCGATCTCGGTACAGTCCGAAGTTCTTCGAGCAAGAGCTGGACACGATCATCTGCGGCACTCGTTCGGCCAGATGCCGAACGATGAACGCGTCGTCATCCAGGTCGGCGGCGAAGCCCTGGTAGGCCATGTCCACGAAGGGGATGAGGCCCCGATCGACGACCACGTCGGCGATCGTCTGCCACTGCGCCCGGTCGGGATCGACTCCGGTCGGGTTGTGGCAGCACGCGTGGAGCAGGACGATGTCGCCTTCGGGGGCCGACTTCAACGCGCTCACCATGGCGTCGAAGTCGAGGCCTCGAGTCTTCGGATCGTAGTACGGATAGTTCTCCAAGGTCAGGCCGGCGCCGCCCAGCAGCGGTCGATGGTTGGCCCATGTCGGCGTGCTGACCCAGATTTTGGGAACGCGTTTGGTCCGGAGGATGACCCCCGCTGCGACCCGCAGCGATCCCGAGCCGCCGGGGGTCTGAATGACCGCGACCCGATCCTTGTCCGTTGAGTTTGCGAAGGCGAGGTCGCGCATCGCCGCGTTGAAGTCGGCCGACCCTGCCGAGCCCAGGTAGGCCTTGGAATCCTGCGTTTCGAGCAAACGCTTTTCCGCCGTCTTCACCGAACGGAGCACGGGGGTGGCGCCGGTCGCATCGCGATAGACGCCGATCCCCAGGTCGACCTTGGGATCTCGGCCGTCGTTCTTGTACTCGGCGATCAGGCCAATGATGGCGTCGGGGGGAAGTAGCTCCAGGGAATCAAACACGGGTAGGTCTCCTCGTCGGTTGGTGCGGAGCTCGTCGTCGCGTGTCAAGGGACGCGGACCAGAGCGTGTCGAATGAGATGCCGGTGCTGACAGCCCACGTGACGGTAGGACCGTCGACGAGGGTTTGGCCACAGCGGCGGCCGGGAAAAATCGACGAGTCTGGTTCGAGCTTCGTCGAGCGCCTGCCACGGCGTGGTCTCGTCGACCAAGTTGGGCGGCCCGCCGGCGATGAGCACGAGGTCGCCGCCGGTGAGGACCACGGTCTGCATATCCGATGTTTCCTCCAGGCTGGCCTGGATCACCGACCGAGCGTCGTCGTCATCGAAGCTCAGCCGCCATACGGCGACCGCGGTGTCGGTGCTCGCCTCGTAGTGCAGCGATAGGACGTCGGCGTGAATCAGCTCGACGGCGCGCTGCTCGGCGGGACCGAAATCCCGACCCTTGCGCTCGACCATGGCCCGGATCAGCCACGTGCCTTCGAACGACCAGCCCAGGGAAACGTAAGACTCGGGCATCTCGGGCGCGATGCGATCCATCAATGCCTCGTCCTGATTCCAAGGGGGCACCGGAGCATCGGTTCGGGGCCACGCGAGGACCTGGCGAGTGCTGGTGGGCGGGGGTTCCAGGGCCACCGCGACGCCGCCGCGCCCGGACGTGAACCAGCGATCGAAGACCATCTGTCCGCCGAACGCATAGGGGAACAGGCGGGAAGCGAGGATGAGCGGAATGTCGGTCTCCGAAGCGATGCTGAGCATCCCGGCTTGCCAGTTGGAGAAGTACACGTCCCAGTTGATCTCGGCCGCGCTGAGCCCTTCGAGCTCGACTTCGGCCAGCAGCTGGTAGGTCATGGCCTCGCCTTCGATCGCGGCCCGGACGGCAAGGCTTCGGTCTTCGGTGTACGCGTGTTCGCGCGCGTATCGGTCGAGGCCGAAGGCGGCGTCCTGTTGGGCGTGGACCATCTCGTGAACCAAGGTCACATACGCGTCGCGGGCGCTGTCGTCGCTGTCGGTGACGACGACAATCTGCTTGGCGGTGGGGTCGTAGTAGGCCCCGATGGTTGCACTGAAGTCGGCCTGGGCGGCCTCGAAGCGGTAGTCGGGCGGTAGCAGCGAGAAGTTCGCGAGCGCTGCATAGGCCCGGTTCGTCCACAGGATCTCGTCGTCGCTGACGTTGTCCGATGAGCCGAAGAGCTCCGAGGCCAGCGCGTCGCGGGTGGTGAAACGGATCGGCACGTCGGGGGCCGCATCGACTTCCCGTCGACACCCGAGCACCTCCGCGACCTGGCGAACGCAAGCGGGATCGCTGATGTCGCAAACACCGTACTCGTTTGCGCCGGGGCAGGCCTCGTCATCGCCGCAACCGGACCCCGCGGCCGCCACGAGAAGGGCCGCGGCCAGCGAACGGAGGGGTGGGGCCCACCGACCGGAAGCCGGCGCGAACGCGGGTCGATAGGTCATGAAGAACACAGTACACGCCGCCGACCGAGCCACGTAAGCCCGCGTTGCAGCCAACGTTGAGACGTTTACCGTTCGGGCGCGGCCTGAGGAAGACCTCCAAGACGGTCGACCAGGCTCGCAAACTCCCACCGTTCGAACCAATGGCGAAGGCCATCGATGGCCGTCGACGTCAGGGGTGCTGCGTCGGGGTCGTCGGCCACGGGGACGTCGGTGCGGAGGGTCGCGAGGACGCGGCAGCGCCGGGCCTGCTCCGCGTGGTCTTCGAGCGTAGCCCGCAGTCGCTTCGGTTCCAGGCCGTCGATGTGAGCGAGCACGCCGTCCAGATCACCGTGGCTGGCCAGCCATCGCGATGCGGTCTTATCGCCCACCCCCGGTACCTTGGGAAGGTTGTCAGACTTGTCGCCGACCAGCGCGATGAACGAGGGCAACTGTCCGGGGGACAGCCCATATCGGCGCTGCACTTGGTGCTCGTCGTACATCACGTGGTCCTGACCGCGACGGCCCACGAACAGCACCCGTACCCGGGGATCGACGACCTGAAACAGGTCGCGGTCGCCGCTGACGACCAACACCCTTTCGCCGTCCGCCGACCAGCGACGGGACAAGGTGGCGATCACGTCGTCGGCTTCGAAGCCTTCCGCCGAGTGGGCGGGTGTACCGAGGGCGGAGAACAGGGCGGGGAGGGCGGACAGCTGAGACGAAAGTTCGTCGGGGGTTCGGGCGCGGTTCGCTTTGTAGCTGGGGTCGGCGGCCCGGCGAAAGCTCGGGCCCCGGTCGAGGGCAAACGCGATATCCGTCGGTTGGTGTTCCCGGAGCACCTTGAGGAGGAGGACAGACAGGCCGTACAGGGCCGCCGAGGGCGTGCCGGCCGACGTGTGCATGGCCGGCAGCGCGTAGAACGCGCGGTACGTTAGGGAGAACGTATCGAGGAGAAGCTTCACCGGGCCGTCGGTTCTTGATTCCGCATCGCGGACGCAGTCACTACGGTACCAGGATGAATGCGCGGTTGGAATCGGAGGTCCAAGACGCGGCCATCCGTCACGCACCGCTGAGGCCCCCGCATCGTTTGAAGATGGGGATGTCGTTTCTTCAGGAGCCGTCGACGTGGTTGGTGCCGGATCGAGACCGGCGCTCTGACCTCGAACACAAACGGGCTCTGTACGCGCGTCAGCCTCACCAAGTGTTCGTCGAGGAATCGGATTCTCGGGCCGCTCAATGTGAGGTTCGAGACGAAGTCATCGCGCACGTGCAGGCCCATTTCACCGACGGGCTGCGACGCGACGAGGCCGGGTTTTGGGTTCCCGGGGTCGACGCCGGTCCGATCGACCCGTCGCGGCCACCCCTGCTGCAGGCGAGCTGGCTGGTGCAGGAGGATCTCTGCTTGATGCAGCGCGACGCGGGCGGCAGGTGGCGGTTGACCGCGGCCAGCGTATGTTTCCCGAGTCGTTGGGATCTGCCGTCGAAGCTCGGCGACACCCTGGCCGGCATTCACCGTCCCGTGCCTGGCTACGGTCATCGGCTCGCCCGGTCGGCGGAGCAGTTCTTTGATCGCCTTCGTTACGGGCGGATCGCCGTTCGCGCCAACTGGTCGCTGATGGACGCGCCGCAGTTGTTTCAACCGACGGTGATGCCGTCGCACGAACGTGGGACCCTGACCGTCGACAATGTTGGACAGCGGGTGGTGCTGCGGACGGAGCGTCAGACCTTGCGCCGCCTTGCGCACAGCGACGCTATTCTCTTTACGATTCGTACCTTTCGCGATCGCTTGCATCGTCTGCGGGCCCATCCCGACGCGGCGCGCGACCTGGCGGAGGAACTTCGCACGCTGCCTTCCGACCTGGCGATCTACAAAGCGATTCCCGCCCTCCGGACCCCGGTTCTGGCGTGGCTGGACCGGGTCGTCATCGACTCTTCTCGCCGTCGGGAGCATTGAGCTGGGTCACCCCCTCGGCGTCGCTGACCCACTTAGGTCATGTCGTCGACTCTTTTTCGCCATGGTCCGTTCACATTACTCGGCTGGAGGGCACTGAGATCGTGAGGGACACGAACATGAACATGGTTGAAATCACAGCCCTATTCACCGCGGCCATCTGTGTGGTGTACGCGGTCTTCGATGGCGTGCGACCGTTCTCGATGAACGTGCCGACTTTTTTTCGCAGCCGCTCAGGCGCCCTGCGGATCGAGCGCTAAGCCAGAGCGGCTCTAGAGCGTCTAACGGTGGGCGCTCTAGTCCACGGAGACGCGCGCTTCGGCCGGGCCCGTTGAGCGGGCCTTGTCGACATCCTCGATGAAGTCCATCAGGCCTCGAATATAGGTCTCCTGATCGTCGTACTGCGCCAAGTGGCTCCCGCGAGGGCAGTACAGATAACGACCGTTGGCGAACTGCTCGGACATCCACTTCATATGCTTGGGGTCCATGGTGTCGTGTTCGGCGCCGATGACCAGGGTCGGCGCGGTGATCCGACCGAGATCCGCCGTTCGGTCCCAGTCGACGAGCAAGCCGCGGGCCCCCAGCTCACTGGGCCCCTGCATCCGAACATACACGTCTTGGTTGAGGTGTTTGAACGCGCGTAAGACCGGCTCTGGCCATTCGTCGGCGGGCATTCGGAGGACGTGGTCCACGTAGTGATGTTCCATCAGCAGCTCCATGTAGCGGGGATTGGTATACTCGCCGGCCTCGTCGAGCCGCTGGATCTCGGCGAGCACCGACTGGTCCATGGCCGGCATCAGGACCGACGTCGCATAGTCATTGTACGCAGGAATACTGGCCATCATATTGGAGACGATGAGGCCCTTGAGATGCTGCTGATACTTAAGCGCGTACTCGATGGCCAGTAGCCCGCCCCAAGACTGTCCGTACAGGTAGAAGTTGTCGGCGCCGAGGCCGAGCGCTTGCCGGACCTGCTCCACCTCCTCGACGAACCGAGGCAGGGTCCACAGGCTCGGATCCTTGGGTTGGTCACTGTAGTAAGAGCCGAGCTGGTCGTAGTAGTAATACTCGATGCCCGCGGCGGGAAAGAAGGTGTCGAACACCTCGAAGAACTCGTGCGTCCCGCCCGGACCGCCGTGAAGCAAGAGCACTTTCACGCGGGGGTTGTTGCCGACCCGCTTCGTCCACACGCGAAAGGTGCCTTTCGGAGTGGTGATCGGTATCATTCGAATGCCTCCGGTTGCCCGGTCAACTCGGCCGGTCGAATCCAGATACGACGACGTCGTCGTCGACGGGGTGGCCGGCGCCGCGCACGCCGCGGTGAGCAGAAGGAATTGTGCAGTTCTCGATAGGTGCCGGCCGCGCATCGCGCGAAAGTATCGAAAAACGTCCTACTGCGCCAACCGGGCGCGGGTTGGCGCCAGTGGAGCTCCTCAGCGTCGCTGGGTCGAGGCGAGGGTGACGAGGAGATGGCCTCGCGACGTCCACCAGCCATCGTAGGTGGATCCGGTCTGGCGGTCCATGGCCACGAACGGCGACCACCCTCCCTCGCGGGCCCGGGGGGCGGCGGGGTCGACGTCGATGAGGACGCTGCGGGTGTCCCGGTTCAGGCCTTGCCGCAGACACTTGAGCACCGCTTCCTTGGCGCTCCACACCAAGGAAGCGTAGCGATCCCGCAGCGACGACCCGAGGCGCTCCGCCCGGTCGACCTCCGGCGGCGCGAAGAAGTCGCGGACGAATCGCATGGTGTGGGGTTCACACAGCTCCAAATCGATGCCGATCTCCCGGTCGTCGGCCGAAAGCGCCGCGGCGGCGAACTCGCCGCGATGGCTGATCGACAGCGGGCTACCCACTTTGTGCCCGCGAAACCACACCTGCGGACTGCCGTCCTCGCTCGCAATAATCTCCCACTCCGAGGGTTGGCCATTCGTGGGGCCGAGACTCTTCGCCGCCCACCGCCCGGCCCGCCAATCGCGGCGGCGTCGAGCGATGGTCAGGCCGCGTTCCACCTCGCGCTCCCGAGGCCCGAGCCAGGCGGACCCCGCCGGAACGTCGGTGGACGAAACCAACCACCAGTCGTGGGGGGGCACGAAGTGACGTTGAGGCTCGGACATCACGTAGACAAGGTCCGGGCCAGGCCCCGTTCGATGGCCGCAACGATCGTCGGACGAAGATGAGAGGGGTTCACGATCTCGTGCACCGATCCCACTTTTTGGGCGCGTTCCACGGAGTGAATCGCGTCGTACTCTCCGGCGAGCCGGCCCAGATGCTCGGATCGCGCCGCGGCCCGGGCCTCGGTCAGCCGGGCGCTGACCTCGGCCTTTTGGGCGCCTTGCGCCTCTTTGAGCGCGCTTTCGAGCTCGACGACCCGAGCGTCCTCCTGGATTCGCCGACGGAGCTCGCGGGCGAACACGACCGCGGCCGCCGGTGCGCCACCGATAACCGATGCGTACGTTCCTTCGAGAGCGAAGACCTCCATCTTCTCGCTGAGGCGGTTCGAGAACACGACGAACGCGCCGCCGTGGAACCGAGAAATGACCGTAAACACGATGGGACCGTCGAAGTTGACGATCGCTCGTCCGATTTCTGCCCCGTACTCGAGCTGCAGGTTGCGCAGACTCTCCGGCGATCCGTCGAAGCCGGAGAGGTTTGCCAACACCACCAATGGGCGATTGCCGCTGGCCGCATTGATCGACCGCGCCATCTTCTTCGAGGACATGGGGAAGAAGGTCCCCGCCGTCCATTGTTGGGGACCATCGGCCGGGACGTAACCGAGCCGTCGAATCGGGCGCGACTGCAGCCCGATGAGCGCGACGGGGTGGCCCCCGACGTGGGCGTCCCAGGTCACCACCATCTCCGCGTCTCGCATATCCCGCCAGCGCTCCAGCGGCTCCGCATCGGCGTCCATGACCGCCCGCATGACCTCGCGGATGTCGAAGGGACGCTTTCGCATCGGGTTCGACTCGTCCGAAAAGATCTGACCGACGGTAGTGAACGCCGAGCCGGGCACGGGGCGGTGGGGCGACTCGCACACGTCCCGTTCGACCGGGTCATTCGTGGCCATGGATCGCGGAAACCGCTCTCCGGGCACGCGATATGTATGTTCGTAGTGCTTGAGCAGCAGTGACGCCGCTTCGCCGAGGTCCTCGGCCACGTACTGGGCCTGGCCGTTGGGCCCCATGACCCGCTCGTAGCCTCCGATTCCTGCGTTGTCCTCGGCCGACACCCCGCCCGAGAAGTCGAGGGCTTGTTTGCCGGTCAGGACCATCGCGGTGCCGCGGACCTGGATCAAGATGCCCTTGGTGTGCATCAGCATCGTGGCTTCCGCGTTCCAATAGGGCTGCGCGCCGACGTTGACGCCGCATACGACCACGTTGAGCTCGTGGCCGGCCTGCGTGAACTCGATGATCCGACGCAGCACCGCGGAGATCCAGTCCATGTTCTCCGTGCCTCGGTCCTTGGCGATCTCCGCTCCCGCGGAGACGGCGTACCATTCGAGAGGGACGCCCATCGCCTCCGCCAGGTCGAGTCCGGCGAGAATTCGCCGGCACTCGGGCTCGGCCAAGGAACCCATGGCCCGGCTCGGATCCCCGAGCAATGCGACTCGGGTCATCCCTTCCGGATACTTGTTGGTGAAGCTCTTGATCACCCCGACGATGATGTTGGCCGTATTCGTGCCCGACGGGCGTTCGACCACCGTCAAGCGACCTTGCTCATCGAAGTCGTGCTCTACGAACTCGCCGCGAGGGATGTCCGTGGACATCCCGGCCGCGTCGGGCGTGATCATCTTGATCAGCTCGTAGGGGTGCATCAGCCCTCGACGACGGAGCTTGGCCACCTTCTGCTCGTACGGGCTCTGCGGCCGCAATGGTTCCGTCGACGGCGCGTCGATGTTCAGCTTCACCCCGCTGCCTGAAGGGTTGGTCAGGCGAAGCACTCTGGGCTCCCACTGACCATCCTCGCGGGCGACCTTGGTGTTGACGTTGACTTGTTCGAGGCCCAAACCGACCGTGGCCGGGGCCAGCTTGCGCACGATGCGCGCGAGATCCGCGCGGTCCGCGTCGATGACCGGCCGGATGAACATTTCGAGGCGATGTGAACCGCCGTCGAGCCGCAGACCGCGTTCGACCTCGAGCCGGCGCAAGGACGACAGAGCTTCGCCCAAAACCTGCTCGAGCTGCGGAATGGCGGTCATTTGGCCGCTCTCATCCCGAACCGAGTCGAGGGCGCGGACCTCGGCGTACACGAACGCGCGCACGTCTTTGGGCTGATCCTTGCCTCGACCCAAGAATAGGTAGACGTCTTCGGGGGCGTCGACTCGCTCGAGTTCGAACGCCTGCAGGCGCTCGAGCTCCAGGCGTCGCGCGACCATCGGATGTAGATTCCCGACCTGCGCGTCGATCGCGAAGCCGGATTCCGTGCGGTCGAACGTGCGCACGGGCGCAGCGCTGGACGTGGACGGGGTCAGGCCCTCGGGACCCACCACGAACACGATGCGGTCGACGGTCGACGGGAGTCGAAGCGCCTCGGCGAGGCTCGCGAGGCGAGCCTGGCTGGGCGTTTCTGCGGTGTCTTGCCACGTGTAGAGCTCGACCGAGGTGGG
>JANQQN010000355.1 GCA_028289325.1 Myxococcota bacterium | reverse complement strand
GTCGACCACCCGGTGGGCATCGATCGTCTCGTGCTCTTGCCGACCGGGTCGATGATCGCGTCAAAGACGACGCCGAGTTGCCGGGGGTCGTCGCGGGTGTAGTCCACGACGGGGTGAGCGCCCAGGTGCACCTCGATGAGGCGCTGATCGTCACTGGGCGTCGGCTCGGGAAGCGTCTCGAGCGTGAGGACTTCGGGAGGGCCGAAGGGATCGATGGTCACGCTTTCAAAAATCGACTCCTAAGCCGATCTTGAATCCCCATGTTCCGCTGTCGCCGAAGGTCGTGCCGTGGGGGGTGTCGAAGTTGAAGTTGAACTCCGTCAAGAGGATGAACGGCTGCAGATAGAGCCGCGCGAGGGGGACGAGGGATGTCTGTAGGTACGTGTCTTGGGGGCCGACGGCGCCCACTTGAACCGCCTGCAGGCGCAGCCCGAGGTCGAACAGGCCGATGGCCCAATAGCCTTCGAGGCCGGCCTCAGCGCCGAACTGCGATTCGCGGTCGTTGCCGCCGCCGGTGGTGGGAATGAGCATGAAGAACGCGGCGTCGAGGGCGAGGGTGAAGTATTCGAAGTCCAACCTCGCGGTGACGGGGAGGGTGATGCCCAAAGTGTTGGGCAGATACAGCCACGGGTCCCACGCCCCGACCGCGCCCAGCGCGACCAGATAGGCGGCCGAACGATTGCTGTCGTCCGCGGTCGCGGCCGGCAGCGACATGCCCAGCGCCATTTCGATTCTGAGGTCGTCGGCCCGCGCCACGTAGGTCACGGCCACATGGGGATTGAGGAGACCGACAACCCGCTCCCGATTGATGCTGATCCCGTCATCGGCCACCGACGGGACGGACACGGTGGTGAAGCCCCATTCCATTTTGACTCGAATATTGCGGGAAGTAGGGAGACCGAAGGCGAACCGCGGAGTGAGAACGGTGGCATCGGCGTTGGCCGCCTGGTTCTGGCCGATGTCCAAGAAGAAGTCCAAGGTCGGGCGGTTCTTCGCCCGCGTAGGACCCGCGTCGGCGGTCGAAGGGGTGCTGAGGGCGATGGCGCAGGCGACGAGCAGCTCGCCGCGATACAGGGCCCCGGGCTTCATGCCCGCCATACTACCTGGCTTCGGCGGGCGCCTCCTATTTTGCGGCCAGTGACCTCGGTCAACCGGGGGCGGCAGGATTGAGTGCGCCGGTTTTCGCGGCGGTCGGCAGGGCTGCGGCCACCGGCGCTTCGTCGGGCTGGCCCATGGTGTAGAGCCAGCGGGCATGAGAGCGGAGCGCAGCGCGGAACGTGGGGAACGAATAATAGGGCGCGCCGCGCTCGCGGCAGACGGCCTCGACGATGGTCGCGATGGCCGGATAGTGAAGGTGGCAAACCTTCGGGAACAGGTGGTGCTCGACCTGGTAGTTGAGGCCGCCCAGATACCACGTGAGCCATCGGCTCTTCGGGGCGAAGTCTACCGTCGTCGCCAGCTGGTGGTAAAAGAACTCCCGCTTCACCCGCGCCGGCGCATCGTCGACGATCATGAACTCCGCATCCTCTACGATGTGGGCGAGCTGAAACACGATCGACAGGGTGAAACCGAGCACCAGATACGTCCACAGCAGCGCGGCAAGCCAGGTTCCGGTCGATTGAAACGATAGCGGGACGACCAGCCACACGACGATCCACAGCGCCTTACCCAGCCAGAACAGCGTGCGTTCGGTGCCTTTGGGCGCCGCGAAAGGATTGCTGCCGATGCGGCGGGAAAAGAAGTCGCGCCAATCCGCGTAGACGACCCAGCTCACCGCGAGCAGTCCGTACAGCGGCCACACGTAGAGGTGTTGGAAGCGATAATACGAACGATGGGGCTGCCCAGGACCGAGCCGGGCGATCGGGCCCAGGTCGATGTCCGCGTCGGCGTCGTGGATGTTCGTGAACGAATGGTGGTTCACGTTGTGCTGGAACTTCCAGATGTACGAGCTGCCCCCCATGACGTCGAGGGTGAAGCCCAGCAGCCGGCGCCAAAATGCGCTGGCGGGGTAGGAGCCGTGGTTGGCGTCGTGCTGGATCGCGAAACCGATGCCGGCCATGGCGAGGCCGAGCGAGGTCGACACGATCGCGGCCTGCCACCAGGTGGACACCCAAAAGACGAGGGCGGCGTAGGACGCCACCGCCCACAGAAGGATGATGGCGGTCTTCGTCCACATCTTCCGTCGGAGGCGCGAGCCGTCCTGGGCTGCGAGGTAGGCGTGAACTTTCTCTTTGATTTCGGCGGTCAAGGCCCCCGACGAGTCGAACCGGACGATCATTCAGACTCCACCATAGACCGGTCGTCGCCCCTGCGGCGCCCGCGAATGCGACGTGACCGAGTTCTGACCCGACCCCGAATCAATTCGGACGAGACGGCTGGTGAATCCCCTCGATTCCCGATCTGCCGGTCTCAGACTGCAGCACTCGCTCGGGCAAATCCCCGCCTATAGCAACCCGAGTTGCGTTGATTCCGCGCGCTCGCCCGGCCAGTCGGGGTGCTCTGCAAGCGCCGGTTGGCGCTTGCGGAGCAGAAAATGAAACGCTCGGGCCAGCCGCGGTGCGTAAAAGTCGTCTGGCGAGTGCAAAAAAACGTAGGGCGACCAACCGTTCAGCAGCCATTCGGCGACCACTTTCGCCCACTGATCGAGGTACCCGGTCGTAGCCCGGACGTCATTTTGGCCGACGATCCGGACGAACGGTCGCCCCGCGCTCACTGCGGTCCGCCAGGGCACCTTCGGTTTGCGCCCCTGAGAGATCACCGTTGTGGGGTCGGCCGGCGGGGCGGCGTGCACGGCCCGGGTATCCATGAGGCCGCGGGCCGCCCCATGAGCTTCCAGGATGGCCTGTAGCTCCGCCTCCGCGGGACCGAACAGGGCCGGATGGCGAACCTCCACTGCGTACAGGAATTCCTCAGGGAGGTCGCGAAGATAACGATCGAGGTGGCCGAGCTGGCTCGGCCCGAACGCGGGCGGCAGCTGGATGAGCAGCGGTCCCAAGCGCCCGTCGAGCCGGGCCATCAGTTCCAAAAATGCGTTCGTTGGGCGCTCCGCGCCCTGCAGCATTCGGTCGTGGGTCACCGTGCGGGGGAACTTGAAGCAGAAGTGGAAACCGGCCGGGGTCGCCGCCCGCCACCGGTCGACGGTGTCCGGTTCGGGCAGCGCATAGAAGGTGCTGTTGCCTTCCACGCAGCCGAAGACCTCCGCGTACTGGGAGAGAAAGGCGTTAGTCGGCGTCTTGGCGCCGTACAGATGGCCTCGCCACCCCGGACAGGCCCAGATCGGACAGCCGAGCCGGTACGGGGGCGCTGGTGTAGGCGGGGCGGGGTTGGTCATGTCCGGCCTGGTCAGCGCCGGACGGTCGGCCACCGCGCCAAGACCCGGACGAATGGCTTCGCTTTGTCCGGTTGGCCCTGCAGTTCGTACAGGTCGGCGAGGGTCTCGTAGGGTCGTCGATAGCGAGGCGCGACGCGGCGAGCGCGCTCGCACGCTTCCGTGGCCGGCGCGACCTTCTCGGCTTCGCTGATCGCCTCCAAGTACAGGCCCTGGCATTTTTGAACCGCGAGCACCTGGCTGGAGCGATTGCGCGGCGTCCCGGGGTCGATGGTGAAGAACAGGATCCGGCGCGCCCCCCCATCATGGGCCAGCTGGGCGCCGTAGCCGTCCAGAGCGACGAGCATCATGACCACGCTCGCCACCAGGCCGCCGAGCAAACCGAAGATCACCAGCGAATAGATGCGGTTGACGGCGACCGTCGCGTTGAGACCGAGGGGCATGACCGCGGCTAACCCGGCGCCGACGACCCATCCTCCAACGTGGGCTGCGTTATCGATGCCGGACACCGCGAGCCCGAACAGGACCATGTACGCGGACCACCGCAGCATGACCTGCGCGACCTCTTGGCCGCCGCTGCCGCGCCGGCGAGCGCCGATGAGGCAGGCACCGATCAGCGCGCAGACCCCGCCCGAAGATCCGATCGTCATGTGGCCGATGCTGCCCCAGATGTCCGCGTTCCAGACGTGGCTGACCACCATCGACAGCACGCCTCCGACGATGAAGATGACCAGCATCTTCTTGCGGTCGTACAGCTCCTCGATGAGCGGTCCGACGATGGTCAGCGCGTACAGATTGAAGACGAGGTGAATGATCCCCCCGTGACCCAGCATGCCGGTTGCGAACCGCCAGTACTCGCCTTGAATAATCGCGATCGACGAGGTCGCGCCGAGCTGGTGCAGCGCGTAGGCCGACATCGCGAGCGCCGAGCTCGGGCCCGCGAACATCACCATCAGGACGTAATAGAGGAATAGCGTGACGACCATCAGCGCCGTACCCGGCGACGCCTTGAACGCGTCGGGGAGCAGGCCATCGAGCAGCGCGCCTTCCAGCTTCGTACCGTGCAAGTAGGTCTTGCACTGGCGGCACCGGACGAGATTGGGCGTGATCATCGCGCCGCACTTCGGACAGGTCTGAACTTCGGACGGCATGGTTCACGTTCGGGCCTGAGCCCGCGGCACCGTTCAGCGCCGGCGTTGAGCCTGGCCGCTTTCGAGCAGGTCGTCGAACGTTTTTTCCGCGCCTCCCATCAGTCGCCGCTGCGCGGCCCGGCGACGCCGCTGGCGCCGCTCGGCCGCGGTCTCGGGTTGTTCCGGCTCCGGGGGCGGGGTCGATTTCACCGGTGGAGGTGGCACCCGCGGTGGGGGCGGTAGCGGCGGAGGTGGCGCGAGGCTGCGCCCCGGGCGCCGCCGGGGTTCCCGCGGGATTTCGCCGGTAAAGATGGTGTTGCGCTGACGCGCCCCGCGTCCGTCGAGCGCGCGGGCCAAAGAACGCAGCCGTTCGGCCGTCCATCGCCGTAAGCGCTTCCATCCTCGCCAGCTGTGCACCCGTTCGATGACCGCCTTCGCGCCCCACTCATCCCATTTGATGGCGATGGCTCCGTACGCGAGCAATGCCACGAGCAGCCAGCCGAGCATCGTTTGCAGCGTACTCTTCATGTCGTCATTATGGTCCACTGCGCCGAGGCCTCAATCTTTCGACCAAATGTGGCCATCCCGCCGGTGGCCCAACGCGCGAGGGCCCTGCTAGGGTCATCGCAATGGTTGCCTCCCAGCAGCGTCTCGGCGCCTTGCTGGTCGAAATGGGCTTCATCGACGACGCCCAGCTCGCCTCGGCGCTCGATGAGCAGCAGCGGACCGATAAACGCCTGGGGAAAATCCTCGTCGAAAACGCGATCCTGAGCGAGGACCGACTCGTTCACGCGCTGTCTCGACAGCTGGGGATCGAGGCCTGTGATCCGATCATGACGCGCGTTCACGAGCGGGTTCTGGCCCTCATTCCGCCCGCGATCGCGTTTAGGCATCGGGTTCTCCCCGTAGCTCGCCAGCGAGAGGCCGATCGCCGCGACGTGGTGTACGTCGCGACCGCCGACCCGCTGGATCAAGACGCCCTTCGGGCCGTCTCGTCGACGCTCGGCAGCGATGCCCGCGTGCAGTGGATGCTCGCCGGCGAGACGGAGATGGAGCTCGCACTGGCCCGTCATTACGGCCAGACCAGCGGCCCCCTGCCCGAAGGCACGAAGGTCATCACGGGGGTACCAGTGGCCGGTCCGCCGCGGTCGCCCGAGCTCGATGAGGGGGTGCCGTCTCGCCTCGCGACCACCGACGACGTCTTTTTGGCCCTTCATGACCAACCGCCGCCCTCGGCCGCCATCCCTGCGTCCGACCGAACGATGGGCGCCATGGGCGCGATGCTGGCGAGCGCCGAGCCGGCCGGCGGCCCGCGATCCGGTGCGTTGTCCTCGTCCGATGCGTCCACCGAGGAGATCTTGCTCGCTGACGACGTGGTGTCCGCCGATGAAAGCACCCTTGCCATGTCCCTGCTCAATCCCAACGGCGAGGAAGGGCTGGGTGATTTTTCCGGCGACACGCTGATTGGACCCCCGCTGATGGGGGTGTCCAGCGACGACCTTCGCTCCCACGGGGCCCTGGGATCCGCCGACCTCAGCCTAGAACCGGTCGCCCTGCAGCAGGGCGCGCTCAACCCCGTGGCCCACGCGCCGATCGCCGGCGGCAGCCTCGAGCTCGAGGTGATCGAAACGATCGAGGACGACGTTCTGGAAGCAACGAATGTCGTCGTTGATGATCTCGATGCCTCCGAGGGGGCGTCTCCAGCGCCCACGGCGCCACCGACGGCGGACATCACCGATGAGCTGATGCGAGCCGGTGAACCCGAGGTCGAGTCGCTCGATCTCGGTGGCGACAACGGCGCTTCAAGCACCGGCCCGTCGCTGTCCGAAGCCAGCTGGGGAGATCTTCTCGGTGGTCACGAGCCGCCCGTCGGCCTGCGGAGTGAAGACATCGATGTCGACGTTGTCGAGCCCCCCCTGCCGGGGGCTGAACTGGAGGCGTTGACCGCGCTCAGTCGAGCGGCCGAGGTCCTGCCGGTGGTCGATGTCGGTTTCGCGGCCCCGAGGGCCGACGCGGTCGAAGGTGCGCCACCGGAGGGTGTCGAGATCGACATCATGGCCGAGGAGGACGAGCATCCCGCGGCCCCGTTCCCGCCGCTCGAAGGTCCTCCCGCAATCGAAGAGCCCGACGACGCCCATAAGCCCGACCTCGAGGCGATCGTCGCCCGGCTGACCGGTCCGGAGCGTCCAGCCGTGCAGCTACCTCTTCCCGTGCCCATTGACGAGGCTGCGTTGGCGCTACGGCAGGAACTGCAGTACTTCGTCGACGGAGGGGTGCTCGATCTGAGTTCGCAGCAGCGCGTGCTTCGCGCGGTGACGGCGGTGCTTATGCAGGAAGGCTTGCTGGAGACGGATCGGCTTCGGGCCGCGATCAAGGATACCGAGACTGCCGCTCCACCTTCGTCGCCCGAAGACTGAGCGCTCCTGATACGTCTACACGGCGAATACCGTCCGGCTTTCGATGACCGCCCGGAAGCCTAGGCGCTCGTACAGGCGGCGCGCGTGGTGATTGTCTTCATTCACGAGCAGAAAACCGTGCTCCGCCCGCTCGAGGACCCACTGGGTCACGGCGCTGGTTCCTCGGAGCCCGAGGCCTTGGTTCCGGTAGGCGGGGAGGGTGTAGATGCCTTCGATCTGACCGCCGAACGGCGATAGCGAGGCGACGTTGGATTTGAACCGAAGCCGGTCTTCGGGCGCGAAGATGAAGTCTCGTCCTCGGCGCAGTCGCTCGGCGATCCGCTCTCGAAACAACCGAGGATTGCGGGCGAACGGGTCGTCGCGGGCCTCTTCGCGGGCCATGGCCGCGGAAGCCTGTACGACCTGATCCAGATGCTGAGGGGTCGCGGCGACGAGCGGGATCGGATCCGCGAGCTGGGCCGACGGTCGATCGATGGTGTAGCCGACCTGGTCGCGAGATAGCCGGGCACGCGTGCCTTTGCGGCTCAGGGTCTGCCATAGCTGAGCGACCAGCTTGCGCTCTCCGACGAGGACCCGGGCCAGATTCGGGTTGCGATGCACCATCTTGCCGACCCGGTCGACGGCATCTTCGCTGAGCCAGGCGGGGATCATGATGCCGGTGACCGAGATGTAGAGCAGGCCCGTGAGCTCCCCTCCGCCCCCTCGCTCGCCGAGCAGCCACGCCCGCGGGGTCGTTGGGGCTCGGGTCAGGCCGCCCTCCGCGATCCAGCCGGCGATGTACGTGCATTGCTCGAGACGGTGCTCGCAGAACTGCATCGCCGCTTCGGCGTCCTCAGGGGCGAGCGGCGTAAGCCGGTCGACGTCCACCCACCTAGCATACCGATACCGACGAAGAAGGGGCGGTTCTTGGTGTGCGAAGGTACCGGGTCCACGGCGCGACCGATAATCTCCCTATGACGCGTCGAATCGTTCGCGGGTCGGCCCTCGTTGTCGCGACGACGTCGCGGGTCGGCTCGGTCCATCCTCATTTTGCGATCGTCGGGGTTCGACGCCTCTCGGGCGCGGCGCGGGAAGGGGCGATCAATCTGCGGGTGCGATCGCGGTGGTCGCGGCGAACGTCAGTGCGGCCGAAAAGACCGGACCACGAGGGGTTTGGGCTTCGGCTTTCACGTAGTAGGCCGGCCCAAGGGCTGTGGTGAGCTCGACGCGGACCGTGACCCGGTCGCCAGGCAGCACCGGACCGCGAAAACTCACGTTCTTGGCTCGGGCGAGAACGGGGATGCCTTCCTCGGGTCTCATTGTTCCTCGGTGCAGATAGATCAGCGCTTCACCCGCCTGAACCGCCGCCTCCTGAGTCACGGTTCCTGGCACAAGGAACGGACGCCCGTCCGCATCGTGTCGATAGGGAACCTTTGGGCCTGGCTTCCATGTGGCCTCCAGCCAGCCGTCCCCGGCGCCGGTGATCTCGTCGAGCAGACGATGGGGGCCGCAGCTCTGCAGGAGGGTTTCGAGGTCGCGGGAATCGGCCACGGTGGTACCGTCGCGGCTAGCCGGCGCCCTACACAAGCCGAAAGTGAATACGACCCGCGGGGGCCAAAAAGGCGCGCAACAACCCCTTGAGCTCAGGCGAGGAGGCCGCGGGTTTTCAGGTCTTCGGCGACGAGGATCGCGCCTTTGGCCGCGCCCATCTTCGTATTGTGGGACACGAGCACAAACCGGATGCCGTTCGGCCCCATCGCGGGGTCCAGTCGGATCCGACCCACGGTGGTCGCCATTCCGCCGTCCGCGTCGCGGTCGACCCGGGGCTGGGGCCGGAACGGATCGTCCAGAACCCGGAGCCAGTCGGCCGGGGCCGACGGATGGGTGCCGGGATTGATGTCTTTGCCGAACGCCTGCATGGCGTCGACGACCTCCTCGACGGTGGCCGGCGTTCGGAGGGCCACGTTGACCGATTCGGTGTGGCCGTCGAGGACCGCGACTCGGGTGCAGGTGGCGGAGACGACGAGGTCGGCGGGCTCGATAGTGTCGTTCGCGAGCTGGCCGAGCAGCTTGCACGTCTCGCGGGCGACCTTCTCTTCCTCGCCCGGAATGTAGGGGATGACGTTGTCGACGACGTCGAGACCGATGACCCCCGAAGACCGTCCCGCGCCGCTGACCGCCTGCAGCGAGGTCACGATCGCTCGCTCGACGCCAAACACGCGATGGAGGGGGGCGAGCGCGATGGCGAGGCCGGTGGTCGTGCAGTTGGGAATCGGGACCACGAACCCGCGCCAGCCGCGCTTTTCTTGGGCCTTGACCAGGTCAGAGTGGTCGCCGTTGACGGCGGGGATCAGAATGGGCACGTCGCTGTCGTACCGGTATGCGCTCGCGGTCGACACGACGGGAACCCGCGTCGCGTAGCTCGCTTCCAGAGCTCGGGCGGCGTCGGTCTCGACGGCCGAAAAGATGATGTCCAGACCGTCCAGCTTCAGCTGGGCCGCGTCGACGACCGGCATGTCGCCGTAGCGGTCCAAGGCACGGCTGGCGTCGACGTACCACGCGACCTGGCCGCTGCTTTGGGTGATGGCTTCGCGGTACGTCTTGCCCGCCGACCGGGCCGAGGCCCCGAGCGCGATGACGTCAAAGAAGGGATGCTGGTCGAGGGCGTCCAGGAACTGCTGGCCCGCCACTCCCGTAGCTCCGACTACCGCGCACCGCGTGGTCATGGTTAATCGTCGCCCTCGTCGTCTTCGTCTTCGAGCGCTTCTTGGTACATCGCTTCGGCGATGCGATGAGACGAGCCCTCGAGCCGTTGGATCGCGGCTCGGATCTTCTCCAGATCGTTGTCTTCATAGACGCGCTGGAGGGCTTCCAGGTCTTCTCGGATGTCCGCCACGTCGTCGCTGGTGAGCATCGAGGCGTACTCTTCGAGGGATTTCTCGGTCGTGTAGATGAGGCCGTCGGCCATGTTGCGGAGGTCGGCGAGCTCTTTCTTTCTGAGGTCGTCGCTCTTGGAAACCTCGGCTTCCTTCACCATCCGCTCGATCTCGTCTTCCGACAGCCCCGAAGACGCGATGATCTTGATCTGTTGGACCTTCTTGGTCCCGAGGTCGACCGCAGACACATTGACGATACCGTTCGAGTCGATATCGAACGTCACTTCGATCTGCGGAACGCCGCGCATCGCCGGCGGGATTCCGACCAGCTGAAAGCGACCCAAGGTCTTGTTGTCCTCGGCCATCGGTCGCTCGCCCTGAAGAACGTGAACGTCGACGATCGGCTGGTTGTCCTGGGCGGTCGAAAACACCTGGGACTTCTTGGCGGGGATGGTCGTGTTGCGGGGAATGATCGGCGTAAACACGGCGCCCGCGGTCTCCACGCCGAGCGATAGCGGGTTGACGTCGAGCAGCAGAACGTCCTGCACGTCGCCCTTGAGCACACCGCCTTGGATCGCCGCTCCGATCGCCACCACCTCGTCGGGATTGACCTTCTTGTTCGGCTCCTTGTTAAAGAAGTCTTCGACGACCTGCTGAATACGGGGCATGCGGGTCTGGCCCCCAACGAGCAGGACCTCGTCGATCTGCTCTCGCTCGATCTTCGCGTCTGCGAGCGCCTTTCGGCACGGCTCGAGCGTTCGCTGGATCAGGTTTTCGACCAGCTCTTCGAGCTTGTCGCGGCTCAGGGTCAGATTGAGGTGTTTCGGGCCCGTGGCGTCGGCGGTGATGAAGGGCAGGTTGACGTCGGTCTCCGTCGATGAGGAAAGCTCGTGTTTCGCCTTTTCCGCCGCCTCTTTGAGCCGCTGCAGCGCCATTTTGTCTTGCCGGATGTCCGCCCCTTCGTTGTCCTCTGAGAAGCGGTCGGCGAGAAAGTCGATGATGTTGAGGTCGAAGTCGTCGCCGCCGAGATGGGTGTCGCCGTTGGTCGACCGAACCTCGAACACGCTTCCGCCTTCGCTGATCTCGAGGATCGAAATATCGAACGTACCGCCGCCAAGGTCGTATACGGCCACCTTGACGTCGTCCTGCTTCTCCAGGCCGTAGGCGAGGGCGGCAGCGGTGGGCTCGTTAATGATCCGCAGGACGTTGAGGCCGGCGATCTTGCCCGCGTCTTTGGTCGCTTGGCGTTGCGCGTCGTTGAAGTACGCAGGGACGGTGATCACCGCCTCGGTCACCTGCTCACCCAGGTACTCCTCCGCCGTCTCCTTCATCTTTCGCAGGATCATCGAGGAGATTTCTTGGGGTGTGTATTCTTTGTCGCGGATCTTGATGACGACCTCGCCGTTCTTGCTGGCTTGGAGGTCGTAGGGGGCCTTTTCGATGTCCGTCTGCACCTCGTCGCCGTCGAAGCGGCGGCCCATGAACCGTTTGACCGAGAAGACCGTATTTTCGCTGTTGGTGACCGCCTGGCGCTTTGCGATCTGGCCCACCAAGCGTTCGCCGCCGTCGGTGAACGCCACCATCGACGGAGTCGTCCGGCTACCCTCGGCGTTCGGAATGACGACGGCTTCGCCGCCATCCATGACGGCCACACAGGAGTTTGTCGTGCCGAGATCGATTCCGATGATTTTGCTCATGGGCCCTGAGTGCCGTGAGATGCGGCCTCCCTATCAGTGATCTCCGTTGGTGGCTGAATCCGACGCCGAGCCGCCCTCTGGGCCGAGCGACACCACCACCATGGCGGGGCGGAGCAGCCGGTCGTTGAGCATGAATCCCCGCTGGAGCTGGGTCATCACCGTTCCCGCCGGCGGGTCGCCATGCTGCTGCTGCACGGCTTCATGGCGGGTGGGGTCGAACGCCTCACCGACCGCTTCGAAGGTCGCCACGCCGTGTTTCTCCAGCTGGCCGATGAACTTCTTGTGGACCAGGCGAACGCCATCGAGGAGCGTCGCGTTCTCGCCGGCGGCCTGTGCGCTCATTTCTACCGCTCGCTCGAGGTCATCGAGGAGAGGAAGAAAATCGCGCAGGAGCTTCTCGTTGCCGAAGCGGAGCGTCTCTTCGCGCTCCTTCGCGGCCCGTTTGCGGTAGTTCTCGAGGTCTGCGGCCGAACGCAGCCACTTCTCGCGGAAGTTCTCGACTTCCTTACGGGTCTGGTCGAGGACCTGTTCGAGCTCATGTCGAGCTTTGATCATCGCCTCGGTCACCGCCTCTCCAGCTTCGCGATTGTCGTCATCCGGCCCGTCGACCGCGGCCGCCGCTTCTTCCATGGCGGCCTTTAACTGGTCTTCCTCCGCGTTCGACCCTGCCATGGGGTCTCCATCTTTAGGTCCGTCTTGCGGCACGTCCGATAAGCTGGCATGGCCCGGGGCCCGGTTCAAGCGAAACGGCGGCCGACACCGAAGCCATGCCCCCCCACTTGGAGTATCGGGTCGCCCGCGATCCTTGCCGAAGCACACATCGACGTGGGGCCGGGTTTTGCAGCGGCGCCCTAATCACCTGTATCGTCTTTGATCGACGCGGGCTCGGCGCTCAAGGTCTGGGATAAGGCGTCCGCCGTCAGCTCCACGAGCGGAATCACGCGGGCGTAGTTCATCCGGGTCGGACCGACGACTGCGACCCGCCCTCCCGGTCCGTCGGCGGAGCTGTAGCGCGCTGTGACCGCGGCCAAGCCCCGCAGATCACGCATTGCGCTGTCCGCGCCGAACAGAACCTCGGTTTGTGCGTGAGCGGCGGCCTGGGCCTCGATCGGGGCCACCTGAGCCGCGTCGAGGAGGTGCAGCAACAAGGTTTTCTCTTCGAAAGCCCGCAGCAGCTTCCTCATCTTGGCGATGTCCGCGAACTCCGGATGATCCAGGAACGTGCGTTCCCCCTCGAGAAGCATATCTTGGCTGGCCGGGGCCCGCAGTGTGCGCTCACCGAGCAACAGGGCTTGTCGCATCATGCTGTCGGCCTGTGCTCGCTCGTCGGCCATGGCGCGGACGATGTCCCGCCGCACGTCGGACAGCGTCCGCCCGGTCAGCATCGAGTTCAGATAGTTGGACATCCGGGTCAGCTCTTCGCGTTCGACCGCGACTTCGACGTCCAGCACCCGGTGCTGGATAAAGCCACTTTTGGCCACGAACACCGCGAGGACGGATTTGTCCCGGATGGGCATAAACTCGATGCGCGCGAAGATGACGTGATCGAGGTTGGGCATCAGGACCAACGCCGCGTGCTTCGAGACCGACGACAGCACCTGCCCCGCCTCGCGCAGGAGCCCGAAGATGTTGCCTTGCTCGGTCGGTTCGCCGGTGGCGATCGCCTGGATGAGCTCGCGCTCGCGGGCGCTGATCCGACCCCGCTGGGCGAGCTGCTCGACGTACAGCCGGAAGGCCGCCGTCGTCGGGACGCGCCCGGCGGAGGTGTGGGGCGCGGACAGCATCCCCCGCTCCTCAAGGTCGGCCATCGCGTTGCGGACGGTCGCCGGCGACAGGTTGATGGACTTGCGCTTCGTCAACGTCCGCGAGCCGACGGGCTCGGCCGTCGCGATGAAGTCTTCGATGATCGCCGTCAAGATTTCCCGATGACGGTCCGTCAGGTCGCTGAAATCAGACTTAGCCAACTCCTTGAAGTTGCTGAGGGTTAGCTGCGCTGTCAAGACGCCCCCGGAGACGTCGAGCGAGCGTGTCATTCAGCATGAACCCGCGGTCGGTAGGGCGATACCGGTCGCCGTCGCGGGTCAGCAGCCCTTCTGCGACCAATTCTCGCAGGGCCGGGTTCAGCATACGCGCGATGTCTCCCCCGCCACCGAACGACGCGTCGAGCTCGCCTACGTCGAAGCCCCAGCGGACCCTCAGGGCAGTGAGGAGTCGATCCGCCAAGATCGCCGGTGGATCGAGTTGCTCCTCGAAGCTCGGCGTGAAGGTGCGGTCGGCGGCGCTGCGGAGGTAGGCCTCTGGGGCTCGTCGATTTTCTCGCCGGACGGCCGCGCGCAGGTCGGCGGCGGGCAGATAGGAGTGGGCCCCGGCGCCCAGGCCGAGGTACGCGCCGCCGACCCAGTACAGGCAGTTGTGTCGGGACTCCGCCCCGGGGCGCGCGTAGTTCGAGACTTCGTACCGGTGCAGGCCCGCGCTCTGCAGCCAGTCGTGTACGCGCTCCATCAGGGTCGCCTGGTCGTCGTCGGGCATGGGGACGAATCGGCCCGCCGCCGCCTGGCGTCCGAGCACCGTCGCCGGCTCGACCGTCAGGGCGTATGCGGAGACGTGGCTCGTTCCGAGCGCGATGGCGCGCTCCAGGGTATTCAGGACCTCCGGCCACGTCTGGTTCGGGAAGCCGTACATGAGGTCCAGCGAGACGCGGGCCCCGGTCGCGCGCGCGGCCGTGACTGCGCGCACGGCCACCGCGGCATCGTGGATGCGGCCGAGGGTGCGCAGCTCTCGGTCGTTGAGGCTTTGCACCCCGATCGAGAAGCGATTGATGCCGGCCTCGACGAACCGCTCGAACCGATCTTCGGCGATGGTGCCGGGGTTCGCTTCCAGGGTCACCTCGGCTCCGTCTCGAAGCCCGAATGCGGCGCGGATGGCCTCGATGACTCGCCGCACCTCGACCGGGTCCCACCGACTCGGGGTGCCGCCGCCGAAGAACACGGAGCGCAGTCCCGCCGGCGCGTGGAGCTGAGGTCCGCGCGCGTCGAGCTCGGCGATGATCGCGTCGGCATAGACCCGGTCGTCGTGCGAGATCGCGTGGGCGTTGAAGTCGCAGTAAGGGCACTTGCGGGCGCAGTAGGGGAAGTGGACGTAGACCGCGGCGTCGTCGGGGCCGACCGGGCATCGGTCGCCCCGCGCCGCCTTGTCCGCTTCGACCCCGGGCCGTGGCTGGCCGCCCGCCGGCCTCCCCAAGTCCGCCCCGCTCAACGCAATGCCTCCACCGAATCGAGGTCGAAGCCAGGCTCCTCCCCCGCGTCGTCGATGCCCCGCACGCGTACGAAACGCGCGGCGGGGATGCCGGCTTCCTCGAGGTCGTAGGTTGTCGTGGTCCCCGATGCGGGACGGGCGAACTCGATGAATGCGTCGCCATCCTCGCTGACGGCGACCCGGGCTTCGGCGCCGTCGTCGCCCACTTCATACACGCGAAGGTCGACACCGGGGCCATCCGGGATGTCCCGGAAAAACCGAAGCACGATGAACGCGCCGACGCCGAGCGCCACCGTTCGTCCGTCCGGAGGTCCCAACGCGCGGCGGGGCTCTGCAAACGCCACGTTAGGGTCGATGAACGGGGTGGCGAGGTAGTCATCCACCGCCGAGGCGTGACGGTCGCGGTCGTCGCCTTGAAAGCAGGCCGTTTGCAGGACGGAGAGCAGCGCTACTGTCGACCCGACCAGTATCCGTGTCGATGACGAACGCGGCGGTTCATCCGCCGGGGTGACGTCCGACAGCCGAGCAAGGCGGGAAGAGGGTAGGAACGTTGACATAGGTAAGGTTTGCGCTGACGATTCTCTTCGAATGGCACGTCGTACGCGCCGCGAGCTCGATATTGCCGACCACCTCTGGGACTGCTTGACCCGGATCGCCGAGGACTGTGGCACCGATCGTCATGCGGTCGTCAACCAAGCAGTCTATGAGTTTGCCCGTCGGTTCAACTTTCTTACCCCCATGGCGAAGGAAGTCCCCCCGCCGGACCATCAAGTAGGTCCTGGCCGCTCGAACGGGGTGTCTGCCGACGCGCGTCGCTCGGCGGCGCCGAAAGCCAAGCCTGTCGAGAAGCCGCGCAAGACGCTTTACGTCGTCAACAGCGCCGGCGACATGCACAAGATCGACAAGGACACGTTCATCATCGGTCGCAGCCGAACTTGCGACCTGGTCATTCCTTCTTCGAAGGTTTCGCGTCAACACAGCGGAATCTGCCGCGAGAACGGCGAGCACTACATCGAAGACCTCGGGTCGGCGAACGGGGTATGGAAAGACGGCGTGAAGATTCAAAAGGAAAAGGTCAAGGATGGTGACGAGTTCATGATCTCGGAAGAGGTTCTGAAGTTCATCTTCCGTTGAGACTGCGCCGCCCGGCGAGCAGCAACACCAGGCCGCCGATAAGGAATACGACTCCGGTCCATCCGAATCGGCGACCGCCTACCGGCGCCTTCATACACATACAGCCGCTCTCGCGGGCGCACTGATTTCGAAAGCGGTTAACCGCACCCTCGGTGGCATACGCGCCGGGCGGTACGCAGGTGTTTGGGTCCCGGCCGGCAGGATACACCGTACACAGGCCGTTCAGATCCGTGGTTCCGAGGTCCCGCTTACGGATCTCGCAGGCCGCCGCGGAGGCGAACATCGTCGCGTCGACGTCGGGGGTGTGGTCGAACCCCAGAAAGTGTCCGACCTCGTGGGTCAATGTATTGCGAAGGTCGAAGGTGTCGGGGCGGCACGCCGTTGTGTTCGAGACGTCGACGAATTGAAAGCGGGTGTCATTGAGGATGATGTCGGCGTCGAAGATCTCACCGGTTTCGACCGAATAGGCGTTGACGGTAATGGCGAGAAGGCTGGTGTCACCGATCAACGCATCCGGATCGGGGACCGAGCTGGTGGTGAGGACGACGTTTTCATTGTCCGCGCTGCCAGGGTCGAACCCGCGGCCCTGTCGGGTGATGCCGAAGTAATCGAGGTTGAGATCCGTGCAGGTTTCATTGCTCCACGCGTCGAAGCTCTGTCGAACGATCTCGATGTTTCGAGCCGTCACCAGCAGGTCGCTGTCCGCGTTGATCCGAAACGGGATGCACCGCTGATTCCAGGCCTGGGTGAACACCACCGGCGCGTCCGGCTGGTCGGGATTGGTGGCCGGCGTACATTCGAATGCCGAGACCGGCACGCTCCACAGGACGGTAAATGCCGATATCGTCGAAAACACTGAGCGCATCGCGATCATCTTAGCCGTGACCGGAGGGGGCGACAGGGGTGGAATCGTCCCCGCGGTCTTTCTTTGACCGTTCCTGCGCGAAGGGGCATGTCCACGCCATGACGGTGCTGCCGCCGGCGCAGGACGATGTCCCGCTCGGTCCATTAACGACCTTCGGGGTCGGCGGTCCGGCCCGCAAGCTCTTCGACGTCGACACGGTCTCCGGACTGCAGGCGGTATTGGCCTGGGCGCGAACGGCGGGCTGGCCGACGTTGCTGTTGGGCGACGGGAGCAACGTGCTTGTTGCCGACGGGGGCTATCCGGGGGCCGTCATCCGCTTCGTTGCGCCGCGCATCGTTTTCCAGCCTGACGGCGAAACGATGCGCGTGTGGGCCGACGCCGGCGTGTCGTGGGACCGATTGGTCGATGAGGCGGTGGCCCGCGACGCGGCGGGTGTCGAGTGTCTCACGGGTATCCCGGGGCGCGTCGGGGCCGCGCCCATCCAGAACATCGGCGCGTACGGACAGGAGCTCGCGGAAACCACGGTCGCCGTCGAGGCCGTGGAGCGATCCACCGGGCGCGCCGTCGTGTTTTCGCGGAGCGACTGTGGATTCGGGTACCGGACCAGCCGATTCAAACGGGAGCGCGATCGCTGGGTCGTTACTCGGGTCCACCTGCGATTGCGGTCGGGCGGGCCTCCGACCCTCAAATATCAGGACCTGGTCCGTCGCGCCGACTCGCTCGACCGCGTCGATCTTCGGTCCGTGCGGGATCTCGTGCGATCGATCCGGGCCGAAAAATCGATGCTGCGCCAGGCGGGAGACGAGAACTTTCACAGCGCGGGCTCGTTCTTCACCAATCCGATCGTGGCGGAGGCGGAAGCGGATCGGGTGGAGACGCTGGCTCGCGACCGCACGGACCGACCGCTGCCCCGTTTTCCGGCCGGCCTGCGGGGCAAGGTCAAGCTCTCCGCGGCGTGGTTGATCGAGCAGTCTGGCTTTCCGAAGGGATGGCGGTCGGGGCGGGCTGGGTTGTCCACTCGGCATACCCTTGCTCTCGTTAACCGAGGGGGCGCGACGGCGGCCGAGCTCATGTCCGCGGCGGTCGAGGTCCGTGACGGCGTTCTTTCGACGTTCGGCGTTCACCTGACGCCGGAGCCGGTGTTGGTCGGTGCCGAGTGGCCGCCGGCTTGACGAGTGATGCTGCACAATCGAACGTCCCGGGGGGTCGCGTGGCCCGTATACGCTATGCTGAACGCCGTGCGCCGAGTCTGGTCACGATGGACGTTGGGCGTCCTGACCTCCGTCGCCGTGCACGGCGGGCTATGGTGGGCCGCGACCCGGGCCACGCGACCGCAGGCCATCAAGACCCGGTCGTCGGAGCCGGTGCGGGTCGTTCTGCGGACCGTCGAGCCCCGAACGGCCGCCGCGGGGGGCCGTACCGCCAACGAGGAGGGCCCTCGGCCGGAGGGCCGTCGGTCCTCCGACAAAGCGGCTCCCGTCGTTGACCGAGCCCGCCGCCCCACCGAGCCCGCGCAGCGGCGCGCCCCGCCCCCTCGCCCTCGGCGCCCGCGGCCGCCCTCGCCCCCCGCCCCCCCGCCCGATCCGTCGTCATCATCTTCGTCGGATCCGTCGCCCGCCGTGGCGGGTGCGCCGCCTTCAGCGCCGGTGGCGTCCGGCGACCGAGCCGGTGGCGGCTCGTCGGCGGAAGGCTCGGTTCGAGACCTCTCGAAGCTCGATCTCCGGTTGAAACCCAAAACCGACGACCCGCCGGGGGTGGTGCTGCCGCCGGTCCCGAAGCCGCCGCCGGCGCGCCGGACGATCGTCGAGGGGCTCGACCTCAGGCCGACCAACGACGGCGGGTATGTGTACGCAGACTCGGCATTCGGGGCCAAGATCGCCGCCGACGGTCAGGTCGTCATTTGGAACAAGCTGCCGGGGGTCGAGATTAGCCCCGGGGAGGTCTTGCCCGGTGATGGGGTGCAGCCCTGGATCATCAAGCCCCCGATGGTCGGGTTCCAGATCGACATCACCGACGTCGTGATGCGGTTGGCCGGCGACGACCCGTACCAACACCGAAAGCTCCGTTTTCTCGAGAAGACCCTCCCGTTGCGAGCCCAGATGGCCGAGGAGGCCTGTCAAGAGAGGTTGACGAGGGCGATCATCGATCTCAAGGGGGACCTGGAGCGGCTGTGGGCCGACGCTTCCGTGCCGGTCGAGGTCCGTCGTCGCCAGCTTTTCCAGATGTGGGACGATTGTGCGGACGACCCCCGCGACGGCAACCTGGTTGGCTACGGCGACCAGGCTCGGGCGACGGTGATCGCCTTCATCAAGGCCAAGCTCCCCGCGACCAGCCTGTACGCATATACCCCAGCCGAGCTCGTGGCGCTGAATCGGCGCCGACGATCCGCGCTTCGGTTCGACCCCTACGGCGACCTGTCCGGCCCCTGAAGACCCGACAACACCAACGTGAGGTCTCTGGAGTACAATAGGGCATGGTCGAGCTGCCGCACCTCAACGAGCGTGGAGAAGCCCATATGGTCGACGTCGGAGACAAGGCCGACACCAAGCGCGTCGCGGTCGCAGAGGCGCTTCTTCTGCTCGAGGCCGACACCGTCGCCGCCTTGGCCGAAGGGCGCCTGGCGAAAGGGGATGCGCTCGCGGTCGCCCGCATCGCCGGCATCCAAGCGGCCAAGCGGACCGCGGATCTCGTTTTGCTGGCTCATCCCCTGGCGCTGACCCATGTCGACGTTCGTGTCGAGCCGAAGCCGGATCGAGGGGCGGTCCGAGTTGAGGCTCGCGTCGAGACGACGGGACCGACCGGCGTCGAGATGGAGGCGATGACCGCGGCCGCGATCGCTGCGCTGAACGTGTATGACATGATCAAGAAGCACGACCGGGCCGCGGTTCTCCGCGAGGTCCGGTTGCTTCACAAGTCGGGTGGCGCCAGCGGGACCTTCGACCGCGAGGTGGACAAAGGGTCTGTATAACGCGGAGACAATGGCCGTGGTGGGCCAGCAGGGGCTAGCGCCAAGGCCGCCTTCGGCGGATAACGAGGCGTGGACGCGAAGCGAGCGCCCTTTCAGTTTTCCCCACCGGGGCGAGCGCTGTTTCACTTCCGCAGTTCGGAGGCTGGGTTGCGGCAGGACTACGGCGCCCCCCACTACGCGCCCGGCGGGCCGCGTCGGCTGCCGGCGTGGGGCTTCGAATTCCCCGACGGGTTGATCCTCGAGCTGCAGATCAACGACGAGATCGGTCTGTGTTACGTGCACGGGCCGCTGCGGGAGCTTCGCCACGCCATTTTGCTCTTGTCGGTCGACGACCGCATCGTTTGGCGCATGGACGACGACTGGACCGCATTCGAGAGGGCGCTCGAGGCCTACCATCCCGCCGATTGGGGGCGCTGGACCGTCCGAGGGGCGTCCCTGGGCCCCATCGAGTGTCTTTCCCCCGGCGAGGCGCGCGCGCGAAGTGCGCGCCTGGACGCGGAAGGCTTGGGCCCGACCCGGGTCGAAGAGCTGCCGATCGTCGACGCACGGGCGCGACGAAAGCGGATCCTCAACACCGGGACCGGACAGCGCCGGCTCCCTGGCGAGCAAGGCAAGGGGCGGCGGTGGGAGGTGTGGCAAGTTGGCCCTGGAGACACGACGTCGTTGCTGGCCATGTTCCCGGCCCAGGCCGACGCCGAATCCTTTCGGCAGGATCGAAGCACGACGCCCCATCCGGCCGAGGTTCGGTACGAAGTGCGTCTGCGGTCCGCGGCCCCCGGGGAAGACTAGAATGACGCCGTTCGGCGCTCCAGGCCCGGGCGTCGATCACTGCATCTCGAACGCCCACAGCAAGAACGCGTGTTCGAGCGCAACCTCCTTCAGCGAATCGAATCGACCGGAGGCCCCGGCATGGCCGGCCTCCATGTTGGTCTTGAGAAACAACGGCCGTTGGTCGGTCTTCGTGGCTCGAAGCTTGGCCACCCACTTGGCCGGCTCCCAATACGTCACCCGAGGATCGGTCAGCCCGGCCGTGACCAGCATCGCGGGATACGCCTGGGGAGCGACGTTGTCGTACGGGGAGTACGCGGCGATCGTCCGGTACGCGTCTTCGCTCTCGAGCGGGTTGCCCCATTCCGGCCACTCGGGCGGTGTCAGGGGCAGGCTGCTGTCGCACATCGTGTTGAGCACGTCGACAAAAGGAACGTCAGCGACGACGGCGCCGAACAGGTCGGGCCGCATGTTGACGATGGCCCCCATGAGCATCCCCCCCGCGCTCCCGCCCTGGGCCGCGATCTTCTTCGGGTGCGCGTAGCCCTGGTCTGTCAACGCCTCCGCGGCGGCGATGAAGTCGAGGAAGGTATTCGTCTTGTTGGCGAGCTTTCCGTCCCGGTACCAGCGGTAACCTCGCTCCATGCCGCCCCGCACGTGGGCGACGGCGAACACGAAGCCTCGATCGACCAGGCTGAGCCGAGTGACCCCGAACGACGCGCTCATCGCGTGGCCGTAGGACCCGTATCCGTACAGCAGCAGCGGCGCCGTTCCGTCGATCGGCGTGTCGCGATGATGGAGGATCGAGACCGGCACCAGCTCCCCGTCGTGACTGGGGGCCATGATCCGGCGACTTCGATAGTGGCTGGGGTCGTGGCCGCTGGGGACCTCCTGCTCTTTGCGCAAGGTTCGTTGCCGGGTGACCATGTCGTAGTCGTAGACCCGGTTCGGGGTGGTCATCGAACTGTAGGAGAACCTCAGCTGGGTCGTCTCGAACTCGTAGCTACCGACGAGGCCGAGGCTATACGCCTCCTCGTCGAAGGCGATGGTGTGGCTCTCGTCGGTCGTCAGGTCGGTGATCACGATCCGAGGAAGGGCGTCGACCCGTTCGAAGCGGACCATATGGCCGCTGTACACATCCAGCCCCAAGATGAGGGTCCCTGGGGCGTGGGGCACCAGATCCCGCCAGTTTTCCGCCGCCGGCGCGTCGACGGGCGCGGTCATGATCTTGTAGTCCTCGGCTCCGTCTCGGTTGGTCCGAATCAGGAGTCGGTCGCGGTGATGGCTGACGTCGTACTCGACTTCGGGGCGCCGCGCGGCGACGAGGGTAGGGGCCATCGTCGGATCGTCAGCGGGGATCAGCCAGTACTCGGACGTGACGTGATCGTGAGTGGCGATGGTCACGAACGCTCGACTCTCGGTGAGTCCGACGCTGACGAAGAAGCCGCTGTCCTCCTCCTCGTACACGAGGACGTCGGAGGCGACCGGGGTCCCCAAGACGTGGCGATAGACCCGCAGTGGCCGATGGTTCTCGTCGAGGACGGTGTAAAAGACGGTCCGGTTGTCGCGAGCCCAGGCGAAGTCCCCGTTCGTCTGATCGATCTCGTCGTCGAGAAGCTCGCCGGTGGTCAGGTCTTTGAAGCGGAGCGTGTAGAACTCGGAGCCGTTCAGGTCGACGGCGTAGGCCATGATGCGGTGGTCGTGGCTGTGATCCGCGGCGCCGATCTTGAAGTAGGCGTGGCCTTCGGCCATCTCGTCGCCGTGCAAGAGAACCTGCTCGTTCGAGTCGTCGCCGGCGTCGCGAGGCCGCCGGCAAAACAGCGGATGCTGGCCGCCGGTCACGTATCGGCTGTAGTACGCCCACGCCCCGTCGGGCGCGGGGACCGAGCTGTCGTCTTCCTTGATTCGGCCTCGATACTCTTCGAACAGTCGGGCCTGAAGCGGCTCCGTCGACTGCAGGCCCGACTTCATGAAGTCGTTCTCCGCCTCCAGATAGGCGCGGATTTCAGGGTCGAGGACCGACGGATCCTTCATCACCTCTTGCCAGTTGGGCGCCTTGAGCCACGCATAGGGGTCGAGACGATCGATGCCGTGGAGCCGATGGGTCGTGGGGTGAGTTTTTGCCCGGGGTGGATTGGTCATGCGTGCGCTACTCGTCGATGAAGTGTGCGGCCGACTGGCGTCGCCGGTCTACGGTCAAACGCAGAACGTCGGGGCGCGCGTAGTGGCCGGCGGGGTCGAAATTGTGGCGGGCCTCGCGGACCCGGGCCGCGTCGAGCTCGGCGGTCAGCACCCCGATCTCGTTAGGCACGGGCGCGACGACCCACCGCCCGTCGGGACCAGCGACCGCCGAGCCTCCGGTCAGCAGGATCCCATCGGCGACGATCTGCTCGCGAAGCGGAACGTCGTCGGGGATATCTTCTGGCCGCAGAACGCCGGCCACGGAGGCGACGTAGCTGCGGCCTTCGAAGGCAAAGAACGGCGTGCTGTTCTCGGTGTTGCGGGGCTGACCCGGCCACGACGCGACGTGTAGGTCCATGCCTTGGGCGAGCAGGGCGGCGCGGGTCAACGGCATCCAGTTTTCCCAGCAGTTCAGCGCGCCGACGGTGAAGTTGCCGACGCGGTGGGTCACCAGGCCGTGGCCGTCCCCGGGGCCCCACACCAACCGTTCTTCGTAGGTCGGCATCAGCTTTCGATGCACAGAGGCGATCCGTCCGTCGGTGTCGATGAACACGCGACTGCAGTAGATCGTGTGTCCGCCGCGATCTCTGGCCGCTTCCGCCACGCCGAGGATGACTACGATCCGGCGCCGGGCGGCGGTGGAACGCACCTCGTCGAGGTGGCCGGCTTCAGGGGTCACCGCTTGCTGCAGGTACCGCGCGTAGAGTCGCTTTTGGTCCGGGTGGTCGAACTGCGCGCCGTTCGTGCGCTCGAGCCACACCGGATAGCCAGGGACGATGATCTCCGGGAACGCGACGAGATGACAGCCGGCGTCGGCCGCCTCATCGATCCGGCGCACGACCTCGGCCAACGTGGCGCGCCGGTCGAGAAACACCGGCGCCATCTGGGCGAGCCCGATGCGCAGGATATCCGTCATTTGAACTCCAGCCCGATCTGCAGCGACGGGGTCGCTGCGTTGGCGGTCGCGAACAACACGCCGTCGAGACCCGCGGTGATCGCGACGTGGTCCGTGAACCAGTAGCTGGCCCCCAATCCGACGCCCAGGTAACGGGTCTGGCCCGCGCCGAACACGTTGATGGGACCGATGTCGCCGGTCGAATGGTACCAGTTGAAATGCAGGTCGATGACGAGCGCGAAGTTGGAGATCCACCCGATCTGGCTGTTGATGTACACCGCGGGATTGAGGCGAGAGTTCGTGAAGCCGCGGACACCGGTGGTCGCGGTCAGCCACAGAAACGGCAAGCTATAGCCGACCTGAAGCTCCAAGCTCCCGTGGGCGGTCCCCACCGAGGGCTCGGCCTCGTACGACTTCAAGACGATGTCCGCACCCTGCTGCACGGAGACCGTGCCCGAGGCGAGGGTGCCGCTGGAGGGCCGGGCCCCGACCTGAACTTCGATCGACGTCGAGATTGCGGACCTCGTCAACCGATAGCGAGCCCCGATCCCCGCCCCGCCGGTGTAGAACCGACTTTCGTCGCCCACGACGGCCAAGCCGACAGCCGCGCTGTTCAACGTGAGGGTCAGGTCATCGGTGACGCCGTACTCTCCGTACACGTTGAGTTGATGGTCTTGATAGGCGTCGGGCAGGCGGGCGGTCGTCCGCTCGGTCACGAAGATCCGGCGACCGACCAGAGTTCGATCCCAAACCTTGAAGTAGTACGCCCCCTCCGGCTGGGTCCATCCACCGGCAAACGCGTGGGCCGGCAACAGGACGCAGCCGACCGCCAAAACCGACAACAGGCGAGCAGCCATATCTCCCGCAGGGAAACATGAGCCGGTCATGCGGGCAACGTTGCCGGTTGCCGTCGTCGCCCTCTGTCCGCCACAATTCTAGGGAGGTCACCGAGGCCTTGCTCGGTGCCGCGGCGGACGAACGAGCGAAGATCGTCGTGTGATGACCGGTGCTCGGCGTCGGTAAACCTCGGGGTAACTCCCGTCGGTCGACTGCGATGGCCGTTAAAGTTTTCAAAGGCGGTGTGGCCCTATGGGCCCGTCCCGAGGGTGACCATGACCAGCTATTGGCGGTCGACCTGACCGTGCGTCCACAGGGACCGTATCGAGTCGTTGTTTTACCGTTGCCCCTCGCCGCCGACCAGGCTCATCGAGTCGAGTGGCTTGCGGATCCCGACCCGATGTTGTTCACCCAGCTCGACGCGTTGTTCCATCCGCTGGTCCATCAGACAGGTAAGGACTTCACGCCGGGCACGTATCGCTCGTCGTCGCGTCGGCCGCCCGCGGCCACCGTCGAGGGGGGCATCGCCGTGGGGCGCGACGCGCTGGTGCGGCTTGGACTAACCGGAAGCATCCTCGAGGTCGGCCGAGACGCGGTATGCGTATGGGCCCGGGTCCGCCCGCCGCCTCGCTCGGTCGTGGTGCGCTGGTTGGGCCTGAACTGGGGTTGGCCGAAGGCCGCGTTGGCGGTGCGAATGCCTCGTCCCAGCGAGCATCGCGTCGTTTTTCCGACCCGCGGCCTATTGGGATGGCCCGGCGCGTACGACCCTGGCCCCACCCTCTACGTCCAGGCACCCCGGGAGCCAGGCCCGGTGTGGGTCGACCCCGAGCACGCGCCCGGGCATCCCTTCGGTTGGCGCATCCAGGAGCGGGAAGGCCCGCGCCCTCGTCCCCTCGATGATCGCTGGCCGCTGTTTCGGGCGTTCAGCACCGCCCGTGCGGCGACCAACGACGTGGTCGTCGAGCTGCTCGATCGGGGGCAGCGAACGGACCGCGAGCGGTGAGCTGTCGGTTCAGGCGAGGTAAAGCTTCGCGACGCCGCTGATGTTCGCGTCGCCGTGCCCGGCCTCTTGAGCTCGAGCGTAGATCCGCCGGCCGGCCTCGACGGCGGGAAGTTCGGCGCCGACGTCGCGGCCGGCGAGCAGCGCGTAGCGGAAGTCCTTTTCGACGAGATCGATGGGAAAAAGGGGCGCGTGCCGACCGGCGACGATCAACCCTCCGATCCCCTTCGCGGCGGGGCTGGTCACCGGTACCTCGCCGAGTACGGCCATCGCTTTATCGGGGGGGATGCCCGCCTTGCTCAGCAAGCCCAGGAGCTCGCCGAGGGCCGCGACCTGGATCCCGAACAGGCTGTTCACGGCGAGCTTGAGCCACGCGCCGGCCCCCAGGTCCCCCGCATGGTGGATCGCGCCTCCCATCACCGACAGGATCGGGCGAACGCGCTCCACGGTGGGGGCCGGTCCCCCGACCATGAAGATGAGTTGACCCGCCTCGGCTTGAGGACGAGAGCCGGCGACCGGGGCGTCGACCAGCGCGACGCCGCGGGCCGACAGCGCGTCGTGCAAGCTCCGAATCCAGCCCGGGGTGACCGTCGAGCACTCGAGGGCGACCGCCCCCTCGGGGATCGACGTGGCGATCCCGGTCTCGGGATCCAGCCACACCCGGCGGGCGACGTCGTCGTCGGTCAGCATCGTCAGCACCACCTCGGCGCCCGCCGCCGCGTCTTTCGGGGTGTCCGCGCGCCGGGCGCCGGCGGCCACCAGCGCCTCCGCGCGGGCGGGGGTTCGGTTGTACACGGTGAGCTCGTGGCCCGCGTCCAGGAGGCGGCGGGCCATTCGGGCGCCCATGGCGCCGAGTCCGATCACGGCAATTCTCGTCATGTGTGTCTCCTCTGCCCCTCGGGGCCCGCTCAACCTATTCATTCCTTCGGGGGCAATCGATGGCCGATGTAGACTAGGATCCATTCCAGGAGGGGTTAGTGGATCGTCTGACGGCAATGCGGGCGTTGGTTCGACTGGTGGAGCTCGGCACCTTCTCGGCGGTGGCCGACGATCTGCGGGTAAAGCAATCGACGGTGAGCAAATGGGTGGCGGCTCTGGAGGAGGAGGTCGGCGTCCAGCTGTTGACGCGGACGACCCGCAGCGTGCGGGTCACGGAAGCTGGGGAGCAGTTCTATGAACGCGCGAAAGAGATCCTGGCCGCCTACGAAGACGCGACGGCGCGGCTGCAGACCCGAGCGCCAGAGCTGCAAGGGAGCCTGCGAGTGAGTTTGCCGGTGGTGTTCGGGACCCTGTACATCGTCCCCTGGCTGCCGAAGTTCATGAAGGCCCACCCGAAGGTCGAGCTCAACCTGATCTTCGACGATCGTTATGCCAACCTGATGGAGGAGGAGCTCGACGTGGTCATTCGCGTGGGGGCCACGGTCGACTCCACCCTCAAGGCTCGGACCCTGGGCCAGTCCCGGCGGCGGGTGGTCGCCGCGCGCGAGTATCTCGAAGCGAACGGTCGACCTGAGACCCCCGAGGCGCTCGTGGATCACCAAGTCTTGCGCCACAGCAGCGCCTTGCGTTCGGAGCCGTGGATCTTCAAGCGAGAGGGGAGCCAGATTCGGGTCCCGGTGCGGGCTCGGCTATACGCGAACAACAGTCAGGCCTTGGTCGCGGCGGCGGCATCGGGCCTCGGGGTGGCGCTGCTCGCGGATTGGCTGGTCGACCCGTACATCGAAGCGGGGAAGCTGACCCCGCTTCTCGAAGACGTACAGCCCCCGCCGGCCCCGATCCAGGCCCTCATGGCCCCGGGCCGGGTGAGTCACCCTCGGGTGCGGGCGTTTGTCGACGGCCTGGTCGAAGCGCTGGCCGGATACGATCGTTTTTCGTGAGCGGTCGAGTTCAGCCGAAGTAGTCGTCGAGCCGTCCCGGCGACCCTCAACGGGTCATCTAAGCTGAAGTTCGACAGCCCGAAACGCGCAAGCACCCGGGATGTCTCCGGATCGTCGAAAAACAGGGTGAAAAACGTAGACAGATCGGCCGCTTCGAGAATC
>JANQQN010000342.1 GCA_028289325.1 Myxococcota bacterium | reverse complement strand
GATCGCCGCGCTCTTTTCGCTGTCCGACGGCGTGCAGGTGGTGAGCGCCGGCGCATTGCGAGGGCTAGGCGATCTGGAGCAACTGGGCCCCGAGGCGGGCCACCGCTTCGTCGGTGGGGGCGAACAAGCCCGCCAGCTCGGCATCCAGGGTCAAGAATACGACGCCCCCACAGGCCATGAACGCCCCGCCCACGACGATCGACAGGATGCCGGTCCGCCGTGCCGACGCGCTGCGACCGGCGCCGACGTGGGCCCCGACGAGGGTCGTCGACCCCACCGCGATCCCCACCGCGCTCATGAACGTGAACGAGGCCAACGTGAGCGCGATTTGATGGCCACCCAGCGGCACTTCCCCCATCCGCGCCACCAACAAGCCCACGAGCGAAAACACACCGACCTCCGCCGCGAGCTGGAGTCCGATGGGCATGCCGAGACCAAATATGGTCCACAGCCGCGGTCCATCCGGGGCCGTCCACACCGGGGCGGGGACCGCGCGACCGTCGTCGTGACGGACCGTGGGCCGCTCGGCGTAGGCGGCAAACGCCGCGATGATGAACATCAAGCACCAGCAGATCGTGGTGGCCAGACCGACCCCGGCCGCTCCCATGTCGAAATTGAACAGAAAGACGTAGTCGAGTCCGACGTTGGCTACGTTCGCGGTCACCACCGCGATGACGATGGGCCGGGTGCGCTGAATGCTGGTGAGGTAGCTGCGAACCGCGCCGTACATGGCGTTGACCGGTACGCTCGGAAGCCGAAACCACACGTACGAAGTCGTGGCTGCCACCACCGCCTCCGATACGTCGATCCGAGGCAACAACCACAACAGCGGCACGATCCCCAGCATCACCGGGATCGAGGACAGCAAGGCCGCCCACAGCCCCTGAAGATACCAAGAGTACGCGCGGTCGGGCTCACCCGCGCCCTTGGCCTGCGACGCCAGCGGCTCGATGCCCATCGTGACGCCGATGCTAAACGTCAGGACCACAAAGGCGACGGTGTTGCCGAGGGCCACGCCCCCCATCTGCACCGCCGAAATACGGCCGATCATGAACGTATCGGTGATGCCCATCGCGGTCAGGCCACCTTGCGCCACCATGATCGGCACGGACAGGCGAAGCAGCGCCCGAACCTCGCCCCACGCCCCGTCGCCGGGGGCTTGAATCGTGGTCGTCGTCATGTTGGTCCTCCCGTTGGCCGCGGGCCGCGAATGAGAGACCCGTTCAGGCAAAGGGGTCGACGAGCTCGAGGTCTTCGCCCCGACCGGGACCGACGGACACCAAGGCGATGGTCACTCCGAGCGCGTCGGCAATGAAGCGTAGGTAGTCACGGGCGGCCGCGGGTAAGTCTTCGAACCGGCGTACGGCACCGATCTCCTCGAAGCCTGGCATCTTCTCGTAGACCGGCTTCACCCGATGCAGGTCGTGAACGTTGTCCGGGTACTCGGTCATCCGGCGCCCGTCCAGCTCGTAGGCGACACAGACCGGGAGCTCGGGCAGGCCGCCAAGGACGTCGAGCTTGGTCACCACCAGCTGCCGGATGCCGGCCACCCGCACCGCGTAACGCAGCGCGACGAGGTCCAGCCAACCGCAGCGGCGAGGCCGGCCAGTGGTGGCCCCGAACTCGTTGCCGGCCTTGCGGAGCACTTCACCGGTCTCGTCGGACAGCTCGGTGGGGAACGGCCCCCGACCGACGCGGGTCGTATAGGCCTTCATGACACCGATCACCGAGGTCAGGTGATGGAATCCAAGCCCCGTTCCTGTCGCCGCGTTCGATGACACCGTGTTCGAGGAGGTGACGTAGGGATAGGTCCCGTGGTCGATATCGAGCAAGACGCCTTGCGCGCCTTCGAACAGGATACGTTCGCCGGCCTCGACGCCCCGAAACAGACGGTCCGCCACGTTCGAAAAATAGGGACGGAGCCGCTGCCCCAACTCGACGTGACGGTCGACGATCTCGACGATCTCCGCCTCGGTGAACGGGCGGTGGTCGGGCGCGTTATGAACGGCGAGGATCGCGTTCAGCTCCTTGAGTCGCTGACGGACGAGCCCATCGACGCGGTCGCGGTCGGCGAGGTCGGCGACCCGGACCCCCCGGCGTGCGATCTTGTCCTCGTAGGCCGGCCCGATGCCCCGCCCGGTGGTGCCGATCTTGTCGACCCCCCGCAGGGCCTCCCGCGCGAGATCGAGACGCTTGTGATAGGGGAGGATGAGGTGAGCGCCATAGGATACGAACAGCCGACCTTCGGTGATCACCCCTTTATCCGCGAGCATGCCCAGCTCGTCCTCCAGAATTTGGGCGTCGACCACGACCCCGTTGCCGATCGCGCATTTGACGTTGGGATGCAGAATCCCGCTCGGTACGAGGTGAAGGACCGTCTTATCGCCGTCGACCACGAGGGTGTGACCGGCGTTGTTGCCGCCCTGGTACCGGACGACCCAATCGGCCCGCTCCGCGTACCTGTCGACGACTTTACCCTTACCTTCATCGCCCCACTGGGACCCGACCAATACGACGCTTGCCATCGCGACCGCGGACACTAGCAGGCCGACCGCGTTACCGCGACAACCGATGAACGCCGATGTCGTGGGGCAACGGCATCGCCCGCGGCCGGACACGGTGGCCGGAGCCACGAACGCGCGGCACCTGCTGAGAAACCCCCAGATCCCGAACCCGTCGCAACGCCAGGGGCCGGGACGGTAACCGGTGCACGAGGGCGACCCGATACCCCGCCCGACCTCACACCGAAATCCGATTCCTGCCGGCCGGAGGGGCGATGGTGCTCGTGGCAACTTCCGTTGCGCTCGGCGAAGCGCCGGACTTCGCGCGCCGAGGGTGGCTCGAGGGCGCGAGCGCGTGCACGCGGCGCCTGACCGTTCGCCGGCCAGCATTGCGTACACCCTTTCGCGTATGCCGCAGGTGCGCGAGTGATCATGAACGTCGGCCGAGTGCCGCGCGATCGACTGTTCCGAAGCGGCTGCGAACACCTTCCCCCGAAACCGTGACTGGACTCCCTGAGCCTTCGATGTTGAAGCTGTGCCGCGTGCGCGTTGTGAGTGCAACCGGTGCCTTGGCCTTCGGGTTGTGGACCTTTGCGTCGAATGGCGGCGCGCCCGCCCATGCGGAGGACCGGGCTTTGACCTCCGTCGGCTTTGCTGCCTACGGGCTCCCTCGAGCGCGCGCCCGGCGCTTACGGCAACAGCTTCGCGAAGCCGCGAAGCGGGCGCGACTGGGCGAACTGGTCGATCCGCGAGTCGAGTCGTCGGTGTTCGATGGACGCGCCCCGCCCGATCCGACCAACGACGTGGCGGCCGCCCGCGCGTACCTCGACCGGGCCGAAAGCCACCTCAAGGCGTTCGAGATCCCCGAGGCGAAACAGAACACTGTCGCCGCGCGTCAACGCCTTCGTCCCCATGTGGGCCGGGTCGCCGCCCGCCCTCAGGATCGTCGACGCCTCCATCTTGCCGTCAGCATCGCCCACGCCGAGCGCGACGAAGCCGCGCTGATCGATCACCTGCGCACGTTCCTCAATCGTTTCTCCGACGTTCGAACCCAGGATGCTCCCTGGCCCCCCGACGTGAGGGCGCGCCTGGAGCGGCTGAGGGTCGGCATCAGACTCGTGCCGATCACCATCGCCAGCACGGTGCCGGCAGTGGCGGCCATCAACGGCCGACCGGTGGGACCCACGCCCGTGGAGGTCCGAGTCCCCCAAGGCCGACACCGGATCGAGGTCTCCGCGCCCGGCGCCCAGCCGGATCTCGTGTGGATCGACGCGAAGGCGGCGGTCCGGGTCGAGCTGACCCCGCGGTCGACGCTCGGCTCGACCCTGCTCGGTACCCGAGCTCTAACGCCGTCCTTGCAGGCCCGAATCCTGGCCGAGAGCGCAAAACGGGGCATCCGCACGGTGTTCGCGGCGGGGCCCGGACGCGGACCGTCGGGCAACGATACCGTGCGGATCGTCCGCGTCGGCGCCGATCCCTCCCTCGCGGGATCGAACGCGGTTCAGGTCGCGGCGACCCCCGAGGGCCTGCGGCTCGGCCTCGTCCAGCTGTCGCCGAAACCGGCCGTGCGAGAGGAAAACGAGAGCTCCGTCTGGCCGTGGGTCACGGTGGGGGCGGGGGTCGCTGCCGCGGGGGCGGGGGTGGCCTTTCGGGTGATCGCCCAGTCCACGCAAGACGACTTTCAAGCCCGGCGGCCGGCGCTAACCCAACGCGAGGCCGTAGACCTGCGGGACCGCGGAGAAGCGGAAGCCACCGCCGGTACCGCCCTGCTGGGGGTGGGACTCACCGCCGTCGCCGGCGGGCTAACATGGGCGGTCATCGAATGGATCCAGGACGACCAATGATCGCTGCTCGCTCGCTGTACGCTGCCACCATCTGCGCGCTCGCCTTATTCGCGATCGGATGCCTCGACGACTGGAACATCGACGGACAGCCGTTCTCTTGTCGGGGTCCCGAAGACTGCATATCGGGGTTCGTCTGCGATGAAATCCGGGGCGTCTGCGTTTCGGTCGACGATCAACAAGGCGATGCGGGGCTCACGGATACGGCGACGGCGGCTACCGCCGGCGAAGATCAAGGCTGACCGTCTTGTACTGTCCGTGTTTGATGTACACCGCGGTCCGCTTGGTCACTCCGGTCTGAGGATTATGTAAGACCACGACGTGTTTGCCGACCGGAAGCTCGATGTTGGCTTGAGGGGTCTGGTACGGCCAACGCTTGCCGTCGATGGTGATCACGCCCCACGGTTTGGCGCCCACGTTGAGGAACCCGGTCACGGCTTTCTTGCTTCGACCTTTCCGCTTGGCGTTGCGCGCCGAAGCCCGGCGGGCGCCGGAGCGAGAACCGTTGCCCTTACGGCTCGCGCGCGCGGCCGCGCGTCTGGCGCGGCGTCGCTCCCGCCGGCTCTCGGCGTCGTTGGACGCGTCGGCGCGAGCCACGGCGGGGCCCGCGGGCGCCGACCGACGTTTCGCTCGCCGGGGAGGACGGCGCTGGTCGCCCTGGCCTTCGGGCAAGCGAATCGTGACCGGCGCGATGGTCGGCGTTCCGTTGGCTTTGGTTTCGACCGACGGTGTCGACTCGCCGGCCAGGAACCACGCGACGCCGAGGATAGCCGTCGCCGCGGTCGCCGCGAGCAAGGCGGGCTGCCAGTACCACGACACGGACCGCGGCGGGCTCGGCCCCACGAGGCCGAGGTCGACGTCGGTCGCGGTTTTCTGATCGTCGTCTTCCCACGTCGTTCCCGCCCGGGGGACGGCCTGCCCTAGCCCCGGGCCGTCTTCGGCCAGCAACGACGAGGCCTGTAGCGATTCGCCACGATTGAGGGGGCGGTCGTCGTTGAGGGCGTGAGCGCCGGTCGGCGAGGGGTAGTCTTGGAACACCGCCCCGCCCGAAGCGCGAACGGCCATCTGCCGAACTTCTGACGACGACGCCTCCTCTTGGGTGGACACCGCGATGTGCTTGGAGTCGAGGCCATCGTTGGTAAGGTCGGGAACGAAGTCCACGACCTCCATCAACGCGACTTCTTCCTGCTCGCGGGCCAGCTCCGACGCTTCCTCGTGTTGCTCCCACGAGAACGTCGACGCCATGTGGTCGACGAGGGCGGCGTGACCGTCGAACGCCCGCTTATCGAGGTATTCTGCGAGCGCCTCCGACAGGGCGATTCCGTCCGAGAAGCGGCGACGTCGGTCCTTCGACAGACACTGGCCGAGGATTCTATCGACGTCTTTCGGAATGCCGGGTCGAGCCCGGCTCGGGGGCACGGGCCGCGTACCCTGCACTCGCTCGAGGGTCGCGATCGGGTCGTCGGCCCGAAAACAGTTGGTCCCCGTAAGAAGCTCGTACAGGACGGTACCGAACGAAAAGACGTCGGAACGGGCGTCGAGCTCTTCGCCCAGGGTCTGCTCGGGCGACATGTACGCGAACTTGCCGCGCAGGGTGCCGGTTTGCGTCTGGTAGCCCTGGGTCTCGTTGATCCGCGCGACGCCGAAGTCGAGAACCTTGACCGACCCGTCGTACCCGACCATCACGTTGCCGGGACTGACGTCCCGATGCACGATGTCCAGACGCTCGGAGGTCTCCTCGTCGCGTGCGCGGTGGGCGTGGCCGAGTCCCCTTGCCGCGAGCAACCCGATGTACAGGCCGAGCTCGAACTGGATCGGACGGGGTGCGTCCCCGGCCCCGGGCTTCAGGAGATGCGCGAGATCCCGGCCGCGGACGTACTCCATGGCGAGGTAGGGGCGGCCGAGCTCCTCCCCAAACTCATAGACGGGAACGACGTTCGCGTGTTTGAGGCGGGTGGTTATGCGAACCTCCCGCTCGAAGAGCCGCTCTCGTAGCTCTTCGTGACCCAGCGTCGAGCGCATCATCTTGATCGCCACCCATCGCGCCGGCTGGTCGCCGACACTGCGGGTACGGGCACGGTAGATCTCGGCCATCCCGCCCCGCGCAATGCGGCGGGTGATGATGTAGCGACCGAATGCGACCGGTGAACGCGATGGATTCATACGTCGCCGGTGCCGTTGTCCGCCGAGGCGAGCACCTCGCCCACACTACCCACCTGCTCCCGACCCGTCCATGGTCTCCGACAACGATGGATCAAGGGTCACCGGGACGCCGCTCGCATCTGTGACCGATACCACGTCGGCGCGAGGCCGCGATGGAGGTCTCGGTTCCGCTCAGCCGCTTCCGCGCGACGCGACCGGTCGAAGGCTAACTGTTCGACAAGTCGAAAGTGGATGAAGGGCAAATCCCGCCTGAATCGTCGCTCTTCTTTCATGAACGTCGGCGGCCACGCTGCGAATTTCGCGGCGCTTCCCGCGCCGCTAAAACATCGACCGGCGGATCACGATGACCGACGCTGCTCCGCGGGCCGTCGCTTTTCAAGACGAACCGGTCATCCTGCGAGATCGCGGGCCACGCGAGCGAAGCTCGCCCGGAGCGCGCTTGGGTCCTTGCGCGCGCTCGGACGTTGGACCGACAGCCGCGCACGCGCCGGATGGTCGATCGGGGACCCCGAAAGAGAGCCTCGTGTCAATATGAGTTGCTCGCCTCGATCGCCGGTTCTCGCCCACAGTGAGGTTCGAATCCCCGAGCTCGTCGCGGGGCTCGGGTACCCTCGGTGCCGGGTCGGCCGGGTATCGACGACCGGACGGCCGGCGTCCGGTCGCCGGGTCGAGCCGCCCACCGCGCAGGAATGGATGTGGCGCTCCCGCCGACCGTCATATCTTTCCCAGCCACGCTCACCGTTCGATCGTGACACGAGGCAGCGCCCCCGCGACAGGACATCCGTGATCCCTGCCGTCGCAGGTGCGCTTGCTCCCGGCCCACGCCCGTAGGCGGCCCTATGGGGTCCGCCGGGCGCGGCGGCGATACGGCGGCGATACGGCGGCGATACGGCGGCGATACGGCGGCGATACGGCGGCCAAGGGCGGCGCCGAGAGCGGAGAAAGATGGCTTGACGGCACGAGGGCTCCGCTTGAAGTCGACCGAGCCCCATGATACCTCCGGCTTCGAAGGTCTACCCACACCGACCTCCATTTCGAGACCGCCTATGGGCAAGACGATACTGGTTGCTGACGATAGCGACACCATTCGCCGCGCCGTGGAGATGACGTTCCAGGCCACCGAGTTTTCCGTGGTTGCCGCTCGATCCGGCGACGAAGCGCTGGCCCAAGTCGACCGCGTCCACCCCGACCTCGTGCTCGCCGACTGCGTCATGGACGGCGTCGATGGCTACACGGTTTGCGCCCGAATCAAGGACGCGGGGCACAGCGTGCCGGTGGTCCTGATGGCCAGCACCTACCAGCCGATCGACAGCCAGCGCGCGGAGATGGCGCGGGCCAACACTTCGGTCAGCAAGCCCTTCGACACCAAGACGCTCCTCAGCCTGGTCCGTCAGCTGACCGGAGCGGAAACGGAATCCGAGTCGCCGATGACCTTCGCCGACGCCCTCGCCCGCCGGAACCAACCCGAACCCGATCCCGATCTCGAGGCGCCCGCGACGAACCACAGCGACGGACCGGCCGTTTCCGCCGACAATGCTTATCCGGTCGCGTCCGCCGACATCATCATCGAGGACGAGCCGGAGATCCTCGATGAGGCCCAGGCGCAGGCGGTCATGGCCGGCCCCACCCTCGAGCCCCCGGCGCCCCCCGATCCGGCCGCACCGCCCCCCGCCCCGGTCGACGTATGGGCGCTGACCGAAGACACCAACGCGCCTCGTGACCCGGGGATCAATGAGATCCGGATCGAGGAGGAGCGGACGGTCGACCCCGGTTACGAACAAACGCCCCCCGAACCGGAGCCCATACCCACCGCCACCGAGGACCACGATATCGCGACCACGTCCCTCGAATCGCCGGGCCCCACCGGCAATAACGCGATGCCCGCGATGGCGGGACTGCCGGCGGACGAAGTCCGCGCGATGGTCCAGCAGGCCATCGAGCGGGTCGTGTGGGAGATCGTGCCGGAGCTGGCGGAGACGATCATCCGAGAAGAGATTCGACGGCTGACGGCCCCCGACGGACAAGAGTAAGGGAGTCTTCGGCGTCATCCGTCGTCGGGGCGTTCTTCGCTGTCCTTGAGGGACAGCACCAGCTTGTACGCCTGGCGCTTGGGAAGGCCGTAGGCGCCGGCGAGAGCGCGCGCCACGGCGGCCGGCGTCTGGCCCTCGGCCAGCCAGCGACGGGCCGCGGAACGCATCTCGACCTCCGGCGTTTCCGCCTCCGCCCCCGGATCGCCCGGCCCGACGACGACCACCACCTCCCCCTGCGGGGGCTCGACGCGCAGCGTCGACGCGAGCGAGGACAGCGACCCTCGCCGAAGCTGCTCGAAGCGTTTGGTCAACTCTCGCGCCACGCAAGCCGGGCGGTCGCCGAGACTTCGCTCCAGCGCCTCGAGAAGGTCGACCACCCGCTGCGGGGCCTCGTATAGAACGAGCGTATAGGGCGCAGCGCGAAGGGGCCCGAGGACCTCGCGGCGGGCGGCGTCCGCGCGAGGAACGAAGCCGAGAAATAGGAGCGGCTGGGGAGGCAAGCCCGCGGCCATCACCGCCGCCAAGAGCGCGCTGGCGCCGGGGATGGGGACCACCGGACTGCCCTGCTCCACCGCCTTGTGGACCAACTCCGCCCCCGGATCGCTGACCAGCGGCGTGCCGGCATCGCTGACCAGCGCAATATCCTCGCCCGCCGTCAGCCGTGCGAGCAATCTATCTTGCGCCTGAAGGGAACTGTGCGCGTGAAAGGAGACGGTGGGCGTGGTGATGCCGTGGGCCTGCAGGAGCCTCCGCGTCACGCGTGTATCCTCGCACGCGATGACGGCGACGGTCTTGAGCGTGCTCAATGCCCGCAGGGTGATGTCTTGCAGATTCCCGATCGGCGTTGCGACGACGAATAGCGTTCCACTCACGTGGTCTCTAGCACTCCGCGTCGAAAGCGCTCCGGATCAACTGAAATCGCCGCGGCCCGGTCGGGGGGGCGACGACCGCGACCACGTCGAACCGCACCATGGGCCAACGCCGCCACCGGCTGAGATAGGCGGTAGCGGCGCGAACCACGCGCCGTTGCTTGGCTCGGTTGACCGTCAACGCCGGGTCGCCGAACGCGTCGGTCCGGCGGGCGCGAACCTCGATGAAACACAGGATCGATCCCTCCCACGCCACGAGATCGATCTCCGAACCCGCGAGCCGCACGTTGCGGCCCACGATGCGGTAACCGAGGCGGGCCAAATACCCCGCCGCCTCCCCTTCCACGGCCAGGCCCCATTTCTGCGTCGGGCTCGGCATCTACCCCTCACCGAGGACGAGGAAAGTCGGTTTGACGCGGACCCGCATCGGCGGCAAGGATTCAAGGCCTTGCGGGATCCGCTGTACGACTGCCTGGACTGGCAGGCTCGAACGTCGCCGCCAGCGGCGGGATCGCCCGGCCACCAGCGCCCCGACTCTCTCGAGTCGCTTGTGCTCGACCGACTCCGCGCCTACGCGCGGCGCCTGCAAGGCTACGGCCCCGTCGACATGTACGCACTGGTCATGCCCCAGCTCGAGCGTCCACTGATGCGGGTCGCCATGGAGCTCGCGCGCGGCCGCCAAAACCGGGCCGCCGACATGCTCGGGATTCATCGCAACACCCTCCGAAGCAAGCTACGCGCCCTCGGGCTGCCCGCTGACCACGGCCGACGAGAAGCCCCGTGATCCGTCGCCCCCGAATCCTCATCACCCTCGATACGAGCACCACCGACCGCCGGGGGGTGACCTTCGAGACCGTCGACGCGAAGCGCGCCTACGGTGACCAGGTCGCGGCCGCGGGGGGGATTCCGCTGTTCGTCGCCCCGACCGGGGTCACCGACGTCCTCGACGGCCTGGCCGCGTCGATGGATGGCCTGGTGATCACCGGGGGCGACTTCGATATTCCGCCCGAGGCCTACGGGGCTTCCGCCACTGCGAACGGATCGGAGGCTTCGGTCGGCCCGCGTCGGCTCGACCCCCCGAAGCCCGAGCGGACCGGTTTCGAACGATCGCTGCTGGAGATGGCCCTCGGCCGCCGCTGCCCGGTCTTGGGGGTCTGCGGTGGCATGCAGCTGATCAATGTTGCTCTGGGAGGAACGTTGCTCGTGGATATCGCCACCGACCGGCCCCACGCCCTCGACCACGAGCAACCGACCTCCCCCCGCACGCCCGGACACGGCCTCCACCTGGTCGATCGCTCTCGATGGGCCGCGCGTGTGGGCGATGGCCCAAAAGCGGTCAACAGCACCCACCACCAGGCCGTCGACCGCGTCGCATCGAGCCTCGAGGTGTGGGCTGAGGCACCAGACGGGATTATCGAAGCCATCGCGTCCCGCAAAGATCCCGATGTCGTGGGGGTTCAGTGGCACCCTGAGCTCCTCGACGACGCTTTGAGTCACGCTCTTTACGGCCGCCTGGTAGCGGCCGCGAGAGAGCGGATGGTATAGCCGTGGGGCTCGACGGGGCGGTTCGCCATGAGTGATACGCTGAACCAGCCGATCATCACCCTGCCCGCGCTCGTTCAGCGGGCAGCCGGCCAGACACCCGACGCGGTCGCGGTCATCGCACCGGACCGCACGCTGACGTACGCCCAGCTCCACGCCTGGAGCCTCGAGATTGCCGAGCGCCTGCGTAACATGGGCGTTCAGCGCGGCGACCGGGTCGCCGTCTACGAGCTCAAGTCGGCGGCGGCGATCGCCGGCATCCTCGGGATTCTTGAGGCCGGCGCGGCCTATGTTCCGATCGATCCCGAGGCGCCGCCATCGCGGATGCGGTTCATGGTGCAGCACTGTGGGGCCCGCGTCCTGATGACCTCCGGTGGCCCCTTCGAACGACTGCAGGGCGTCTACGACACCAGTCCCACCGAAAGCCTCGTGATCCCCGACGACGCGGAGATAGAAGACGCGTTCTGCTCGTCCGTCGTCCGTCGCTCGGACGCGCCGCCGTCGGCCCCGCCTCCCAGCGACCCGCGGCATCCCAGCGACAGCGACCTCGCGTACGTCCTGTATACGAGCGGCTCGACAGGGGCGCCCCAGGGGGTCGCGGTCACCCATCGGCAGGCGCTGTCGTTCGTGCTGCCCGTGGCGCGGGACCTCCGCTTCGGCGTTGACGACGTCGTGGCGTCTCACGCCCCGTTGACCATCGACCTGTCGGTCCTCGATCTGTTCGGGACCTTCGCTGCCGGCGCCAAGCTGGCTCTGATTCCCGAGCCGTGGCTCGACTCTGTCGACAAGATCGGTGAATTCGTCGAATCGAACCGGGTTTCGGTGTGGAACTCGGTGGCGCCGGCCCTGGTCAGCTTGATCCGCGGCGATGCGTTTGCCCACCGAGATGTCAGTGGACTGCGGACCATCATCTTCGCCGGGGAGCCGATGTCTTGGCGTCACATTCGCCAGCTCCGAACCCAGGTCCCGAGAGCCGAGCTGGTCAACATCTACGGTCAGACGGAGGCCGGCCTGTCGTGTCGGTTCCGGGTGACGTCGATCCCCGACGAAGACGACATGCCGGTCCCGATCGGCCGGCCCTTTCACAACTACGATGTTCTGCTCCTCGATCAGGAAGGCAACGTGGTCACGACCCCCAATCGAGAGGGCGAGCTGCTGGTCATCAGCACCGCGGTCGCTTCCGGCTACTGGAACGCGCCGGAGCGAACCAACTCCGCGTTCATTCTGAACCCCCTGCAGCCGGTCTTGAAACAGGCCGTGTTCCGGACCGGCGACCGGGCCGTCTACGACTCGCGAGGCCAGCTCGTGTTTCGAGGTCGACGCGACCGAATCGTGAAGGTTCGCGGGTACCGGGTCGATCTGGGCGAAGTGGAGTCCATCGCCAAGGTCGAACGCTCCGTTGAAGATGCGGCGGTCGTCGCCGTTCCGCACCCCGACGTGGGCTACCGCCTCGTACTGTTCGTGGTCTCCGAAAAGAGCGAAGAACAGGAGCGTTTCCTGCGCGAGCAGCTGTCGCGCCGGCTTCCGGCGTATATGCTGCCCAACCAGATCTTCTTTCTGACCCGGATGCCCAAGACGAGGACCGGGCGGCTGGACTCGCGGGCGCTGGACGCCGCGGCGGCGAAGCATCTTGAGTCTATCGATGATCCTTGATTCAACTGCTCCCGCATGTTGACCCCCGCCGAAGACCGTAAGTCGACCCTGGAGTACGCACTTGGCGTCGTCACCGACGTTCGAGCCGGCGAGGGCATCAGCGCCATCCTCCTCACGCTCAACGTGTTCATCCTTCTGACGGCGTACTACCTGATCAAGCCGGTGCGCGAAGCGCTGATTCTGGTGATGGAGAACGGTGCCCAGTACAAGGCGTACATGGCGGGCGCGATCGCCATCGCCCTCCTGTTCGCCGTTCCCGCGTACTCCCAGGCCGCCAAGCGGTTGCCTCGCAACCGCCTGGTCATCACCGTCACCCTCTTCTTCGCCAGCCACCTGGTGCTGTTCTACGTCGGCAGCAGCATTCCCATCGTGGCCTCCAACATCGGCATCCTGTTCTATCTGTGGGTCGGGATCTTCAACATGATGGTCGTGGCCCAGTTCTGGGCGTTCGCCAACGACGTCTACTCCGAGGCCCAGGGAAAGCGGCTGTTCCCTTTGCTGGGGGTCGGGGCGTCGGTGGGCGCGTTTCTCGGGAGCAAGATCGCCGAGATCCTGATCGACCCGCTGGGCCTGTACCAGATGCTGATCGTCGCGGGCGCCCTGCTGGCGGTTTGCGCGGGCATCACCCAGATCGTCCACCTGCGAGAGTCGCGCGCCGCAGCGTCGACCGAGCCCGACGACGCCCCCGCTCCATCGGCAGAAGCGCCCAAAACCCCGCCTCCGTCCAAAGAAGGCGCCTTCGCCCTCGTCTTGCGACACCGCTACTTGACCCTGCTCGCCATCTTCTCGCTGACCTTCACCCTCGTTAACAGCAATGGCGAATACATCTTGGGCACCCTGATCAGCGACGATGCTTTCGCGCGAGCGGACGCGGAGGTCAGCGCCGCGCAAGTGTCGGCCTACGTCGCCACCGATGGCGCAGAGGCGGCCATCAAGGCGGCGTACGAGTCGAACCCGAGCGCTTACGAGGGACGATCGCTGGCGGAAGTGCGCGACGAGATCGCCCGCAACCTCACGGTGAAGCAAAGGGCCGGCTCGCTCATCGGTACCACCTTCGGCAACTTCTTCTCGTACGTGAACCTGCTCAGCATGTTCATGCAGTTCTTCTTGGTGTCGCGGCTGGTGAAGTACCTCGGTCTCGGTCGGGCCTTCTTCATCCTCCCCGTCATCGCCTTGTTCGACGCGGCCGCGGTCGCGATCATCCCCGCATTCTACGTGCTTCGGGTGGGCAAGACGCTCGAGAACGCGACCGACTACTCCCTGAACAATACGCTCCGGAACATGCTGTGGCTGCCGACGACCCGGGAGATGAAGTACCGAGCCAAGCAGGCGGTCGACAGCTTCTTCGTTCGCATGGGCGATGCCAGCCATGGGCTGCTCATCTTCATCGCCGTCGCGACCCTCGGTCTCGGGGTCCGCGAAGTCGCGATCATCAACGTGGTTCTGTGCGTCGTCTGGCTCGTCTTGGCCCGGTCGATCGTCGTGGAGTATCGCCGGATGAGCGCGCTGAAAGACGCGGCTGAGGAGTGATGATTTCGATACGAAACCGGATACGGTCAGCCGATGCCCGTCCGTCCACACCCGCACCGCGCCGTCGCGATCCGTTCGCCATAGTCGAATCCCTCGCCCTTGCACCCGGTTGACGACCTCCCGGTGCGGGAAGCGGAATCGATTGTCGAGGCCCGCGGAGATGACCGCATGACGGGGGCGGACCGCGTTCAGAAACGGATCCGTGGACGACGTCCGGCTACCGTGATGTCCGAGCTTCAGGACATCGGCGGCCAGCCGGGCCCCGTAGGCGGTCACCAGCCGCGATTCTCCGTCGCGCTCCGCGTCGCCGGTGAGGAGAATCCTTCGATCCCCGTGGCGAATCATCAGGACCACCGACCCATCGTTGACGGTCGGATAGACCGCCGGCGGCCGATCGGGCGCCAATACCCGAACCTCGACCGGTGCTGCCCGGATCGATAGCCCAGCCCGGACGGCGCGCACTCGAGCCGACACCGTGGCCAGCTGGCGTGAAAGCGAGGCCCCGCCTTCCCGGCGGTCCCCCGTCCACCACACCTCGTCGATGCGGATTTCGCCGAACAGCGGTTCGAGTCCTCCCACGTGGTCAGCGTGGGGGTGGGTGAGAACGAGCCAATCGATGGCGCGAATCCCTCGGCGCCGAAGAAAGGGAATCACCACCCGTTCGACCGCGCTCACCCGACGACCCGGCGGGCCAGAATCGACGACCATGGTCCGACCCCGCGGCAACTCGATCACCGCCGCATCCCCCTGTCCCACCGGCAAAAACGTCACCGTCAGGTCGTCGGTCCATGCTCGGGTCCATCGTCCGCCGAAGACCAAGGCGATCAGGATCATCGCTGCTGCAAGCCCGCTCCAGCGTCGGAGACCGTGGCGCGAGAGGACCGCGGCCAGCATCGCGTAGTAGGCCGCAGCGGCGAGGACTCCGAATACCGGCAACTCGCTGGTGGCGGCGGGCACGCGGGCCGCCGCGCGGGCCACCCACAGCAGCAGGTCGG
>JANQQN010000320.1 GCA_028289325.1 Myxococcota bacterium | reverse complement strand
CGCTCTTCCAGTGTACAGCCTTTGACGCTCCGCAGGCTCCGCTTGCGTACTCCGCGCCGGGTTCCGACCTGCGTCGGAACTTCCGCCGCCGAGTACTAGCGCTGGTCGATGACCTCGACGTAGGCCTGGTACTTCGCCTGGATATGCGAGACGTAGGCCACGGGTTCCTTGCCCCGACAGTACCCGTAACGGGCCTTTCGGTAGTACTTGCGGTTGGACAGCAGGAGCATGGCTCGCTCCACGTTCCCGAACCACCGGTCGGGATCCCAGCCCTTTTCCCGCGCGAGCCGCCGCGCGTCGATCACGTGACCGAGACCGGCGTTGTACGCGGCCAAGGCGAACCGGACCCGCTGCCGAAACGGAAGCTTGGGATCGAATCGCCGCACGAGCCGGTCCATATATTTCATGCCCGCGTGGCTGCCGATCTCGGGATCTTCGAGCTTATAGAAGCCCATCGAAGCTCCGGTCTTGGGCATGACCTGGAATAGGCCTCTCGCCCCCACCCAGCTTCGAGCGTTCGGATCGAAGCGGCTTTCGACGAAAGACTGTGCGGCCATCAGCCGCCAGTCGAAGCCATAGCGACTCGCATATTTTTTGAAGATGGCGTCGTAAGGCGAGATCTGACCGGTGCGGCCGACCCTCCGCCGCCGATACCGCCGAACGGCGCGGCCGGCGTTCAGGTACCTTCGCTTGAGGATATTGTAGCGGCGCCCTCGGTACGTCTTGTTGATCCACTCGTCGATGTACTTCTTGAGCTCGACCGAATCCGGACGCATCGCGAACGCGATCTCCTTGCCCCCGTCGGGGGGAAATCGGCCGGCCGCCGGCGCGGGGGCGGTTCTTTCCGTCAATACGGGCCCCGACTGGACCCGCGTCCCGTACGCGAGTTCGACGTCGAGGATATGGCGGTCGGCGACCGTGAGCCCGAACTTCCTTTTCGCCACCGCCTCGATGACGCTCTCCGTCTCCATCGTCTCCGGTACCTCGGCGATCTTGACGTCGATGCCCCGTGCCTGAAGCGCGCGAAGCGTTCGCGCGTAGCTCGAAGACTCACGAACGTGGACGGTGCGGCCAGCGAGGTCCTCGATGGTCTTGGGCGCGTCTTTGGCCCGCTTTCGGGCCACGATGACCTCGTCGGTGTACATGTACGGCCGTGAAAACACGACCCGCTGCTCGCGATCGTCGGTCACGGTCAGGGATGCAGCGATGAGGTCCCCGCGCCCTTCGAGCAACCAAGGGATCAGCTCGCTGCGCGACGGGGCCACCAACACCTCGAGGCGAACGCCGAGCGCCTCCGCCAACAGTGCGGACAGATCGTACTCGAAACCAAACTGACCACCCCGATACAGGAGGTAGGTCAGCGCGTTGTTGCGGGTCAGCACCCGCAGAACCCGACGCTCTTGGATCCCTTTCAGGTCCGGCATGGCGGCCACTCGGGTGTGGGCGGTGAGCGCGTGGCCCTGAAGAAAGCGGTTCAGTTCGTCGCGCAGGCGCCGCCCTTGCTTTCGAACCGCCCACGCGATCTGGCGACGCTCGGTGACCGCGAACAGGCGAACGTAGCCACTCGAGTACGTGTCCATGGCGTCGAGAAGGTGGGCATCGGCGACGGTCAGCGGACGGCGCCCTTCGGCGACCGACTCCACGATCTCCTCGGTCGACTCGTGTTCGGGAACGGCGACGATCCGGATCTTGGGGCCTTTTCGGCTCAGCCCCAATGTCTTGAGGGTGCTCGCGTACGCCGAGCTCGCCCTCACGTGAACCTCCCTCCCGTCGAGGTCCTCCACCGACCGCGGCAGATCATCGGCCCCTTCTCTGCCCACCAGGAATTCCGCCGTCCCTAAGGTGGAGCGCGCGAAGGCCACCTTGCGCTTTCGATCTCGGGTGACGGTCATCTGCGCCGCGATCATGTCGCCTCGGCCTTCGCGCAGGGCCGGGATCAGCTCGTCGTAGGTCTCGACGAGAACGAACTTGGCGTCGACCCCGAGCGACCGGGCGAACATCTCCGCCAGGTCGATGTCCGCCAGCGCGGGCAACCCCGGGCGAGGCAGATACGTCATGTCCGTGCCGGGGATGAGGATCCGCAGTTCCTTTTTCTTGAGTATCGTCCGAAGGCTGCGGCGCGCGGGCTTGACGTCTTTGCTCGCCACGGTAGCGAGCTGCCGCTGCGGCGGTGGCGGCGGCTCGTCGTGCATCGCGTCGATCGCCTCGGCATCGACCGAATCGGTATCGGCATCGGCTAGGTCCTCGGCCGCCGAAGACGTCGCGACCGTCGCCGTCGCCACCACGGGCCTCGTCGACGTCAGCGCTCCGAGCTGTGGCGTACGTTGGTCTGCGGGCGAAGGGGCCCGACTCGCGCCGCTCGGACAGGCCGTTAGGACGACGAGGCCAAACAGCAGCAGGCAACGAAGGCTCGGCATGCTCCAGCGATAAGAGGGACCGGCCAGGGACACAAGGGGGTGCGGGGTGCAGACGCGCTCGCCGGCACCGGGAGCGGGATCGTGCTCGACCGTTGTCGCACCCTGGATCGGACCCGTGGTCCGAACACCGCGCCGCTCAGGAGACGGCCGCTTCCCCCGGGGTGCGCAGACGCTGTCGAATGCGAACGGTGGGATCTTTGACCGCGGGCCCTGACTCATCGAAGGGATCGACCGCGTAGCGCGCCGTCTCGGCGGAAAACTCCGCGTCCTGCGTGCCTTCGGTCTGGCTGCCGGGCGGCGGCGCCGCCGCCGGCTCGCGATGCAGGATGCGTTTCAGCTGCGGCGAGGGGCTCGGGACGGCGTGCAGCTGAGGGTGGTCACACAGCGCCAGCGCTTGCGCCATGTCTTCGGCCGACGGCCAGCGGCGGGATGCGTGCTGCTGGAGTCCACGGTCGATGACCGCGGTGAGATCCAACGGAAGATCCCGACGATGGCCGCTGAGCGACGGCGGCACTTCGGTTGCGGCCGCGAGCAAGGTGTCGTTGCGGTGCTTGCGGGCGAACGGCGGCCGGCCGGCGAGGGCTCGAAAGAGCACCGCGGCCACCGACCACACGTCGGACCGCGCGTCGAGCCCGGCCCCCGACGCCTGCTCGGGGCTCATGTACTCGACGGTTCCGATCACCGAACCCCGCTCGGGTCGAGTGCGTTGACTGCACGGATCGACGCGCTTGGCGATACCGAAGTCGAGCAGCTTGACTTGCAAGGAGCCGTAAGCGTTCCGCGCCAAGAAGACGTTGGCCGGCTTGACGTCGCGGTGAACGAATCCACACTTGTGCACCGCAGAGAGCGTATCGAGGAGCTTGACCCCGACTCGGACGAGATCCGCCGGCTGAAGGCCCCCTCGCAGAAGGCAGGTTTCGAGATCCTCGCCCCGCAACAGCTCGAAGGTCACGTAAACCGAGCCGTCGTCCTCGCGACCGGCATCCAAGACATCCACTACGCCGGGATGCTGCACGGACGCCGCGGCCTCCGCCTCTTGGAACAGCCGGTTCTCGAGCCGCAGCTTCGAGGCGCGGACCACCGCGCCATGGATGACCTTCAGGGCCACCCGTCGCTTGGTCAGCCGGTGCTCGGCCTCGTAAACCGCGCCAAATCCGCCGCGCCCCACGACGCGAAGCACCTCGTATTTCCCGCCGCCCACGTTTCGGGGAGGCGGCGGTGAAGAGTGGGACATCGGCGAGACCTCTGCCCCAACCCATCGACAGAAACTCCAACGTATTGAGCATTTTCGGGAGCCGCATCACATTCTCGCTCGACTTGACACCGGACCTGGAAATATTTATTGGTTGGTCAACCAATAAAAAAATGGGTCGCCCAAGCAATACAGGACAACGTCGTCGCCAGATCTGTCGGGGGCTGTTGAAAGTCATGGCCGCCGAAGGCTTCGATGGCGCCACGGTGGCCAGCATCGCTCGGGCGGCGGGCCTCACCGCGGGGCTGGTTCACTACCACTTCAAGAACAAGCTCGAGATTCTGACCGCGCTCGTCGACCAGCTCGCCGCCCGTCACGCGGACAGGCTTCGGCGAACGTTGTCCGAGGTCGGCGAAGATCCCCGCGCCCGCCTCGGGGCGTTCATCGACGTTCACCTCGCCCTCGACGCCGCGCGGCCGGACGCGGTCGCGGTGTGGACCGCCCTCGCCGCCGAAGCCCTGCGGTCCGTGCCCGTGCGCGCCGCGTTCCGGCGAGGGCTGGAGACTGCGCGGGCCCCCCTCGGCGCCATCGTCGACAGCGGCGTGGCCCGCGGCCAGTTCTCCACCCCCGACGCTCAAGCCGCGTGCGCGGCGGTCCTGGCGATGATCCAGGGCTACCTGGTTCTCGCCGCGACCACCGACGACCTCATCCCCGTCGGTTCCGCGGCCCACGCGTGCCGGCGGGCGGCGGCCGGCCTGCTCAGCATCCCCGTCGCCGAGATGGAAGCCGCATGACCCCGTTTCTCATTTCTCCCCGGAAGCTGGCGCTGCTCGGCAGCCTGTACTTCGCGCAAGGCCTGCCGTTCGGCTTCTTCTACCAGGCGCTGCCGGTTCTGATGCGGGAGCGAGACTACAGTTTGGTCACCATCGGCCTGTCGTCGCTGCTCGCCGCCCCGTGGGGGCTCAAGTTTCTGTGGGCGCCGTTGATCGACCGCTTCGGCCACGAGGGCTTCGGTCGACGCCGATCGTTCATCATTCCCCTGCAGCTGGCGAGCGTCGTCCTGCTGCTGGCCATCGCCGCCTACGGAACCGACCGCGACATGGGCGCCGTCCTCGTCTTCGTCTTCGTCGTCAACCTGCTCGCGGCGACCCAAGACGTCGCCACCGATGGCCTCGCGATCGACGTGTTGCGTCCGAGCGAACGGGGCGCGGCCAACGGAATCCAGGTCGCAGGGTTTCGGGTGGGCATGATCATGGGCGGGGGCGTTCTCCTCATGCTCGTCGAGCCCCTCGGGTGGTCGGCCACGTTCGGGTCGATGGCGCTGCTGCTGTTCGTTTCGACGTTGCCGGTCGCGATTCACCGCGAGCCGCGTCGGGCGCCGATCGGCGGTCCCCGTAGCCTCGGCTACCTCGAGCTCGCGTCCGCCCTCGTTCGGCGGTCAGGGAGCCTCGGCTGGCTGCTGATGGTGTTCTTCTACAAGTTCGGTCACCACGTCGCGCAAAGCATGTTGCGTCCCTATCTTGTCGACACCGGCGCTGACAAACAGGAGATCGGCTTGATCCTGGGGGTGATCGGCTCGTTTGCAGGCCTGCTGGGCGCGGTGGCGGGCGGCGCGCTGATCCACGGCCTCGGGCGCCGCCGGGCCCTGGTCGGCTTCGCGGTCGCCCAGACGGGCTGGGTCCTCGGATACGCGGCGGTGGTGGCCGTCGGCGGCGACCTGTGGGCGCTCGGGGCGGTGAGCGCGGGTGAACACTTCGTGTCCGGCATGGCCACCGTCGCGCTGTTCACGGTGATGATGGATGCCTGCCGGCCGGACTCCGCGGCCACCGACTACACGATTCAGGCCAGCCTCGTCGTGGCCGCCACCGCGATCGCCAACGTCGTCGGGGGCTTCACTGCGACCGGTCTCGGTTACGGCGGACACTTCGTGGCCGCCGCGATCGCCTGCGCTGGCGCCGCATATCTCGCGCAAACCAGCCCCTTACCGTCGGTCGACGGGTCCCCGGCGGCCAACGAGGAGAACTGAGCGGTCAGCGGCGGCGGCGCCGCGACCGCAAGGCGCGCTCGAGCGCGGAGACGAACGCGCCGGTGCTGGTGTAGCGCGCCTGCGGCTCGAAAGCCGTCGCCCGAGCCAGGACCGCGGCCGCGGCCACCGCCGAACTCTGGTCGACCTGGCGCAGGACCGCGGCCAACATTCGCGCCAGCGCGTACTGATCCGCCTTCGGACCCGCGGGCTTGCCAGACTTCAGCTCCGGGGCCAGCGTCGAGGCCGCCGCGCTGGCCACCGTGGCCGCGCTGATCGCCCGCGGACCTCGAAATCCCAGAATCCGAACCTGATTCTTGGCGGTGATCCACACCAGCTCCGGCGACAGCCACCCGTGGACCAGCTTGCCCTCCTCGGCCATCACCATCACCTCCGCGATGCTGCGGACCAGCTTTAGACCCTGTCGTCGGGAGACGAAGGTCGTTTTGAGCTTGGTGGCCAGGCTCTCGCCCTTTTCCAGGGCGTACGCCGAAAATGGGTGGTCTTCGTATACGCCGACATCGGCCGCCGCCGGCAGACCGGGGTCTTCCAGGGCGCGCAGGCGCCGGCGCGTCTCCTCCAGCGCGCCCAACGCACCGCTGGTGTTCAGGGTCGCCTGTTCGGCCACCAGCACGTACGGATCGCGGCTGGCCCGGGAGACGACGGTGCGCACCGAACCCGCGACGACCCGGTGGACCACGCCCTGCTCGATGTACCGTCCCCCCCAACTCTTCCGAGACGGGGGCTGACTCCAGCGGTTGGCGGCCCACCAGCCGAATCCCAGGATCATCGCCACCGCGAGGAACGCCCACACCCGGCGGCTGCGCGTGTCCCGACGGATCCAGCTGTCGTCGGTCTCCGCGAGGTCGACCTCGGAGCCGACCACCTCCAGCATCGGCCGGTCCGCCTCGGCGGGCGCTTGGGGCGAGACCCGAACCGGGGTCGATACCTCGCCGGGCGAGACGGTGGGGTCGAGCTGCTGCCGTTCGCTGTCCGACAGCTCCCGCACCAGGGTGTCCTCGAGCGCGTCGCCGTTGAGGCGTCGCGCCTCCTTTAGATGGTCGGGATCGATCTGGCCGGTATTCTCCACCGCCTTGGCGATGCGGGCCGAGAGGGCGTGCGCGTCCGAGAACCGGTCTTGCAACCATTTGCTGACGTGTTTGGAGGTCCCGGGGCGGCCGTTGAGCCACGTCTCCAGCCGATCGGCGACCTCCTCCGCCGAGCGAGGCCGCCGGCGAGGGGCGCGATCCAGCAGCTTGGTCACCATGTCGGCGAGGCGAGGATCGATATCGCCCCGCAGGTTTCGAACGTTGGGGACCGGGGCCGAGAGGACCCGATGCAGCGCGGTGGCGGGGACGGGCGCGTGGAACAGCCGGCGGTTGGTCAGCAGCTCAAAAAACACCACCCCCAACGAAAACAGGTCGGCCCGAGCGTCAGGATCCTCGCCTTTGATGATCTCCGGCGCCATATAGCCGACCTTGCCCTTGAACTCGCCGGCCTGGGTCTCGGCCAGCCGATCCCGAACCTTGGCGACCCCGAAGTCGAGCACCTTGGTCGGTCCAGCGTAGGTGACGAAGATGTTCTCGGGGCTGATATCGCGGTGGACGAGGCCCAACGGCGCCCCGTCTTCGCCGGTCGCGGCGTGCGCGTACGCGAGGCCGGTCGCCGCGTCGCAGACCGCCCGCGCCGCGATCTCCTGCGGGATCCATACTTTGTCGTGCGCGCAGCGCTTCAGACAGGCGATCGCGGACAGGCCCTGCAGGTGCTCCATCGCAAGATACAGACCACCGCCGTCGGAGGTTCCCAGGTCGTAGACCTGAACGATGTTCGGATGCGTGAGGCCCGACGCGATGCGGGCTTCGTCGACGAACATGCGGGCGAAGCGCTCATCCTGCGCGAGGTGAGGCAGCATCACCTTCAGCACGACCGTCCGCTCGAACCCCCCCAGCCCTCGCTTTCGGGCCAGATACACCTCGCCCATACCGCCCGTCGCGATGTGGCCGACGACCTCGTACGGTCCCACCGGGGCGCCGGGCCCGAGCGGTGGGGTGATGGACGACACGAAAGACACGCCCGCGCATCGTCGACCGTCGCGTCGCCGGGGGCAAGCGGTAGCGGCGCCGCGGGGTCAACGACCCAATCCTGGCGATGCTGGGTTCTCCGATTGTGTTGTGGAATACCGGATGATTCGATCGGCGTTGACCCGCTGGCAACGGGATTGCTTGTTGCGAGCGACGAATCGGAGCCGACCTAGATGGATGATCCCACGTTGCCGACCCTGACGAAGCCGAGCGGTGTTCAGGCGCGCCGGAGCCCTTGGCTCATATGGGCGCGTCGAATCCTCGTCTTCGGACTCACCGCGATCATCGTGGGCGGCCTGGGCCTCGCGTTGGGGCTGATCTGGTTGTCGCAAGACCTTCCCACCATTCGCACCCTCGATGACTACCAGCCCCACCAGGCGACCGTGGTCTACGGATGGAACGACGAAGACATCGTCGCCCGATTTGCCCGGGAGCGACGGACGGTCGTCCCCTTCGACAAGATCCCGAAAGTCATGGTCGACGCGGTGATCTCGGCCGAGGACGCCCAGTTCTTCGAGCATACGGGCATCGATTTCATGGGGATCGCGCGGTGCGCGGTGAAGAACGTGCTGCGGGGGCGCGCGGTGTGCGGCGCCTCCACCATCACTCAGCAAACGGTGAAGACGTTCTTCCTGACCCCGGAGAAGAAGATCACCAGGAAACTGAAAGAAATGATCCTGGCCAAGCGCCTCGAGGAAGCGCTCACCAAGCAGGACATTCTGTATCTATACCTCAACCAGATCTATTTCGGCCACGGCGCGTACGGCGTCGAAGCGGCGTCCCGGGTCTACTTCGGAAAGGGGGTCGACAAACTCAAGGTCGAGGAGGCGGCCCTCCTCGCCGGCTTGCCCCAGGCGCCATCGCGGCTGGACCCCTACCGTCACTCCGAGCGAGCGATGGCGCGACGCGCCTACGTGCTGGAACAGATGCATGCCCGAGGCAAGATCACCGACGCTCAGTACCAGGAGGCCAAGAATTCGTCGCTGGAGCTCGACTGGGCGTCGTCGGAGACGAGCCTGGCCTCCAACAACCACTACGCCGCTCACGTTCGCACCATTCTGAACGAGATCGTGGGCGAGAAACGAGTCGAGTCGGGGGGGCTGAGGGTCTACACCGGCGTGAATCCCGGCTTTCAGAAAGCGGCCGAGAACGCGCTGCGCACCCACCTGCGTAAGCTCGACAAGGGCCTAGGATGGCGAGGACCGATCGCCCATCTGGAGCGCAAGGCGCTCACCGAAGCGCTCACCGGCCTACGCGCCCGCCTGAAGACGTCCGCCAATCGCGCCTCGGCGGCGTCGAAGGCCGGCAGCAACGGGACCAAAGAAGACAAGGGCGCGGCCGGCAAAGCGCCGGTCGTATGGGATCTCAGCGCCCTCGAAAGCCAACGAGATAAATGGACGCCCGACGAGATTCCTGCCGCCGCCCGGCTGCCGCGCTTTGCCGCCGGCGCGCTGTACGCGGGTCCGGTCACTTCCGTCGATGATGCCCGCAAGGAAGCGCGCGTGGATCTGGGCGGGATCGAGCTGGTCTTGCCTCATCGCAAGATGGAGTGGGCCCGGCCGTACAGCAACTTCCGGCGCACCCCGCGCCCTCGTCGGCCCAGCCAGGTTCTGAAGGTCGGCGACATCGTGTGGGTTCGGACGACCGACACCCGGCGCGAGGAGAAGAAGAAGGCCGACCGGCCGACGTATGTCGGTCTGCTGGAGCAGACGCCCAAGGTCGAGGGTGCGGTGGTCTCCATCGACCCTCAGAGTCGAGAGGTTCGCGCGCTGGTCGGGGGATTCGGGCGCGGCGCGGGAACCTTCAATCGCGCCGTCCAGGCCAAGCGTCAGCCGGGATCGGCATTCAAACCGTTCGTCTACGCCTCGGCGTTCCAGACCCAAAAGTACACCCCGATCTCGATTTGTCTGGATGCACCGCGCGTCTATCGAGACCCCTGGACCGGCGAGTCTTGGAAGCCGAAGAACTACGGCGGGACGTTCGACGGTGAGATCACCCTGCGGCGAGCGCTGACGTTGTCAAAGAACCTGTGTTCGGTCGCCCTCATCGACGACATCGGCGTCGACCCCGTTCTCGACATGGCCAAACGCGCGGGCATCAAGACCGAGCTGCCGCGCAACCTCACCTTGGCCCTGGGTTCCGGCGGCGTGACGCCCCTGGAGATCGTGAACGCGTACGCGACCCTCGCCGCGCAGGGCCGGGTCGCCGCACCGATCTTCGTCCGCAAGATCGTCGCGCCCAATGGGGAAGTCATCTTCGAGGCGAAACTGGACGAGAAACAAACGATCCAACCGGAGGTCGTTTACCTCACCACGAGCGTGATGCAGTCCGTGGTCGAGGACGGAACGGCGAGGCGAGTGAAGCAGCTCGAACGCCCCGTGGCCGGCAAGACGGGTACGTCGAACGAAGCGAGGAACGGGTGGTTCATCGGCTTCACGCCGGACCTCGTCGCCGGGGTATGGGTGGGATTCGATAATGGCGGCCTCCTCGGGCCCTCCGCCACCGGCGGTTCGACCGCAATCCCGGTATGGCTCGACTTCATGAAGACCGCGGTGTCCGACAAGCCTCCGGTGGAGTTCGTGGCCCCACCGAACGTGGTCTTCGCGCTCGTCGATCCGAAGTCCGGGAAGCTCGCCCCGCCGGACTTCGAAGGCGCGCTCAACGAGCCGTTCATCACCGGGACCGAGCCCACCGAGTTCGCGCCGAGCGAGGCCGTGGTCTCCCCCGACAACGATACGGTCCTGCTCGAGGACTACTAGTGTTCGACGGCGCGCGGCGACGACTGGCCCTGGGGCTGATCGTTGCGAGTGTCCTTTTTGGCGGAACGTACCTCGCCGCGCGTCACGGCGGTGCCGGCCACCTCCATATTCAAGGCACCGACCGCGCCACCATCGCGCCGGGGGCCGAACTTCTGAGGGCTCGCCTTTATCGAGGCGCCGCGGATGCCGGCCAGCTCATCGTCCTGTTCCTCGACCCGAAGACCGTGCGGCTCGAGCTGGTGGTCAACCCCGACCGCAAAAAGCTGACCCAGCTCGCGCCCGGCGCCCAGCTGGTGATGAACGCCAGCTACTTCACCCCCGAGTATCGCCCCACGGGCCTGCTCGTCTCTCAGGGAGAGGTGCTGTCGGCCTTCGTGGGCAAAGGGGGGCCCGCCGGCAGTGGCGTGCTCCTACTCGAGGACCACCGGGTGCAGCTCCTTCGGCGAGAGGACATCAAGAACCGCTCCTTCGAAGGCGCGGCCCTCGCCATCCAGGCGGGTCCACGGCTGATCGAGGCCGACGGAACGCGCGGCATTCGCTCCGATGACGGTCAACACGCCAACCGCAGCTTCATCGGCGCCGATAAGCGGGGCTGGCTGGTGCTGGGGGTCGTGTACCGCGCCGACGGGGGCCTCGGCGGAGGTCCGAGCCTGTTCGAACTGCAGCGCCTGCTCCTGCGGCTCGAACCGGGCGCGGAAGGCCTCGCGTTCGCGCTCAATCTCGATGGCGGACCGTCGACGGGGCTGATCTTGCGGGCGAAACCTGCCCTGCAGATGTCCGAATCCGCCACCGTGTACTCGGCGCTCGCGGTGCGAGCGAAGTGGCCATGATGGGGTCCAGCGCCGGTTACGCGCTGCTCTCGCTGCTGGTCTCGGCGGCCCCGATCGGTCTCAACCCTTCCGATGCCGCGATCCGGGCGCTGGTCGGTCGGTTGGCGCTCGGCGACTTGGCCACCTTTCACCCCGCCGATCCCCTGGCCATCGTCGCGGCCCCCGAAGACCGGACGCTGGCCGAGCGAACCATCGGTCACCTGCGGGCCACGGGCCTCGACCGGGTGTTCCTGCTCCCCCACGCCGACGAACCGGCGGCGGCGCGGGCTCGGGATCTCGGCGCCCAGTGGCTGCTCGAGATCGCCCAGACCATGGACGAGCTGCAGGCAAGGTTGCGGCAGATCGACGGCGGCCTGTGGAACCCGCCGGCCGCCGGGATCTTGGCCACGGCCCGGGTGCCTCTGCAGGCGATCGATGCCCCGCCGGGCTCGGACCTTGCGGGACCGAATCCCCGGGCCGGCGTCTACGGCCCCCTGATGCCCCTCGGCGAGCTCCCGGGCGAGCCGCTGGCGCTCGCGGCCTGCGCGGACGTGCCGGATCGATTGATCGTATTGACGCGCTCGCACGTCTTCCGGGTTCGCCTCGGGGACGGATGGAAGGTCGAGGCCGAGCTCCCCCTCGACGGCCTGGAGCCAACGTCCGTGCGCAGCCGATTCCCCGTCGGCACCGTCACCTGCGCCGTCGGTCAAGTGGGCTTCGCGACGTCCGATCTCGCCACCGGCTACCGGGTGGACACCGAGGCCCTGAGCGCCCCGACCCCGCTCTCCGGCGCGCCGATGGCCACCGACGGCCAGAGCTGGCGCTTCGCGCGCCTGCACGACGGCGTCGCGGCGTGGCGAGACCCCGACGGCGCCCTGACCTGGGGGCATCCAGGCGGATTGTCGGACCTCGTCCTGGTCACCGAAGGCGCGATCCATCGTGCCGGGGCGCCCCTGACCCCGTCCGGCCTGGGCGCGACAGCGGCCGAGCACGAAGGCCGAGTATTTTGGGTCCGAACCGGGCTCGGTCGGTGGGGCGAGCCCGACGAAGTTCAGCTGGGGGTCGAGGGGCAAGCGCTGGGGCCGCCGGTCGCGCTGCCGACGTCGGTCCGGGCCACGGCCCTCGGGCGCTTCACGGGGGACGCCTGGACCTTGGTCGTCGCCTGGTCCCACGAGGGGCGTTCGGTCATCCAGGGGCTTCGGGTCGTGATGCCGTGATGACCCTGTTCACCACCATCGCCCTCGTCGCCATTGCCGCTCGGCCTCCCGCGTACGGGGGCGAGGTCATCAACTACGTCTATCAAACGCGCATCGAGCCGGACCCCATCCGCGCGCGCACCGCGGCCGACGCCGCGGCGCACGCCGCGGTCTACGAGCGGCTGTACGACCCCTCCCCCGAGGGCCTGGTGCCGGTATTGGCCCGCGAGCAGCCGACGATCGAAGGGACCACGGTCACCGTCCCCCTTCGACGCGGCGTCGTGCTGCACGACGGCACACCCTTCGATCCCCGGCTCGCCGAGGAGGCGTTGTATCGGCTCGGTGGCGACCACGCCGGCGCCTACGTTCTCGCCGCCGTCCATCGAAACGAAGGCCGACCGGTGATCCGGCGTCTCGACGAAGCGTTCGCGATCCAGTTCGAGCTGCGGCATTCAGACCCCGACTTTGCCCGGCTGCTCGCCGCGGACCACGCCCGGCTCGCCTGGAAACGCGCCGACCCCGAGCCCCGCTTGATCGGGACCGGCGCCTTCTCGTGGCGGAACCCGCGCGAGCAGCAGCCCTTCTTGCGGCATCGCGGCGGGCGACCATTCGTCGAACGCCTGATCTGGCGGCCGTACGCGTCTCGATTCGGGGCCAGCGCCCTGGCGGAGCGAGGGCACGCGGCCATCTT
>JANQQN010000316.1 GCA_028289325.1 Myxococcota bacterium | reverse complement strand
CTCGACCTCCTTCGCTTGAAGAGACTGTGCGGCCGCCGGCGCCGGCGGATTCGCCGGAGGCGGCCGGTGATGCGCCCGCGGCGCCAAAGGCGCGGGTTTCGTCGCCGCCGGCCACGCCACGGACCCGGGCCGGCGCCGAAGCTCGAAAGCGGCGCCCGCGGCGCCAGGGCGATGCGAAGCCCAAGTTGTTACTCAAGGACGCCGTGCCGTCGGTCGGCGTCATCGGAGAAGAATCGAGACCGCAGATTGGGGTGGTGGATGAGGAGTAGGTTAGCAATGGTGACGCTGCTGGTCGTGACGTTGGCAGCGCCAACGGCGGGGGCGGCGGGTGACTCCGAGCGTGTCGAGGCCCTCTTTCTCGAGGGGGCGGCCATGTATCGGGCCGGTCGATACGGAGCGGCCATCGGTAAGTTCAAAGAAGCGTACGCGATCTATCCGGAGGCCAACCTCCTATTCAATATCGCCCGCAGCTACGAAGCCCAAGGCGCGCTCGAAGACGCCGCGTCGTACTACTCGCTGTTCTTGAAGCGCCCGAACATCAGTGCGCGGCTGCGGGCCAAGGCTCAGCGCAAGCTCGAGGTCATCTCCAACGCGACCAAACAGACCGAGTCGGCGAAGCCCACCGGACCTCCGGCGGCATCGGGGGCCGCCCCGCCCACCGAACCTTCGTCGCCCGCCGTCGCCGCCCCCGCATCGCCAGCGTCGCCAACCCGCGACATCAACGTCGGGTCCACCGACGTGCTGACCTCGCCCCCTGCGCCATCGACGGTATCGGCGCGCGACCCCTCCGATTCGCCGTCCCTGGGGGTTTGGAAGTGGTCGTCCGGCGCACTCGCCGTCGCCACCATGGCTGCTGGCGGCGTCGTCTTGTGGTTAGGAGAACGAGACCACCAAGACGTTCGCGACGCCAAAGATGCGACGAACCCGAGCCTGACCCAGCGGCAAGCCGATGAGCGGATCGACGCCGGTTCCACCAAGAAGATCGCTGGCGGCGTAACCCTGGGCGCGGGCGCGCTTTTCGCCGTCATCAGCGCCGTCCTATTCGTCCTCGACGACGACAGCGATGAGGCGGCCGCAGGGGTGGGGCTCGTGCCTACGGCCGGCGGCAGCGCCGTTTCGTTCGGCGGGCGGTTCTGATGCCGACGCGCGCAACGACGCTCGCCATCATCTTCTCGCTCGCGGCGTGCGCCGCGCCCGACCTCGACGGCGTCCAGTGGCCTTGCGAGTCCACGGCCGACTGCGTCGACGGCTTCGTGTGCGGCGACCGGGCACGCGTCTGCGTCGAGGAGCTGACCGGTGTCGACGGCGTGACCAAGGATCGTGTCCGAGTGGGCTTGACCGGCCCCCTCAGCACCGGACCGGTCGCCCTGGGCCAGGCGATGCAAGACGGGATCGAGGCGTACTTTGCACAGGTCAACAACGACGGCGGCCTGGACGGTCGCAGGATCGAACTGGTGGCCCGCGACGACGGCAATGATCCCGAACGAGCGGTCACCAACGTGGAGCGTTTGCTGGACGACCGGGAGGTCTTCGCCCTGCTGGGCAGCGTCGGACACGAGAGCGTCAGCACGACGGTCCCGGTGACCACCCGACGTCAGGTGATCAACTACGGAGCGCACAGCGGCGGGACGGCGCTAAGGGCTCAGCCGCCGAACCGCTACGTCTTCAACATCCGGCCGGGGCTGGTCGAGGAATACTCGCGCGCGGTCGCGTATCTGACCACGGTCCGCGATCCTCGGATCACCCCCCAGAACATCGCGCTGTTCACCGAAGGCGAGGATGACGTCGGGACACTGGGCGCATACGGTCAGGACGGCCTCGACGCGCTATCGCGTGCCCTTGGTACCCAGCACGACATCGACGCGGGCTCCATCGTCGTCGCGAGCTACCCCCGAAATGCGACCGGCGTCGACGGTGCGGTCGGCGTGCTCCTGGCCTGGATGGCGAGCGGAGAGCTGACGTTCGATGCCGACGTCCGGTTGAGGGCGGCCGTCGTTCTGAACGCCCACGCCCGTCAATCTGCCTTGCTGGTCAAGCTGTTGCTGGATGAGCTGACGAGGATTCGCAACGGCGCCGGGCCTTCACCCCAGTTCGCACTGAGTGACGAGCAGCTCGGCCGACTGGCGGAATTGGACGATGTCGTGTTCATCGCCGTATCGACCGTCGGCGGCGACGCTCTCGCCGAAGAGCTGGAAGGGCTGGGAACCTACTTCTCGGGGACCGAGACGCGAGCGTACTGCGACGGCGTCGTCACCCTGCAGGTCGTGCCCGACTACCGAGGCGCGAGCCCCGGCATCCAGGCGTACCGGACGGCGCTGGCGCGCTGGCGTCCCGACGCCGAACCGGGCTTCACGAGCCTCGAGGGCTATCTGGTCGCCCGGAGCTTCGTCGAGGGTCTGTTGCGACACGGGCCGAGGCTCGAGACCGAGGGCGTGATCGATACATTCGACACCACCGGCGAGATCGACCTCGATATCGGCATTCGCTACGAGTTCACGCCGACGGAGCGTGAAGCCAGCCAAGACGTCTGGGGCACGCGGCTGAGCAGCGCATGCGTCCACGATGCGGTGGACTTCGACCGCCCCGAGCGCCCGGTCCCCGAGGACCCGTGTGCGGCCAACACCTGCGAGGTGCTGACCGGGACGATCACCGAGGACCTCACCCTCGACGCGCGCCGGCCGTGGCTGCTGAGGGGCCCCGTGTTCATCGGTGACGGCATTTCCGCGGTCACCCTGACCATCGAGCCGGGCACTCGCATCTTCGCGGAGGTCGCGGCCCAAACGTCTCTGGTCGTGCAGCGGAGCGCTCGGATCATGGCCGAGGGCACCCGCGAAGCGCCCATCATCTTCACCTCGTCCCGAGGCCCACGCGCGCGCCAGGCCGGCGACTGGACGGGCATTGCCATCAACGGACGCGCGCCGGTCAACGGGTGCGAGGTGTCGCCGTGCATCCTCTCCGCCGGAGACGGTACGATGTACGGCGGGTCGGATCCGATGGACAGCAGCGGTGTCCTTCGATACGTGCGCGTCGAGTTTGCCGGCCTCGACGATAGCGACGGGCTCGGGCTGCGCGGCGTCGGCTCCGGGACGACCATCGACTATGTACAGGTGCATCGGTGCGCCGACGATGGACTCGAGCTCGATGGAGGGACCGTCGGCGTTCGCCACGTGCTCATCACCGCGTCGGGCGACGACTCCATTGATTGGAACCTGGGATGGCAGGGGCGCGCGCAATACGTGATCGTTCAGCAGTGGGCGGATGCCGCGGACAACGGCATTCAGGCCGACAACAACGAGCAGAACCGAAATGCGCTGCCCCGGTCAGCGCCCCTGATCGCCAACCTCACGCTGATCGGGGTGCCCACGTCACCTGAGTCGGACTTCGGCATTCTGTTCAGGGACGGAACCGCGGGCAACATTCACAACTCCATCGTCCTCGGCTTCAATCGAGCCTGCATCGACATCGACGACGAGGAGACCTTCGCGATCGCGCTGACGGAGACCGGCACCCTCACCGGGCGTCTGACGCTCGAAAACTCGATCGTCGACTGCCCCCTCAACTTCGAGGAAGAAGACGGCGACCCGGTGACCGTGGAGAGTTTCGTCAGCGCACTGAACGTCGGCAACCGCCTCGTGGATCCGGATCTGCGTGCCCCCTACACGCTGACGGGCCTCGATGCACGGCCCGAGCCGGGCGCGCCCGCCGCGACAGGCGGGGTGCCGCTCGGGGATCCTTTCTTCGAGGCGGTGACCTACGTCGGCGCCGTAGATCCCGCGATGGACTGGACCACCGGCTGGACGACCAGCGAACCGAATTGAGCGCGGCGACTTCGGGCCATCAGGCCGGTTGAATCCTCGCCTGCACCCGTGGGGCGCGCTTTGTCGGCGGTCCCCCAGGCTTCCTCCGGGGCGTGAGCGGCGGCGGAGACAGAACGCCGCCGCCGACCGACGACCTGCTTTCGAGCTGTTTCAACGCGGGCTTCGCCGTACCAGGACAGGACGCTCGAATCAGGTCACAGCATCGCCGTCGAGGTTTGGCGTATCATTGGAAGACTGGAGGCAATGTGGGCAAAGAGCA
>JANQQN010000303.1 GCA_028289325.1 Myxococcota bacterium | reverse complement strand
TGTAAAGGAGCGCCGTTTGCTTGGCGCGCTGGTCCTGATTCGCCGCCGCACTGTGCCCGCCCTCGGTATTCTCGTAGTACAGGAACGGCTGCCCGTACTCCGCCATCTTGCGCGCCATCTTGCGGGCGTGTCCCGGGTGAACGCGATCATCTTTGGTCGATGTGAAGAAGAACGGACGCGGATACGTCTGCTCCCGTTTAAGGTTGTGGTAAGGGCTTATCGACGCGAGGAATGCGCGCTCTTCCGGCACGTCGGGGCTGCCATACTCGCCGGCCCATGACGCGCCGGCGAGCAACAGATGGTACCGAAGCATATCGAGCAAAGGCACCCCGATACCGATCGCGCCGTACAGCTTCGGGCGTTGGGTCATCGCAACGCCCACCAACAAACCCCCGTTGGAGCCACCGAGAATGCCGAGCTGATCGGGACGAGTTATCCCCATGTCGATGAGCCGCTTCGATACGGCATAGAAGTCGTCATAGATACGCTGGCGCTTGGTCTTGAGGCCGGCTTGGTGCCAGGCTGGCCCGAACTCACCACCTCCACGAATGTTCGTTACGACATAGACCCCACCTCGCTCTATCCACAGCTTACCGGTTGTGCCTGAGTAGTCAGGAAGCTCAGGGACCTGAAAGCCGCCGTAACCGTACTGTATGGTGGGCGCGGGACCGGAGTCGATGACGGAGCGCTTTGCAACAACGAAGAACGGTACCTTCGTCCCGTCAGCACTGGTCGCTTCATACTGCCGAGACACGACGTCGTCGGCGTTGAAGAACGGAGGATTCGACCGGATCACCTTCGCTTTGGCGCCCTCGACGAAGTAAAGGCTGTCGGGCGTTGTGGGGTCTTCGAAGGTGACCAACATGTTCCCGGTCGACCGCTGCACCGAACCCACGGAGATGACGCCACCGCGCGGGAGCGCCACGTCACTGCGGATCCAGCCGCTGTCGGCGGGCGTAAGGCGAACGAGCCGCCCCTTGATGTTATCGAGAAGCTCGAGCAACACCCCTTGTTCAGAAGCGAAGACCTTGTTGATGACGACTCGTTCTTCGGGCGCAAACAGCAGCTCGGCCGTATCGGCCGCGGGGTCGTAGGCCACGATCGACCCAAGAGGAAAGGTCTCACTCGCGTACGTCCACGGCTCATTCACCCGCACGATGATCCGCCCTCTAAACACCGCCAGGCCGCCACCACCGTCGGAGCTCGACTTTGCCGGCAGAGGCAGCGAGACGGCCGCGTCGCCCTGGAGCCGGTACGACGCGAACTCGAAGAAGACCACCATGCGACGGATAAAGGCGTGGTATCTGCCGCCGGCGTACACGGAGCTGGGCCATACGCCGACGTCCTTGGGCGAACCCTCCAGCACGACTTCGGCTTCGGTTAGGGGCGTGCCTCGCTTCCATCGACGCACCTGCCTCGGGTAGCCCGACTCCGTCTGGGTCCCTGGACCGAAGTCGGTGGCCACCAGAAGCGTATCTGCGTCGATCCACGCAACGCCGCTCTTGGCCTCGGGAACCACGAATCCGGAATCGACGAACGACCGCGAGTTCAGATCAAACTCCCGGAGAACCGCCGCATCCGATCCGCCCCGGGATAATGTCATCACGCACCGGTCAAACGCGGGCGCAAGGCAGTCGACACCCTCGAACACCCAGTTTTCGCCTTCGGTCTTGGCCAACTGATCGACGTCGAGGAGAACGTCCCAGTCTGCCTTGCCATCCACGTAGGCGGCGATCGGCATCCGACGCCAAAGACCACGAACGTGGGCCTCGTCCTGCCACAGGTTGTAGGCATAGGCGCCGCGGAGCGTCACCCGGGGGATCCGTTCGCGCGAGTTCAAGATCGCCCGCGCCTCAGCCAGCATCTTACCGTACCGCGAATCACCCTCGAGCTCGGCCAGGCTTCGCGCGTTCTGGGTGCGCACCCAGTCGAGCGCTCGTGCGCCTTGGACCTCTTCTAGCCAGAGGTATGGGTCGATGGCCGTATCTGGGGGCGGCGACTGGGGTCGCGTTCGGGCCGTCGTAGGCGTAGAGCTCGGCGCGGCGCACGCAGCAACAGTGACCAGCGAAAGAATGACACGCCTTGGGCATCGGGGTTGCATCTTTAACTGACTTGCCCAACGGGGCCGGTACCGGTCAATAGTCGCCACGGCGCCCGGTATCTATCCACGCCGACGGACGTCCGATGGGGAGATCAACGCTGGCTGACTGCCCAACGATCCGCACACATGGCGCTTTGACTCGACTGATTTAGTGGGCATGACTGGGCTATGCGCGAACATGAGGTGGAGCGAGCGATAACGACCTGGACACAAGGAGACTACGCCGTCGTCGAGTCGTGGATCGCTCCCGCGTCACGTGTGGTTCTTGACTTGGTGGACTTCGAGGCTCGCCCGACATTGCTCGACGTTGCGTGCGGCATGGGAACGGTCGCCGTTGAAGCCGCCACCCGTGGTGCACAGGTCACGGGTCTCGACCTGACGCCGAGAATGCTGGAGGAAGCGAGGCGTCGGGCAGGAGTGGCTGGGGTCTCGGTCCGATGGGTCCAGGGCTCATTTGACGACCTGGCCACGCTCGGTTCCTTCGACATCATCGTTTCTACGTTCGGAGTGATCTTTGCTTCACATCCTGAAGTGGTCGCAGGACAGTTGGCCTCGGCCTGCCGTTCCGGAGGTCGAATCATCGTCACTTCTTGGCATGACGACGGCGCCTTTGGTTGTTCTGGCATTGACCGAATCCGGGAGATCGCTCCGGAACTGCCGGAAGGCCCGGCCCCGGACCGTTGGTCCGACGAAACGGCGCTTCGCTCGTTTTTTGATGGAACAGGGGTGCGGCTAGCAGACCAGGCGTACCGGTCGATGTCGTTGCCCTTCGCGTCCGTCGCCGAAGCGTTCGACCAATTCGTCCTCTACTCCGGCCCCTGGAAGCAGCTCATGTCCTACATGGAGTCGATCGGCAAAGCAGACCGCGCCCGGGCGGCGGTTGAGAGCCATCTCGCCTCACATGCCACCTCAGGAAGCGATGGGCGCATTCATCTTAATGTTTCATACGTCGTCTCGACGCTCGAACGCCGACGAGGATCAGAGAGCGTCTAGCGGCGGCGGGCTCTTGAGCGGAACTCGACTTCGGTCCGCGCGCCGACTCATTCCTTTGGCGGGAACCAGGTCAGAGACGAGTGGTGCAGCGAGATGAGAACTCGACCGTCGAGCTTGTGGTAGGCGAAAGTGTAGTCGGCCCGGGTAGCGTTGCCGTCGCCGTCTACAAACGTGTAGTGCCCCATGTCTTTGTAGCCGAGGCCCCCCGCTTTCAAGATTGGTCCGGCCGAGCTCTGGAACTCTACCCTTTTCCATCCGCGGTTGAGGAACCCGTGATCGTGGGGATAATTGGGATCCCCGCCCACAAAGTAAGAACGAGCCCCCTCACGGTCGAGTCGGATCACGTCGGCCAGCGTGGGCTTGAAGAGCAGTGGTTCGTCCGGCGTGCCAAAGTCGTAAAGGTCGAGCAGATGGTCGACATCCTGTTCGGTGACGGCTTTGGCCCAGGCCCTCTGGGCGGCGACCACTTCCGCCTTGGTCATGGGTTCAAACGTACGCTCAAACATCTCGTGGCTCCTTGCTGATGCGCATGCTTCGATCCAGTATGCCGATCGGGTCCCCCAAGGTGAGGGAGGATCGACCACAACAGCCTAGGGAACCGGGCATGTATTTGCAAATTTATTGCACGTTTTTGCTAAATACACCCATTGCCACGATAATTCGCGGCTTCGACGCGGCGCTTCACGCTCTCGCCTCGAAGGCCCTCCCTAGGCGGTGGTGCCGCTTAAGGGGAAGATGCGAGGGCGAAACAGACATCGACGGAGGACTCGAAGTGCCAAAGCTCAGCAACGTATTGATTCCGGCCATCTGCACCGCGATCGTATCCACATCAACGACAGCGGCGATTGCTCATCAGCAGTGGGTCCTGCCCAATTTCTTCGTGACCGACACCAAAGACGACACTGTTTGGCTGGGATTCGAGCACGCTTTGGGTGATCAGCGATTCGTCGCTTCTTTGGGGCCGGGTCCCGCGCTGTTGTGGGTGACCGGACCGGGCGACGAGGTGAGCTCTCCATCGTTTGCGTATACCGGAAAGACGAGAACGGTGGCCGAGATAGAGCTGAAGAAACCGGGAACCTATCGAGTCACGACGGAGGAACCGGAATCCCACTGGACCAAGCTGGCGGAAGGCAACGAGCCCCGCTGGGTTCGGATGTCGCGTGATCGAGTCGTCGGCAAGAAGATCGAGGTCTCGAAGCGGTTCTGGTCCAAGTCGATCACCTACGTCACCTTCCGTGATCGGACGAGCGGCCCGCTTGCAGCCCAAGGCGACCCCGTGGAACTGGTGCCGATCGACCACCCGAATGCGATCGTCGCCGGAAAGCCATTTCGACTTCGGGTGCTTGCCGACGGCGCGCCGTTGGCCAACGCCGAGATCAAGGTGTACGGCGACGCTTCCCGGGGACACGACGCATCGATGACCGTCAAGTCCGACGCCCAAGGGCGCGCTCAACTTCGGTTTGCAAAGGTTGGTCGTTACCTGATGAGCGCTCGCCACGAGGTCGCCGCCAAGGACGACCCCAAAGCCGACGCCTACGCCTACTCGGTCAATGTGATGGTCGAGGCGCGCGCGGCGCAATAGGCTTCCAGCACTACCAATCGGCTCGTTCGAGCGACGTCAGCTTCTGCATCTTATACATGAAGCCACCAAACTCCGACTTTTCTTGGACGACGTCGAGAGCCCCGGTCAACCAGATGCCGGATTCCACCCAACGCCAATGTAGCGGTCGTTCGAGATGGACGAGAACCAGTTGATTGGGTGGCGGCGGTGGAACGTGTACGCAATAGCTTCGGTCGGGCACCAGGAGAAAGCTGGTGACCCCGCCTTCGTTGGCCTCCAGGGGCAGCACATAGCCGTGAATTCGGACGGGCTTGGTGAGGGTTCGGCGGAGAGACTGCGGCCTCGCCCCGGATTCTACGTCGAGCTTCGACAGCGCCGTCCAGCCTATCTCCGGCGCAATGACGGGCACTTCAGCCTCGTCGCGGGCGCAAGCGGAGAGAACCACGACCAAGACACCGACGGCCGGGATCCAACGCGTGATCATGTGCGAACCAAGAGCCCGTCCGACAGCGTGCGACGGTAGCTCACGGCGGCGGGAACCAGCGAGGCAACGGCAGCGGTGGCCACAAAGGCGACCACCCATGGCAGATCGCTGATCGTCAGGGCCCCCAAGGAGAGCCTGAGCCCCAAGCGCGACACCAGCATCGTCTCACCGATCCAGCCGCCAACGTACACTGCCACAAGCGCCGTGGACACGCTCGCCAACGCGAGCAACACGGCTTCACCCACGATCAACCCCGCTACATCCAGCGGCGACGCGCCGATCGATCGGAGGAGGGCCATCTCTCGGCGCCGCTCGCTCACTGTCGCCAAGATGATCGCGACCAGTGCGAGAACTCCGGCCAGCGCCACCAGAATCCCGACAAATCGAAGCGTACGCTCGGCCACGCCCACCGTCGACCAAAGCTGCTGGAACGCCCGGCCCGGCATCACCGCCATGATCGATTCCCCAGGCCGATCATTGATCCAGGCGCGCATCTGAAGAATGCCCATCTTCGAGCGAAGACCGACCATCACCGCGCTGACCGTCTCGAGACGAGCACCGACCTGTTCATCGTGGTCGTGCTCGCCATGTTCCTCGTGGGCGTGCTCGCGGTGTCCCTCGTGGCCGTGCCCGGCGTGTTCATCGGGTTCGTGGTGAGCAAGAGCGAGGCCCGCCAAAGAGACATGCACCGTTCGATCAACCGGAGTGCCGGTTGGCTCGAGCACGCCCACCACTTCGAACATGTAGTGGTCGTGAGCGTCGGCGTGGACGTCGATACCGTGCTGAATCGGAAAGCGGTCGCCGACCGACCAACCGAGCGCTCGTGCCACCTCACTGCCCAAGACCGCGTCGGAATCGGCCTCGAATGTCCGGCCCGCGCGCAGCCGCAGCGGCGATCGGGCCCCATATCGATAGTGTTTGAAGTACTCTTCCGTAGAACCCAACACCCGGAATCCGCGGACCGAGTCGCCCAACGATATCGGTACGCTCCAGGCGACCTCGGGGTGGGTTGTGATCGCCTCGTAGCTGTTCCACGAAAGCTCCGGCACCGGCTCGCCGAGTCGAAACACAGCGTACAGCAGGAGCTGAACGCTGCTGCCCCGAGCGCCAATGAGGAGATCCGTGCCGGATATCGTGCCTTCGAAGCTAGCTTTCGCACTTGAACGCAGCCGCTCCACTGACAAGAGCAATGCAAAGCTCGTTGCCACCGAAAGTACGGTAAGAGCGACCGTCGTGCGACGACTCCATAAGCTTGCCCGGGCCAGCATCAAGAGAGTGCTCACGCCACCCTCCTCAACGTCGTCGACTCGTGGGCCGGCGCGAGGTCATAGCTGGTTCGAAACGCCCCCCGAATCGCGGGCTCATGACTGACCACGACGGCGGTCGAATCGGCAGCCGCGCACTCGGCAAGCAGCAGCTCAATGAAGCGGTCGCGAGACGCGGGATCCAGGGCCGACGTCGGCTCGTCGCACAGGATGAGCGGCGGACGCCCGATGAGCGCTCGCGCGACGGCAATACGTTGCTGCTGACCTACGCTCAGCTCGTTCGGCTTGCGGTCCCACAGCGACGGGGCGATAGCGAGGGCTTCGAGCAAGCGCCCGGCTTCGTCCCGAAGTGACCGGCCTTCGTGGGTCGCCCGTTCGCGTCGGCCGCGAGCAAACCGGCAAGGCAGCACCACGTTTTCGACCGCGCTCAAGTAGGCCACGAGGTTGAAGCTCTGGAACACGAAACCCATGAGGTCCGCGCGCCGTCGGTCGCGGCGAGCCCCTCGGCTCAAGTCTTCGCCGAGGACGGTCACCGAACCACGGGTGGGCGCCAGCACCCCGGCGACGAGCCGAAGAAGGGTCGTCTTGCCGCAGCCGCTCGGACCGAAGATGTACGTATGCTCGCCGGCGGCGAGCTGAATCGCCTCGACCGTCAGCTGCCAGGGCTCCGCGCCCGCGTAGCGGAACACGAGATCTCTCGCTTCGACCACGTGGTGTGAACGGCGCGTTGGGCGCGCATCGCTCAATACTCGCATCCCCCGCGGACCCGGGTAGCGGATGCTGCATGTAAATGCAATCGCGCTGCAATGATCTACAACGATCTGGCCCTGTTCACCGCCGTCGCCAGCCATCTGAGCTTCTCGGCCCGTCTACCCCAGCCCGACGCTTGCTGCCCGCCCGCGTACGTCACCTGATCGACTTCATGACCGCCTCACCGGCGTGAGCATACTGTCGACTTCACTTCGGTGGGGCCTGAGGCTTTTGCGAACCGCGATCTGTCGCGGCGGCGGCAAGCAGCAAGACGACGGCCATCGCGACTTCGATGGCGATGAACTTGGGTGCGAATGCGGCGCCATGAGCAAGCCAGGCGACGGTGCGTCCGGCCGCGGCTAGGCCGAGAACCAGCGCTGCTGCCTTGAGCCAGGCCGCAGCGCGCCTGAATAGCCCCACCGCAATCATGAGGGCCACACTCGCGAAGAACGCGATGAAGTCCCCGATCTGCGTGCTTCGGCCGGGCCGCTCAGACACCAAGGCCATGTCCAGCCCCGCCGCGGCGGAAGCCGGATCGACTATCCAGTTCAGAGCAACAGCGGCCATCCCCAGTCCCACCAATCCGGCCAACACGCGAATCACCATCCGATCACCTCCAAGGGCCGCAATGACAGCTCTGTCTCCACCCGGCTCTACTCAGCGTCCATACCGTGAAGCTCAGCGGAGAGAAACCGCGCCGTGTTATCACCGGCACATGGCGCCCGATGAAAAGCCGAAGCCCAAGTCAAACCCGAGCCCTCTCAGGAGACCGACGGCAGGATGTTGGCGAACCGCAACCATGGTCGCGGCCGGCGTGCTCGCCCTCCTCACGGCGTGCGCGGGCTCTCGAACACCAGCGCCCGAGCGGTCTGCGTCACGGGTAAAATCAGTCGCGTCCGCCCCCCGGACGCGAGCAGCCCAGGCCGCAGGCCCCAAGCAGACGGCCATCGAAGCCCTGAGAACGTCACTCGAGACCAAGACGGTGCTTCAGTGGAACCAGCAGGAGAAGATCCTGGGCTTCCCACGGATGGAAGAGGTCGTCCCTGCGCGCACAATCAATAAAGGGGCTTCGATTCGTCCATTCAAACGATCGGCCGCTCCCTTCGAAGTGTCCTTTGATGTCGACGGCGAAACGTGGTCCCTGGACGACTACGTAAAGAAGAACCTGACCGCAGGCCTGCTGATCATCTTCAACGAAGAAATCGTCTACGAGAACTACGGCCTCGGTCATTCGGCCAACGGACGGTGGACGAGCTTCTCCGTCGCCAAGTCTTTTTCTTCCACCATGGTCGGTGCAGCGATCAAAGACGGCAAGATTCAGTCGCTGGACGATCCCGTCACCCGCTACCTGCCGGCCCTCACTGGTTCAGCGTACGACGGGGTCACGGTCCGTCAGGTATTGACGATGACCTCCGGCGTGCGCTGGAACGAAGACTACACTGATCCGAAGTCCGATGTGTCCAGGTTCATTGCGGAGCCCTCGACGGACGGCTCCGACCCCACCGTGACCTATATGGCCCGCCTGCCGCGCGAGGCTGAACCCGGTACGAAGTGGGTCTACAAAACCGGCGAGACCAACCTGGTCGGATCGTTGGTCGAGGCGGCGACCGGCAAGAAACTCGCCGAGTACCTGTCCGCCAAAGTGTGGTCTCGGATCGGCATGGAGCAGGACGGCTCGTGGCTGCTGAACGCGAGCGGTCGTGAGATAGCAGGTTGCTGCGTTTCGGCGGCGCTTCGCGATTACGGCCGATTCGGCGTCTTCTTCATGAACGGGGCAAAGGTCGACGGCGAATCGATCGTTCCCGACGGCTGGATCGACGCCGCCACAACATCTACCGAGATAGCGCAAAGCGCCATGGGCGGCCGAGCTGGCTACGGCTTTCAATGGTGGACGACGCCCGGGCCGGCGTATCGCGCGTCCGGCATCTACGGCCAAGGCATCTGGCTCAATCCCGAGCTCAACTTGGTCGTCGTCACTCAGAGCGCTTGGGACAAGGCGATCGATCGGGTGGCCATGAAACGGCGCGCAATCATGATCGATGCGGTCGAACGCGTGATCCGCGACCTCGGGTCGAAGGCCGAGCGCTAACGCCTACCGCCGAGCGTACGGTCGAAGAAAGCGATAGTGTCGCCGGTGACCTCGTCACGGTTGGTCTCGTTCAACACCTCGTGGCGGGCCCCCGGATACAGATGGACCTCGACGTCGGTCAGGCCCGCATCGCGATACCGAGACGCGAGCAGCTCAACGGCGGGGCCGCCTTGAGCCAACGGGTCGGCGTCACCAGAAATGATCAACAGCGGAAGGTCGTTCCGAATCGCCGCCACCCGCTTCGGGTCCGCGGCGGCCGCGAGCGTAATGATCTGCGGCAACGGCGGCGCCTCCCAACCACACGCCGGGTCGGCCATGTATGCGTCGACCTCGGCCTCGTCGCGGCTGAGCCACTCGAAACCGGTTCGATGCACGAAGGGCGCGTTGAACGCGCTGAGGTCGGCCGGCTCCTCAGCGTCGAGAATCGGCATCAACCAGCTGACTTCAGTGCTGCCGGACAGCACGACGGCGTCGACGTCGTCCGCGTGGTCGAGCAGGTAGTGTTGTGTCGCGAAGGAACCCATGCTGTGTCCGAACAAGCCGACGGGGAGGCCCGGGTGATCGGCCCGTATTCGGTCGCGGAGACGGTGAACATCGTCGACCCAGCCTGGCCACCCGTCCTCGCCCCATCGACCGTAGCTGCCTTGGGCGGTCTGGCCGGACCCCCGGGCGTCCGGGGCGTAGACGGCATAGCCGGCGGCAGTCAGCGCGGCGGCGAAACGACGGTAGCGGCCGGCGTGCTCGGCAAGCCCGTGCTGAACCTGCACGACGGCGCGAGGCTCGCCCGCGGGCATGAAAACGTAGGTCTGAATGGCGATGCCGTCGCGACTAGTGAAGGCGATAGTGGAAGTGTCCATGGTCGGAACCTTGGCACCCGTCTGTCCGCCCGGCAAGGGCACCACCGCCGCTGAGCGTCATCCAACACCATGCAGCGCATTATCCGAAGAATGCTGCAAGCAACCGGAATACGCCCTTGTCACCGCGTTCGGCGCTCGAGAGCTAGAGACAGGGGTCTACGCGGATTGTTGACGATCCCGCCAGGTAGCCTTGCACCCGCCGTGGAGTGTTGTCGAAGACGAACGCGCCCGAACGCCGGTCGAAGTGGAACAGGAGGACGGTGTCCGCATCGACCGCATAGCGGCGTTCGGGGGCGAAGCGCTTCTGCGTATACCGAGCCGTCTTCGAAAGACGAACGGCATCGATGAGACCGGAGAACCAGTTGTCGAGCCGACCTTCGCGATTCGGATCCGCGCCGACGGCGAATGGAACTCGGTTCATCTTTCGGGGACCGGAGGCGGCCTCCGTCGCCACCAGCGCGCCCTCGAGATACAGCCGCAGCGCCTCGCCGTCATATACGCCGGCGACATGAACCCATCGACCGGTAGGCAGCTTCGATTTCGATCGCACATAGGTGTAGCTGTACACGTCGCCCAACGCGACCGCCCACGATACGAATCCGTCTCGAACGAGCAAGCCATACTCGCTCCACTCCGGCTTGCCCGCGATCGCCTGGACGCCTTCAATGGCATCGGCGCGGACCCACGCCTCCAGGGTAAAGGGTCCGTCGGGAAGCGGCACGTCGGCGGACGCCACGCGAAGGGCGCCTTGCGACCGCGTGGCCAGGCATCCATCGGTTGCAGTGGCCTTGGGCGCCCGACGAGACAACACGGGATCGATCACCGATCGCAGCGTAGGACTCCGAACGAGTACTCCGTCGATCTCCGCCTCCAGCTGCAATCGCAGCTCCACGGGCGCGACATCGGCCTCGACAGAGCGGCGTAGATACTCAAAATCGAAGGTCGTGGAGGCGCTGGGCGCCACGGCGCGGTGGATATGGTCCGGTCGAAATGCCCAGCCGGGATCTGTCGCGTCTAGCTCCGCCGTGAGCCTCACCGGCACGGTGAGCGGATTGTTGTAGACGACACGAACGCGACCCGCGCCCCGGCCGCGGCCATCGACGCGAGGTCGGGCTTCCGAGACATCGAGCTCCAAACGAAGCAATCGGTCGATCTGCTCGAGGCGCTCGGGCGTCATCTGCCGAGGATCGCTGACCTCCCCCACGCCCAACGTCGCTACCGAGATGCCTTCCTTTCGCACGGTCACCACATCGAGGTGATGCATCCAGCCAGTACTCGGCGTGCTTTCGATGGGAATGCTCCCTCCCGTCGTACCGAGGGCGAAGTACGAGATCCCATCGCGCACCCCATCGAACCGTCGTCGATGAATATGACCGGCGAAGACCGCAGTAACGTTGCCCGCTTCGCGAAGGCGTTGATGCACCGCCTCCCAATTTGAGCCTGGGTAGTTCTTCGAAATCCAGCGAGGGTGATGGAGGAACACAAAGACATGGTCGTAGGATTTGGTCTTTGCGAGACTATCGGCGAGCCAAGCCAGCTGCGCGGCGCTCATTTGATTGAGGCGCGAATTGCTCCAGCCCTTCTCGTTGGCCTCCGGATCCCCTTCGTCGCTGTACAGGACGACAAACGCGGCGTTCTTATGGCCGAACCAGTACCATAGAGGCCCGAAGTGTTGCTCATAGTTGTCTTCGTGTTGTCCGGGCGGAGGCTCACTCCCGCGCCAATAGACATCATGATTGCCCGCGACGGGAAACCACGGCGCCTTGAGCCCGCCCATGATTTGTCGATAGGTTCGCATCTGCTCGAGCCAGGGGCCGGTTTCGTTGTAACCTTCGATCAGGTCACCGACGGTCATGACCAGGTCGGGAGCGAGGAGATTCGTATCAGCGACGGCCTGGCGCAGGACGTTCAGACCACTGACCGGGCCCCCGGTTCGATCGCCGAACACGACGAAGTGAAAGACGACTTCCCGTGAAGGAAGCGCAAGACCACGTCCGGAACGGCTGGAATGCAGAACCGAAACATCGGGACGCGGCAGCGAGGGCGAGTGGCCCGCGAACAGACCAGCGGTTATGCATAGGACTATGGCATTCATCGAAGACTCTCCTGCGATGGCGCGATGCTGCCCGAACTCCGCAGACCGAACAACGGACGCCGTCCGATGCCCAACGTAGGATCGAACCGATAGCTATCGAAGTCATCGCCCAATCGATCGCCCTGTCGCCCCCGAACACCGCCCTCTTCCCGCCATCTGCTACGGTAGGCGCATGCCGACTCACCCGCGCATCGCCTCGCTCCTTCCCTCCGCGACCGAGATCGTCTGTGCCCTCGGCGCCCGATCGTCGCTGGTCGGACGATCTCACGAATGCGACTTCCCGGTTGGGGTGGAAAGAGCGCCCATATTAACTCGCCCTCGCGAGTCGCTGCCCTCAGCGAGCGGGGACATCGACCGCTCCATTCGCGCCATCCTCCAGGACGCAACCACGGTCTATGAATTGGACGTCGACGGTCTTCGGGATGCCGCACCGGACATCGTTGTCACGCAAGACTTGTGCGACGTTTGTGCCGTCTCTCTCGATGACGTCCGCCGTGGCCTTGCGCAGATCACGGACCACGATGTCGCGGTCGTCAGCCTGAAACCACAACGCCTGGGCGACGTCTGGGACAGCATTCGTACCGTCGGTCGCGCGATCGGCCGCGAAGCTCACGCGACGCAGGTCGCCGATGACCTCGCCGCTCGGTGCGAGGCCGTCGCCCGCCGCGCTCATAAGATGGGCACAAGACCCGCCGTACTCACCATCGAATGGATGGAGCCGGTGATGATCGGCGGGACCTGGATGCCGGAGCTGGTGGAGATGGCCGGTGGCTCTGCGCTCGTCACGTTACCAGGACAACACGCCCCCACCCTCTCTTTTGATCAGCTTCACGATCTGGATCCCGACGTTGTTGTCGTGAAGCCGTGTGGTTTCGATCTTGCGCGGACGCGCGCCGAGCTCCATCTACTCTCCAAGAACCTACCTTGGAGTACGTGGCGCGCGGTGTCGGACCGGCGGGTCTTTGTTGCCGATGGAAACGCATTCTTCAATCGACCAGGCCCCCGCCTGGTCGATTCTCTTGAGATCTTGGCCGCGTGCATCCACCCTCGTCAGTTTGATGATCTCGCCGAACGGCACGCATCCGCCTTCGTGCGCCTCTGAAAAGAACGTTCTTTTGAAGTGAAGAAGCGCTGATGATCGCGCTCGACGTGATTCACGAGTTTTCATGCAAGCCGCCGTCAGGGTGAGCAACGAGACACATTGACATTCCGTCGAGGCCCAAGTACCTCTGCCCGCGCCAGGGTAAGGTCGATAGATCTTATCAATGGGGAAGCCGGTGAGAATCCGGCGCGGACCCGCCACGGTAATCGTTGCGGTCCCGTCAAACGCCACTGAGAGACCAGCTCGTTATGGGTTGCCTCTTGGGAAGGCGACGGGATCGAAGCTCGGATCGGCCGAGCACGACGTCAGCCCGGATACCCGCCCTGGCCAACAGGAACGGACGCCTCGGGGATGGCGTGCCGGCTAACGAAGTCCGCGTAGGCGGTACATCGCAGTCGTGCATCTTTCTCCAGTGTCCGTGGCGCTGGCATGTGGAGAAGGGCAGCCCGGTATCTCTCGATTCTGCGCAAACTGTGCGCCGCAGGGCCCGCTTCGGCCCTTTCGGCAGCCCCCCTCGCCCTTGTCATCGGATCGCACCTCGTCACCGCGGGCGGCGTCGCATGGTCCCAGACGCCGCCCGTGCCGGCGGTAGATGATGATATCGAGACGATAGAGGTCAGAGGAGATCGGGTTCGCGAATCGAACCTCACCCCGATTCCCGATCACGGCATCGACTTGGACGACCGCCCCTTGCGCTTCGAGACGGTGGGGGACCTCATCGCCGAGCTGCCGGGCATCGCTCTCGTTCGACGAGGTGGCCTTGGTGCATCGCAGTTCGTTTCCATCCGGGGGGCCGACTTCGACCAGACGGTGGTGCTCATCGACGACGTGCCCCTGACGGGGCCCGACCGGGGGGCCATAGACTTTTCGCTGTTGCCCCTAGATGGCATCGGGCGGATCGAAGTCTTTAAAGGCAGTGCACCGATCCGCTACGGCGCGGGCGCGATCGGCGGCGTCATTCGGCTCGTTCCCAAGGTCGCCGACGACAACGCTTTCACGGTCCTAGGCACGGTTGGCGCCTTTGATACCCAGCAAGCGCGCGTGGAGGTGGAGACCGGGATCGGCGGCCTATCCGTGCTTGCGGCGGGTGGGGGGCTGCGGGCGGAGAACAACTTCACCTACATCGACGACAACGCAACGTTTGCCGACCCGAGCGACGACCGAGAGGTCGAGCGTGAGAATGCCGCTATCGAGCAAGGCAACGGGTTTACTTCGGTCAGCTGGGAAGACGGGCCCCATCGGTTGGCGCTGCTGGGGATGGTCGTTCATCAAGCCCGCGGATTGCCGGGGCCCGCCACCGTCGTCAGCCGACAGAGCGACCAGCGCCGTACCCAGCTCTTCGCGTCCCTCGGCTATCGCCTGCGTCTTGATGGATCACTGCCTACCGATGCCTTCGCGACGGTCGCGGTCGGTCTCGACCGGGATCGCATCCGAGATCCCTTCGGTAGGATCGGGCTCGGGCGAGAGGACACTCAAGACGAGTTCTTCAGCGTTGACGGGCGTTCGGGGATCTTCGTCGATGTCCTGCCCTGGTGGACGCTCGGCACCACCGCTTTCTATCGGCACGACGACATTCGACCGAACAACCGCTTCGCGACCCCGGGCGACCAGCCGTCATCGCGAAACCTGCTGGTCATCGCCGGTGAGAGTCTTCTGTTCGTCGATCTAGGACCCGTGGCCCTCAGCCTCCGGACTTCGCTTTCCGGCCAGTTCACCACTGCTCGCCTAACCCGTTCTCGCCTCCAAGCCACCGAGCTTCGCGAGATCGACGACAGTACGGCCAACGTTCGCGTCGAAGGGCGAGCTCAGTTCGACCGATGGACGGTATCCGCGCACCTTAGCTCGGGGTCTAGACTGCCCACGACGATCCAGCTCTTTGGGAATCGAGACACCATCGTCGCCAACACAGAGCTCGTCCCGGAAACCTCGCTCTCCCTCGACGTCGGCGCGGCCTACTCGGCGAGCTTCCGAGCTTGGTCGCTCGACGCCGAGGTTCGGCTATTCTGGCTCAACGTTCGCGACATCATCGTCCCCCGCCGGACGTCCCGCAACACGATCGCCTTTCAGAATGAGCGTGAGGGGCAAGCGCGAGGGCTCGAAGTGTGGGCCGCACTCGATCTCGGTCCGGCGATGAAGTCAGGGACTGCGCTGACGCTGCTCGACGCGACGTTCGACAACTCAGGCTTCGACCGGAACCAGCCTCTACGCGCGCCCATCCGCCTCTTTCAACGCTTCGTTTCGAGCTATCCCCTCGAACAGCTCGAAGCCTTCCTGGAGATCGACCATCGTAGTGGCTTCTTCGCCGACGCGGCCAATCAGGTCGAACAGGCCGCTTACACCGTGGTCAACGTCGGTCTGCGCGCAACTTCGGAACCAGATGGACTGAGCCTGGCCGTCTCCGTCCGCAACCTCTTCGATGAGCTGGGCCTCGACCTGCTCGCCTTCCCGCGGCCGGGCCGATCCTACGAGGTATCAATTCAATGGAAACATCCACTATGAAACAACATAGATACGCACTCTTGCTCCCGGTCGTGGCCGGACTGGCCTTCGGGTCGGTCTACTGCGGAGATGACGACGAAACGCTCCGGCCGGGCATCAGCGGCGCGCGATTTGCGCTCATTCGCTCCGACTTCGAGTCGACCTCGATCGCCGTTCTCGACGATGTCGGCGCCATCATCGACTCCGCGGTCTTGAGCTCGGCCCTTCAGGCGCCCGGTCTCGTGGCGCCCTTGTCGGGGGACGTCGTACTCGCCAACGCGCGACGGGGTAGCCCCGGCGTTCTGAACATCGTCGATCGGCTGGGAACGGACGTCGTCACCCGCTACGACCTCGAAACAGCCGAGGTCATCGGCCAGCTCCGCGTCGCGCCCGGCGACTTCTCCACCAACCCGCACGACCTCGCCATCGTCGACGCCAGCCGGGCGTGGGTGAGTCGGTTCTCGGTCAACCTCGATCCCAACGCGATGCCCGTCGATCGAGCCAATGACGTCGTCGAGATCGATCCCAGCAACCTGACGGTGACCGGCCGACGCGTCAGCCTAGACATCTTCACCAGCACGGCGACGGTCCAGCGCGACGCGGGCCCGGCGGAGGTTGAGGTCTACGCCCGCCCCAGTCTGCTCGCCCTCATTGAAGACACTCTGGTCGTCGGCCTGACGTTATTGTCTTTTGAGTTCGATGCCGCCGCTCCAGGCCAGGTTGCGCTGATCGACGTCGACAGCGCACAGCTGACCCCTTTCGTCCTCCCTGAAGCGACCAGGAACTGCGGCTCGGTCCGGGCCGTGCCTAACGCGACCGATCTGGTCATGGTCGCCTGCACCGGATTCGCCCGGCCGTTCGGAGACGAACCTCAGGTCCGCGCCTCGTCGGGGGTCTACGTCCTTCGCATCGTCGGCGACCAGGCCGAGATCGTGGACTCGTGGGCGCCCCGCGAAGACATGAGCCGCCCACTGGCCCTCAACAACCTGGTCCCCTTGAGCGCGACTCGGTTCATCGCCGTCGAGTACGGCACGTTCGGCGAATCAGGAGACGAGGCTTTCGTCGTCGACATGAGCACGGGCGAAGCGACGTCGCTGTTCTCCGCCGAGGCCGCCTTCCGAATCGGTATCTCGGCGTACGAACCCGCGACCGGTCTGCTCCTCGTCCCTGATAGGTCACGCAGCGAGCTGCGGCGCTACCGAGAGACCGGCGGCGGCTTCGACCTTGAAGAGACGCTGACGTTTACGGACGACCCCCTCCCGCCCGTCTCCGTCTACCTAGTGCAGTGAAGGAGGTGATTCATGACCGAGTCGAGTGAGGCGCACGCCGACCGAATGAAGCAGATTCAGCAGGCAAAGAAGGAAGAGGTCAAATCCAAGAAGATCAAGCGCGGCATCGTAGTCGTGAACACCGGCGACGGCAAAGGCAAATCGACGTCGGGCTTCGGCGTCGCGGTCCGCGCGCTCGGTCACGGCCAGAAGGTCGCGATCGTTCAATTCATCAAAGGTAACTGGAAGACCGGCGAGCGCCTCTTCTTCGCTCGACTCCCCGAGATCACTCACGTCGTTTCCGGAGACGGCTTCACCTGGGACACCCAAGACCGCGACCGAGACGTCGCCTCCGCCACCCGAGGATTCGAGGCCGCTACGGCGCTGATCGAGGCCGGCGAGCATGACGTCGTCATCCTCGATGAGATCAACGTCGCCGCGAGCCACGGCTACCTCGACCCACGCGCTGTCGCCGAGGTGCTGCGGAACAAGCCCGACCATGTCTCGGTGGTGGTTACGGGGCGCAACGCGCCCCAGGAGGTCATCGACGCCGCCGACACCGTCACCGAGATGCGCGTCGTGAAGCACGCTTTCGCGGCGGGCATCCGGGCTCGAAAGGGGGTCGAGTTTTGAGGGGACGTCAGCCGACGAATCGGTGGTCTTGGGGGTTGGCGGCCCTGGTTCTCGCGGCGCCCGCCGTCGGCTCGAACGCGCGGGCCGCGACGCTGGTCGGGATCGTCTCGGACCGGTCCGCGCCCGAACTGGCCGCCGCCGCCAGCCGTTTCGATGCGCTGCATCCGGGCCATACGCTCATTCTTCGAACGCCCGACCAACTCGCTCGCGCGGACGACGCCAAGGTGGCCGCGTTGCTGGTCCGCGCTGACGCCGTACTGATGGCCGGCGTCTTTCGAGAGGATGCCGACCGGCTCGTCAGCCTCCTCGACCACCATCGCCCTCCCGAGAAGCAGACCCTCATTGCGCTCAACGGCGACCATCGGCTTACGCGAAAGAGCCGCTATGGGGGGCAAACGCTCTTCTCGGGCATCTCCGACGAGGCCTTCGAAACGGTCACCTTTCGAACCGCCTCGAGCCGAGACCCGATCGCTCTCCTCGAGCGCTTGCAGAAAGAGCATCCGAAGCAGGCGCCGTGGCTGCGGGCTCGCCAGTACTACCTCGCTCGCGGCCCAGAAGCGTGGTCTTCGCTCCTCGCCCACCTGCTCGCGCCGCACGCGGCGGGCGTTCGCCCGCGGCCCGTCCAAGCCCGGCCGGCGATCCGGTACCTGCGCCAAGGGAAGCCTACGAACCTGGATGACCTCGGCGGCCGACCCGTCGTCGCCGTCATCGACTATGACGCTGGCGACCGAAAAGGCGATCAGTCGCTGCACGATGCCCTGGATCGCGCGCTCGAGGGCCAGGGATTCCTGTGTGTATCCGTGCTCGCCCGGTGGGGCGAAGCGACCGTCGAGGCGCTCAGGGCGCTGTCCGAAGTAAAGAATCTGGTCGGCGTCGTCACCCTCCAGGACTTCGTGATGGGCGGTGGTTCGGGTCGAGAGGCGGCGACAGAAGCGCTCGTCAAGCTGGACGTCCCAGTGTTCAAAGGGCTCCGACTCGTCGGCCGAAGCGTCGCCGAATGGCGCATGAGTGACGACGGCCTCCCCTGGGACGCCGTACACTATCGAGTCGCCATGCCTGAGCTTCAGGGAACCGGTCAGCCGATCGTCGTGGCCACGGCCGGCGCGCCGGTCATCGATCCGCTCACCGGGCTTCAGCTGTTGGTGCTGGAGCCGGTCAGCGACGAGATCGAGTCACTCGCGAGACGGGCAGCAGCATGGCATCGACTCAAAACGAAATCCAATCGCGACAAGCGGGTCGCGATCATCTACTACAATCACCCGCCCGGCCGTCACAATATCGGCGCCGACAATCTCGACGTCCCCGCGTCGTTGATGGAGATCTTAAAGACGCTCCAGCGCGCCGGCTACGACGTCGGAACCCTGCCGAAGGACCAAGCGCAGCTCCTCGAGATGATGCAGGACCGGGGGGTCAACCTCCCCGAAGACCGAGCCGCCCTCGCCGCGCTTCATTCGAAAGCGCAGAAGCTAGCCCTCGAGGCGTACAGAACGTACTTCGACTCGCTTCCCGTCCCGGCCCAGCGGGCGATGACCGACGGTCCCCTCGCGCTTCTAACGGCGGTGGTCGACCGCGCCGTCGAAGCGGCGGGAGGCGGACGAGGGCCGACGGCGCTCATCGAGCGAACCGCCGAGGACACCCGGCATTTACTGGAGGGGGCAGACGATCCGGCCGCCCCCCGCGCACTCGACTTGCTCCACCAGCTGGAAGAAGCGCTTCAACGGCGGCTCGGCGGACGCGAGGATAAGAAGGACCAGCCATCGGTCGAGAGCTTGGTACGCGCGCTGAAACGAACCGGCATCGAGGGCCTGCGCGGCTGGGGACCGCCCCCCGGTGCGGTCATGGTCCATGACGGAGACCTGCTGGTGCCGGGACTTCGCTTCGGCAACGTGTACGTCGGACCTCAACCCCCGCGGGGATGGGAGCTCGACGAGGAACTCCTTCACGCCAACCTCGCGTTTCCGCCTCCGCATCAATATCTGGCCTTCTATGCGTGGCTTCGACAGGTGCATCAGGCCGACGTTCTGATTCACTTAGGCCGGCACTCGACGTACGAGTTCTTACCTGGCCGCCGGCTCGGGCTCCCGCAATCCGACTTTCCTCGCCTCGTCGTGGCCGACCTGCCGTCGGTGTACATCTACGTCGTCGACGGGGTCGGGGAGGGCATTCAAGCCAAGCGACGGGGTCTGGCGACCATCGTCGATCACTTGACCCCGTCGATGAGCACCACGCCGCTGTACGACGATCTTCTAGAGCTGCGGCAGCTGGTGGAGTCCTTCGAGACCGCCGAAGCCGGAGCCGCGTCGGCCGCTCAGACCCGGGCGATTCAAGCGATCCGGGAGAAGGTCCGGGCCCTCAATCTCGAGGAGGAACTGACCGCGAGCATGGCGAAGGAGCTGAAGACAAGAGGTGTTTCCTCTTTCGAGCAAGTCGACGACGAGCTGCTCGTCCACGAGATTGGCCACTACTTGACCCAGCTGCAGGAACGCTTCATGCCGTTCGGCTTGCACGTCTTCGGGCGACCGTGGTCGGCGGAAGCGGTCGAGCGGATGGTCGGCTCGATGACGGCCCAAGAAGAAGACCCCGCCAGCGCAAAGACGGCCCGCGCCAACCTGGTGGCCAGCCCCGCTGCCGAGAAATCGGCCTTGCTGGCCGCCCTCTCCGGGCGCTTCGTCCAGCCCGGCAAAGGCAACGACCCGATTCGCACGCCCGATGCGCTGCCCACCGGTCGCAACTTTCACGCGCTGGATGGGGCGATCCTCCCGACCCGGGTCGCATGGACGCTCGGGCAAGATCTGGCGATGAAGGCTCTCGAGGAGCGCCCGGGCACCCCGGACGGCAGCGAAGCCGTCGTCTTATGGGCCTCGGACACCGTCCGTGACGAAGGCGCGATGGTGGCGTTCGGTCTGGCGCTACTGGGCTTGAAGCCGAAGTGGAACAGCCGCGGTATTCTCGTCGGCCTGGAGCTTCTGCCCGCCACGCAGCAACGGCCCCGCCGAGACGTGACGTTCGTGACCTCGGGGCTGTTTCGCGATCTGTACGAGAACCTCATGGTCTGGCTCGACCGCGCCACGCTGCTGGCGCTCAACGCCTCGGCCCACCGGATCCGTAGCGAACATCCGGCGCTGCGCACCGCGCTCGATGCCGCCTTGGTCCGACTCGGCGCGCTCGGCCCGCCACCGCCCGGTGACGAGCCGTTGACGATCAATCAAGTCGCAGCGCACTGGGTCGCGTCGGTCGAGGCCGAGCTCAAGGCGGGACGAACGGCCGAACGCGCCGGGCGGCGCGCATCGTTGCGTGTCTTTGGCAACGCGCCGGGCGGCTACGGCGCGGGCATCAATCGTCTCGCCGAACGGTCAGGTGCGTGGACCGAACGCCCGGAGCTCGCCCGGGCCTACTTGCACCGGATGGGGCACGCGTACGGGGATGGGATCCGCGGCGAGCCGGCCCACCGCGCCTTTACGGCGCGACTTCGGCAGACCGAGCACAGCTACCTTGGCCGAGCCTCGAATCTCTATGGTCTGCTCGATAACAACGACGGGTTCGACTATCTGGGCGGGCTGGGGCTCGCCGTCGAGTCATTGCGCGGTGAGCCCCCCGCGGCGCGGGTCATCCGGCACGCCGATCCGAATAACCCCCAGATGCAGGCCTTAGCGCCAGCGCTGCTCGGGGAGCTACGGACGCGGCATCTCCATCCGCAGTATCTCGAAGCGCTCAAGGCTCATGGTTACGCCGGGGCCCGCACAATGAGTCAGGGCTTCGTCGAAAACCTCTGGGGGTGGCAGGTCACCAGCCCGGATATCGTGAAGAGCTGGGCCTGGGACGAGGTTCACGACGTGCTCATCCGTGACCGACACGACCTCGGGCTCGACGAATTCCTGCAGAGCGGTCGAAACGTCCATGTCTTGACCAACATCCAAGCCGTGCTGCTCGTGTCGGCGTCGCGGGGGTACTGGGATGCCGACCCGGAGACGCTGTCCGCCCTCGCGCGAGCGTTCGCCCAAAACGTCATGATGTTTGGGCTCCCGGGAAGCGGCCACACCCGGCCCGACCATCCGGTGATGGCGTTCGTCGGAGAGCGACTGAGCGAAGAACAGCGCGCGCGCTTCGACGCGGTGCTCGATGCCGCGCGCGTGCGGACGAGCGACCCGAAGCAAGACCCGGCCTCCGTGGTCGAGATCGAGCGAGAACCTCAACCACCCTCGGGCGGCTCGAGCTGGCCGCTCTGGGCGATGGTCGGTCTCGGCGTGTTGGCGCTCGTGGTGGGGATCGCGAGGGGTCGGGCAGGATGAGTGACGCGCTGACCGCCATCCTGCGGACCGTCGTGGCGAGCCTCGAGGTCCCGGTCGTGGCGTTACTCTTCGTATTCTTCGGTCTCGCCCTGTTCGAGCTGGGTATCACCGCCGGGGAGCGCTGGTCGGGCATGACCCGCCTGCGACGTCGAGGCGAGGTCAAGGCCATCGAAGCGATCGCGCAGGCGCGGATCAGTCGCGCCGACGTCCTCGCGCGGGTGGGGCCCATGCTGGGCCTCATGGGCACGCTGATCCCGTTGGGGCCAGGGCTCGCAGGACTCGGACGCGGCGACGTCCGCGTCCTGGCCGCAAGCGTCACCCTCGCCTTCGACACGACCGTGCTCGGGCTCGGGATCGGCGCCGTGGGCTACGCCGTAGGCCAGCTGCGCCGTCGCAGATACGCCCGTCTCCTCGATGAGCTGGAGGATCGCCAGTGAGGGATCGGTTCGCGGACCGGTTCGGCGAGGCGGCGGATCCGCTGGCTTCGATGGCCAGCCTCGTCGATGTCATGCTCGTTTTCGCTTGCGGCCTGATCGCGGCCCTGGTCGCTGGAGGGCTCGTGGTCGCCCCCGGGCTCGATGGCGGGGACCCGGTGCAGAAGCGCCGAGAGATCGCCGACGTGCCGGAAGGCTTGAGCGAGGGCGGAAGCGGAGAAGGCTTCGAGCCCGTGGGCCGGGTCTATCGAGACCCGAAGACCGGGAAGCTCTTTCTCCTCGAGGGAGACCAACGATGATCCCGTCGACGGCTCGGGTGCGCGCGGTGTGGGCCCTCCTCGGCGTCGGTGTGGTCCTCGCGTTCGCGAGCTCGCTGGCCGCCGGGGAAGGAGACCTGGGCGATCCGGCGCTTCGCTCCGTCTTTTTGGAGCTTCGAACCTACCGCTTCGCGACCGGGTTCCTCGCCGGCGGTGCGCTCGCGACGGGCGGCGTCCTCGTGCAGGGGCTGTTTCGCAACCCGCTCGCCTCTCCCTCGCTCCTGGGGACCAGCGCGGGGGCGAGCCTGGGCGGCGCGACGGTGATCCTCCTGTGGGACGCGGTCATCGTGGGGCTCGTTCCGCCCGACATGCCCGCGGAGCTCGTCCTCCCGATCGGCTGCCTCGTCGGCGCGCTGGGCGCGCTGGCGCTTCTCCTTGCGGTGACGGGGCGCAACCCGGACATCGTCACCCTCCTTTTGACCGGCTTCATCCTCTCCGCGTTCTTCCTGAGCATCGGGGGTCTCGTCACCAGCCTCGCTCAGGAATCATGGGAGCTCGGGCGAGCGGTCATCGCTTTCACGCTCGGCGGGGTCGAAGCGAAAGGGCCCCGGCACGTCGCTCTCGCCGTCCCCATGGTGGTTGGGGGATTCTTGGCCGCCTGGGCATGGGGCCGACACCTCGACGTCCTCCTCGCCGGAGAGGAAGAAGCGGCCTCTCTCGGCGTTGATGTCGTGGCCGTGCGCCGGTGGGTCATTGTGTGGACGGCCGTCCTCACCGCCGCCGCGGTGGCGATCGGCGGCAACGTGAGCTTCGTGGGGCTCGTCGTGCCGCACGCCTTGCGCGCCCACTTGGGCGCGCTTCACCGCCGGCTCATCCCCGCCGCGTTCCTCGGCGGCGGGGTGTTCGTGGCCTTCGCCGACGTCCTCGTGCGCATCGTTCCGGCCCGAGGGACGATACCCTTGGGGGTAGTGACCGGGCTGGTGGGCGCGCCGATCTTCTTGAAGCTCCTGTCCGAACGGACGCGTCACGGGAGGCTCGCGTGATACCTGGGCTATCGCTTCGAAACGTGTCCGTTCGCCATCGCGGGGGCTCCGATGTCGTGCATGATGTGAGCATCGACTGCCCGGCCGGCCAAGTGACCGCGCTCCTCGGCCCGAATGGGGCCGGCAAGAGCAGCCTCATGAAAGCGATCGTCGGGCTCCTCCCGAGCCGGGGCGAGATCAGCGTCGACGGCCAACCGGTAGGCCGGCTGGACGCGCTCGAGCGAGCGCGCACGGTCGCGTATGTCCCGCAGAAGACCCGCCTCGACGCCTTGCTCCGGGTACGAGACGTCGTGGATCAAGGCCGCTTCGCACATCGAGGTCCGTTGGCCAGTCCTTCGCCGACCGACCGGGAAGCGGCGGACGCTGCCCTACACGAAGTCAACGCCCTCGAGTTGGCCGACCGCGCGTTTCCG
>JANQQN010000258.1 GCA_028289325.1 Myxococcota bacterium | reverse complement strand
CCCCCGACGGCACGGGGGCCGGCGAGGGCGCCGGCCCCGTTGAGGGCGCGGGCGCCGGGGACCGTGAGGCGACCGACGGCGGCGGCGTCGCAGGCGGCGGCGGCGCGATCGAGGGCTTTGCCGTCCGTGACGAGGGTGGCAACGACGCGGCGACCGGCGCCTGCGGCGAGGCGTCTTGCCCCCCGGCTCCGGACCGACACCCGACGGCGACAAGCACCAACAGCGCCCAACGCATCGTCGACACCGAAGCATCGACGGCGACGACAGTCCAGTGGGCTACAGCTCGGTGGTGACCACGGCGCCCTTCGGAGGCACGAACGCCGAACCGGGGATCGTCTCCCCAAGCTTTATGTCCGTCACATTGATCTCGGTGACCTTGTCCCCCTGGGCATCGCTCCACTTATAGGTATCCAGACGCCCAGCGAAGCGTAGCCCGTCGACCGTCACCGGCTCGGTGTACCTCATGATCTTTTCCGCCGAGTGTCCGCCGTCCTTGAAGAAACCGGGATACGCGACAATGTACCGAAGGGCGGCGAGTTCGAACGTCTTCGGGTCGATGTACACGATGTAATAGTCGTCCGGTGAGTCGCCGGTCCCCGGCGCGTAAGTCGCCTTGACGAGGTGATATCTCTTCCCGTCGAGGGTCCGGTCCTCCAACTTCTCGAGATTGACCCCGGGATCCGCGAGCACGAACGGCATGCCCACGAAGTAGTAGGGCGTGGTGGCCCAAAAGCGCGCGGGGGTCGGGAACGCTTCGGCGTTCGGGGTGATCCAGGCCTGCTGGCCGTCGAAAGCGAAATGGGCGTCCGCGCCCTCCCCGAGCTCCTTCTGCACGGCGCGGGACCGCCACAGATCGACCATCGAGCGGGTGAACATGCGGCGGGCGGGGTTGTTGAGCGGCCGGTAGTCGAACGTGAACGCGATCGTGCCCTTCGACAGCCATGTCTTCAGCCCGCCGTGGGCCTGAATGGACTTGGCGACGATCAGCGCCCCCGGCGACTTTATCCGAGCTCGCGAAGCCGCGACTCGCTCTTCGACCCAGTCAGCGGGGATCGGTCCCGCGCCCCCCGGGACCGCGGGCTGAGACGCCGCGCCCGGCTGGGAAGCGGCCCCTGAGGCCGCGGGCTGGGACGCCGCGCCCGGCTGGGACGCGGCCGCCGAAGCCGCCGGGCGAGACGCGGCCGCGGGCGGGGAGCCGGCCTTCGTCGCCGAGTTTTCGCTCGCGGTCGGCTTGGACGGCGTGCACGCACCGACCGACAAGATGAGGACAAAGCATTGGGTTCGCATGGGAGGGTCCTGTCATCCGTGCCCCGCCAGAACAAGCCCTCGCCGGGGGCGAACGCAATCTTTCGCGGTAGGAGAGCCCTGGACGACGTTCTCGCGACGCGAACGTTACATCGGGATCTGCGGGCATCGATAACTAGATTTGTACGATCACTTCTCTTTCACTCGATACCATGGACGTGCTCCGCTTCTCCTTCGCGCCTGCCCCCGCCCGCGATGAGGTATTAGAGACGTGACCAACAACCCCCGCGGCCCCTCGCCGGGTTCTTGCCGGCCCTGGCCGCACGACCGCGCTTCGCGCTAGCAACCCGTTGTCGCCCACGTCGAGTCGTTCGACGACGCTCAGGCCCGGCTCGACTTGCCCGCGCGCTCGTTCGGCTTCTTCGTGCTCGCGCCGACCGGGGCCCGGTTCGACGTCTGATCGACGGCCGATCGGATCACTCTTTGGTGCCCCGAAGCAGCTCCAGCAGCGGATCTTTGCGGGGGGGCGGGGCTCGAGGCTCGGCGGGGGGCGGGCGTCGCCGGGCCGCGCCGGGGACGGCCAGCGTGTTCTTCGGGGCGTAGGTGTCGAAGAATCCGTCACCGAAGAGGCCCGCACGAATCACCGTCACCCGCTGCTGCACCTCGAACGTCAGACCCGCGTTGGGAAGCGTGACCCGGGTCCGGAGACGACTCGGCTTTTCGACCTCGAACGCGCTCACCAGCTCCGCCCCCGCGATACGAAGCCGAGACATCCGGATCACCGCCCCGTCCACCACGTAGGCGCCAAACAGGACCTGGCCGTCCATCGACGGGCAGGTGGGCAGGAAGCGAAAGCGCTTGTTCGGCGAAAACTCCCAGACGCCATACGCGAAGCGACAGGACTCCCGCGCCGCGAGCGGCGCGACCTCGGACCCTCGCGCGTCCGTGCTGACCTCCGGTAAACCTTCCGCGGCGATGGTCAACCCCTCGTTCTGGAGCTGCCGAAGCGCAGGCAGGCCGATGTGCCCCACGAACGGGCTCGAGACCACCGTCACCGGCGGGGGTGGCGGCGGGGTCACCGGACGCGGGCTCGACGGCGCACCGTCGACCGACAGCGGCGATGACGGCGGCGGGTCGTCGAGGAGGACATTCACCGCGAACAGCGCGAGACCGCCGAGACCGACGAACAGCCCCACCACCACCTGCAGGGCCCGGGTCTCCGCTCGCCGATCTCGCTGCCGGCGGCGGGCCTTTCGCGACGGTGACGAAAGCTCGGTGGAGCTCGGCCCGTAGGCCGGCACGGGACCCAGCGGTCGCACCGCAACGTCGTCGTCGTGGCCATCGGTCAGCACCCCGGCCGCGGTATCGCCGGCCTCGTCGGATCCGGCCCCTTCCTCGGCCGGGTCTGGGATCCGCGTCGCGACCTCCACGGTTCGATCGCCGGGCAGATCCGCGAGGCCCGAGGTCACCCCGTCGCCGTGGCCAGAACCGCGACCCCGACCCGACGAAGGGGACGAAGGACTCATGCCGGCGCGCCCTGGCCGCCGACGGGCGGCGAGGCGATCTCCGCCGCGGCTAGCGTGGCGGGGCCCGCGGTGCGCGCGCGCCGGATGTACAACCCCAGACCGATCAGAAACAGAGGAATGGACAGGAGCTGAGAGGTCGACAGCGGACCGATGAAGCCGCGCTCCGGATCGCCCCGGACGGTCTCGGTGAGCGCGCGCAACACCGGGTAGGCCATGAGGAGGATCGCGATGAGCTCGCCGTCGAACCGGCGCCGATGGAATCGCCACAGCAGCGCGAGGCCAAGGACGGCGGCGATGCCCGCGTCGTACAGCTGAGTGGGATGAACGGGACCGGTCATGCCGGGAAACGTGATGCCCCACGGAACGTCGGTGGCCACGCCGTAGCAGCAGCCCCCAAGAAAACAGCCCAGCCGACCGATCGCCGCCCCGACCATGGTCGCCGGCGTGAATGCGTCGGCGTACAGCCATGGGTTCAGCGCGGGGCGAGCGCGAAAATAGAACACGGCGACGATCAGGGCCCCGATCATTCCGCCGTACCAGACGTAGCCCGGGTCATCGAGGCGCAGCCAGTGCAGCGGGTCTTCGCGCAGCAGCTCGATGACCGTGTTGATCGGTCGCCCGTCGGCGCCGATGTGGCCTTCGGCCTCGAACACGGTGTGACCGATCTTTGCTCCGAACAGCGACGCCACGAGCATGACGATAAACAGGTCCAAGGCCTGCCCTCGGCTTAGGGCCGGGCTCGCGCCTTCGGCTGAAGACGACGGCGGGACGACCGCACGAATCGCGAGCAGAGCCCCGACATACCCCAGCGCCATCAGCACCGCGTAACTCGGAACCTTGAAGCCACCGACCTCGAACAGCACCGGAAACATGCCCCCTCCGCTATACCACCGTCGGTCACTCCGCGCTCGAAGCCACCGAGCCCGGCAGATCCGCGGAAGACACCACCCGGGCCTGAAAGCCGGACAGCAAAGCCGACGTCCGGTTGAGCGTGGGCCCGACGTACGGGTCGAGAAAGTTAAAGACCGACGCCCGCTTGACCGAGTTGTTCACGGTGGGAATGACCCACGCGCCGCCGAGGATCCACGCCGAGACCACCCGAGGCGCAAGCAACACGGCGTCGAGGGCCAGCCACCACGGGGCGAGGTCATCGAACCCGAGCACCCGCTCCCACTCGAACTGCACGTTCAGCAGATTCTGGGCGATCCAGATCTTCGCCGCGACGGGACGCACGGCCGCGAGCTCCGAGTAACCGAGCGCCTCCGCGGCCGAGCTCTTGCCCGACGGATCCAGGGCGCCGAACAGGCGATCGACCAGGGCCCGACTGAGGCGCACGACGTCGAGCTGACCGTCGAGGGTTCGCTGGTTCAGCCCAAACTCGAAGTCCATGACCCCGCTCGCGAGATACTCGGCCTTCTCGTCGGGGTCGGTCACGGCGGGGATGCCTTTGGCCCGCGCATAGGGAATGTCGAGGTTGAGGTCGGTCATCGTGCCTCGCATCCGGGTCTTCATGTCGAGCTCCGGGGTGACCTGCAGCGCGACGTCGAACAGCAGGTCGCCCTCCCAAAGGCTCGCTTGGAAGCGGTCGATCCGCAGGACCCCTTCCTCCAGCCGAGCTTCGGCTCGAAGATCCTCGAGGGTGGTCTGCCCCAATCGAAGCTCGGCGGCGACGAGCTCGGCGTCGACCGCCCGCCGGTACGGCACGAGCGCGTAGTGATCGGCGGTGCGGGGGGCCGCGGCAAGAATATCGACCCTGGGATCCACGACCAGCTTGACCGCCTGCAGACGGGCGATCAGCTCCCGAAGGCGACCTTCGAGATCGTCACCGAGCATCCCCGGCGAGACCGGGACCCCGGCCGCGAGCGGGGGCAGGTGGAGGGTCTGCCGGAGGGGCGCCGCCCCCGCCGCCCGCCGGAGCGACCAGGTCGAAGTCGTCCAGTCCAGACCGTCGACCTGCGCCTGACCGCCGACCCGCAGCGTTTCCGACGGCCCCGGCCGAATGTCGAGATCCGCGGACACCCGACCTCGGCCGGGGGCCAGGGCCGGGACCAGCGCCGCGAGCGGAGTCAGGTCGACCTGCGCGTCGAGGCGAAGATCGGGCACGAGCGCCCGCTGGTTCGCCCTGCGGAGGCGACCCCGCGCCCCGAAGACCAAACCCGCCGACGGAAAGCGAGCGTCGAGACGCTCGATAGCCAGATCGCCGTTCGGCACGTAGCGCGCGTTGACGTCGATCGCCGCCGTGTCGGACAGCCGGCGTCCGTCGACCTCGGTCGTGATCCGCGCCGCTCTCGCGAACGCCACCGACCGCCACACTTGGTCTTCGAGGCCCAGGCTTCCGTCGAGCTGGAAGCCTTCGGCGGCGATCCGATCGCCGTACGCGGCATAGGCCACCTCGACCTGTGGCGTGACCATCGCGACGTCCGGGGCCAGGCGAGCCGCGACCGTCGCCGTCAGCCCCCGGACGTCGAGACCCAGTCGTTGGCTCGAGACCCCGACCTGCCGCCCCCGGATTCGTAGCCGTCCCCGCGCCGGCGGCCGCGACCAGTCGATCCTCTCCCCCCGCCGCGGCCACCGGCCACCGACGTCGAGCGACGCGAACACCCCGCCCTCGGCCCGAAGATCCGCGACCGAGCCGCGCAGGTCGCCAGGTACCCGGCGCCACACCCCATCGAGATCCGGGACCGCCAACGCGGCCCGAACCCGACCCGCGAGCTCCCCGCGCAGCAGCCGGAGCAAGCGACCGGACACCGTCAATTTCGCTTGCGGCCCCAGACCGACCCGACCCGACTCGACCCGCAGGCGACCGGTATCGAAGTTCAGGTCGCCGTCCAAGTGGACCGACAACGGGGTGACCAGGTCTCCATACCGCGCCCTCGACGCCCGCGCGTCGAGAGCGACCGCGACCCGCCCCGGCATCGTCGCCGCCGACGTCAGACCATCGGCGACCCGAGATCGAATGTCGTCAGCGCGGACGCGCCCGTCGAGCGTGACCCGCCGGGCAAAGAACCCGGTCGACGCCGGACGATCGAAGCGCCCGTCGACCTCGAGGTCGGTCGAAA
>JANQQN010000239.1 GCA_028289325.1 Myxococcota bacterium | reverse complement strand
GCTCCAGAGGGTCACGCCGTGCGTTCAGGTATGGCGGCAAGAAGTCGGAGATCAGCTTCATTTGCGCGGTGAGCTGATCGCTCGGGACGCCGGTGAGTTCGCGGTACCTTCGTTCGAGTCCGAGTGTGCGCTCGAGCCACGTGGTCGCGCCGCCACCCCACACCATCACCCCAGCTATGTTCCTTCCCGCCGCAAGCAGCGGGGCCATGGTTGCGCCCGTACTCGCGCCAAAGATGACGAGCCGGTCCGGGTCGACCCAGGGATGGACGGTCAGCCAGTCGAGCGCTTGGCGGTGATGGGCGAGCTCTTGTTCGTAACCCATCTCCGCGCAGGCTGGACCCTGACTGTCGCCGACGCCGGCCTTTTCCGTGCGCAGCATGACCATCCCCGACTCGCGAGCGACCGCGCGAAGTAATCGTGACCAGCCGTCCGTTCTATTCGAAGGCAGCTCGATAGAGTCGCAGGACAACCCCTGCACGAACGCGATCGCCGGTCGTTTTCCCGTCGCCCCCGTGGAGCGGGTCAGGATCGTACGCAGGCGCGAACCGTCGGCGGTCTCGAGCTCGCCGTACACACTATCCAGGCCGGGAATGCGCTCCAGGGCGCGCCCACCTTTGCGGGGCAGTTCGCCCTCGATTCGTGACTCGGCGCGAGCGGGTGTCGCCAGGAGCGCGAGCCCGACGACCATGGCCAGGGCTTTGGTCGTTGTCGCGAGCACGCACCGAAGCCCAATCGCGATCGGGTTGGGGTGCGCCAAGATCCTCCCCAGGCCACCAAGGGGTACGAGGGGCAGCAGCAGTTGTGCAGACGTGAACATGGCTGCAGCCTGGCTAAGAGACGGCCGCGAAGTCCTGACGGGAACCTGACGGACGCCTGGCGGTCGCCCGACGCCGCCGATAACATGCTTGGGATGGGGCGGGTTTCCGACAGGGAGCGGTCCCGGACTGGCGCGGCGACGTCTTCGACCGCAGCGTTCTGGGTCTCGGACTGGGAGGTATGGCCGCGGGCCCATCTGCTCCGGCGGGGGGCGCAGGAGCAGCGCCTCGAGCCCCGCGTGATGGCCCTGTTGGTGGAGCTGGCCGCCCACGCAGGAGAGGTGGTCAGCCGAGACGAGCTGCTCGAACGCGTATGGTCGGACGTCACGGTCAGCGACGATGCGGTGCACAGCGCCGTCTCGAAGCTGCGGCGGGCGCTCCGAAGCGGCGACGGTCGTCCGGCGATCGAGACCGTGCCCCGGTCCGGCTATCGGTTGGTGGCGGAGATCCGTCGGCCGGTGGTTAACGGCGCGAACGCCGAGCCGCCATCCGAGACGTCAACGGTGAACGGCGGGGGCGGGGACTCGGCGCGCGACCAGGGCGCCGCGATCGACGACGGCCGACGGCCATCGGACGCCGACCAGGTTGCACGACACGTCCCCCTTCTGGCATGGGCCGTCGCTTCGTGCCTCCTGGCCGGGGCGGCAGGGGTCGTCGTCTTCGGACGGGGTCCGATCGGATCCGCCCCGCCATCTAGGCCGGCGATGCTCCAGGTGCGGCCGGTGACATCGTGGACGGGGATAGAAGTTGAACCGGCGCTCGCCCCCGGAAACACGGGCGATCGGGTCGCGTTCGCCTGGAAGGGGCCGGATCAAACCAACTGGGACATCTGGGTCCAACTGGTGGGCGCCGGCAACGCCCTCCGGCTGACGACGGATCCCGCGGTCGACTACGACCCGTCGTGGTCGCCCGACGCCAAGCGGGTCGCGTTCTTCCGATACCGAGATGGTCGCTGCGAAGTGTTTCAGGTCCCGGCCCTCGGCGGCGCGGAGCAGAAGCTCGCTGACTGCACCGGCGGCGAAGATCTGAGCTGGTCCGCCGATGGCGCGCGCCTGCTGTGGGCAGAGCGCCCCGCTGACACCGAGCCGTTCCGGATCGTCGAGCTTGTCCTGGGCAGCGGCGAGCGACGAACGGTGACCTCGCCGGCGCCCGGCTCGGTCGGTGACCGCGATCCGGTCGTCTCCCCGGATGGCCACATCCTGGCGTTTGTCCGCAGCCCGGTGCTGGGCGTCCAGGACGTCCATCTGCTGCCGCTGGCCGGAGGACCCATACGCCGCCTGACCACGGACGACCTCAAGATCCACGGCTTGGACTGGACGCCGGACGGTGCACACTTGGTGTTCTCGTCGAATCGCGCCGGGCTCTTCAGCTTGTGGCAGGTGAGGGCGTCGGGTGGAGAGCCCCGGTGGCTCGGGGTGTCGGGCCGCGACCTCGATGAACCATCGGTCGGTGCTGGCGGTCGCCTCATCGCGTTCGAGCAGTGGAACGACGACACCAACGTCTACCGGCTGGATCTGAACGGCGATACCGCGGCCGAGCGCGCGTTCGGCTCGTCCGGCTGGGATTGGCGACCGCATGTTTCGGCCGACGGAAGAAAGGTCGTCTTCGTGTCCGATCGGACGAGCGCACCGGAGCTATGGTGGGCGGAGCTCGGGGCTCCGCTTTCGGACCGCCAGCTGACGGAGATGGGGGGGCCCTATATTGATCGGCCTCGACTTAGTCCCGGTGGTGACGAAGTCGTCTTCGACGCTCGTCCGGGCGGCAATGCCGACGTGTACGCGGTGGACACGCGCTCGCGCGAGGTCCGTCGAATCACCGAGCACTCGGCCCAAGACGTGGCCGCATCCTGGTCGCGGGACGGAAAGCACATCTACTTCGGTTCGAACCGCAGCGGCGCCTGGCAGATCTGGCGGGTGCCGGCGGCCGGCGGTAGGCCCGTTCAGGTGACCAAGTCCGGCGGTTTCTTTGCTCTAGAGTCCGTGGATGCGCGCTGGCTGTACATATCGCGCCGTCACGAGTCGGGGATCTGGCGCCAGCCGCTCTCGACCGCGGGCCCGGCCGAACCGGTGACCGCCGCGCTGGTCCCCCTGGACCGCAGTCATTTTGCGGTGACGAAGCACGCTTTGTGGTTCATTCGCCGGCCGGAACACGATCGACCCGTCCTGTCGAGACTGATCCTGGATACCGACGCGATCGAGGATCTGGGGGTGCTGGGACGGATCCCGTACAACTCCGGCCTCGCTTTAGGGGCTGACGGTGCATCCGCGTTCTTCACCCGAATAGATCGTTTGGAGAGCGACATCGTCGTTCTCGATCGGGGAGATGACGTAGCGTCGCCCCACTACGACAACACGTACCGATAGAAGTCATCGCCCGGCCTTATCGAGTCGCTCAGGAACTCGGTGTGCAGTCCCCATTTACACGGCTGCGGAGCAATGGCCCGTGGAACATCGACCGGCGACTGCTATCCGCTATAGCTGACAATAGCCGTTTACCCGACGAGTGGTCGGACGAGCCAGCGTTCAGGCCGCGGGCGACGTCGAGTCACAAACGCACAGCGTCCGGCGCGCAAGAGCTTTGGGCGGGGTCGGTGAGCTTCGTTTTTGTAACCCGACTTGACGCGGTCCGGAGTGGGTCGACCTACAGCGGTGGAGTCCACCATGACCATCAGAACCAGGCTCACAGTATTCGGATTGGTCCTGTTGACGGTCCCCATTGTGTTTCTTGCCGTCTACTCGATCCGGAGCGCTCGAATGGCGCTATTCGAGACGATCTCGACCCAGATGGAGCAGCGCGCTCAGGAGCTCGCGGGTGGTGTCTCGGACGTGTTTCGCTCCGAGATCAAGCTCGCCGTGGCCATCGCTCAGCTGGACGACGCCCGGGCGACGCTGTCCGCGACCGACGATGAGGACAAGGCCCAGGCCGTCGCCCGGATAGGCCGACTCTTCGAACGGATATTCGCAACGAAACAGGTGGGGAGGGACACCCAGACCATCTTTGTTGCCGATTCGAGGGGGACCGTCGTCGCCGCCAGCGATGCGAGCTATGTGAACCTCGATGTCGGCGATCGGGGGTACTTCCGGGAGGCGCTGGCCGGTCGGCCCAACGTTGGCCGGGTGCTCAAGAATCGGATCACTAACGCCCCATTCGTGCCCATCGCGGTGCCGGTCGTCCGCGAGGGGGCCGTCATCGGGGCGACGGTGATCGTCTTCGATCTCGGTTACTTCGATCGTCTGATCCAGACTTCGAAGTTCGGTGAGACCGCCTATGCGTACATCGCGGACAGCAGTGGTACCGTCATCGCGCATCCATCGGCATCGGTGGCCATGAAGCTGAATATCGCGGAGCTGGACGGTATGAGGTCGCTCGCCGCCCGAATGTCCGCCGGTGAGACGGGGGTCGAACAGTACGTCTACCACGGCGTCCCGAAGACCCAGGCTTTTGCCCCGGTCGAAGTCGCGCGTTGGTCCATTGCCGTAACCGTAGAAAACGCGGAGTTCTATGCCCCGTTGAAGGCCGTGCAGACCTCGGTGACCTTCGTCGGTGCGATCGCTCTTCTCGTGGCGGCGGCGTACTTCGTCTTTTTGGCCAACGGCATTGCCAGCGCGCTCCGCCGGACGGTCGCGATCGCCGAGGATGTCGCGGGCGGGAACCTCACGGTTGAGATCGACCACGACCGGCGCGACGAGATCGGCGCCTTGTTCGATGCGCTGCGCACGATGGTCGAACGCCTTCGCGATGTGACGTCCGCGGTTGGTCACTCGGCCCGCGACGTGGCGGGCGGCTCGTCGCAGCTCACCGGCGCGGCCCAGGAGATGGCCGGCGGAGCGGCTACGCAGGCCGCGTCGGTCGAGCAGGTCTCGGTGTCGATGGAGCAGATGGGGGCGGGCATCAAAATGAGCGCTCAAAACGCCCAGCGGACATTGGCCATCGCGAGGGAGGTCTCGGCGGACGCGAAGAAGGGCGGAGACGCCGTTCGCCAGACGGTGACCGCGATGCAAGATATCTCCAAGAAGGTCGCCATCATCGACGAGATCGCGCGCCAGACGAACCTCCTCGCCCTGAATGCCGCCATCGAAGCGGCCCGCGCGGGTGAGGTCGGAAAGGGGTTCGCGGTCGTGGCGGCGGAGGTTCGGCGACTTGCGGAGCGCAGCCAGGCATCGGCGGCCCAGATTACGGATGTTTCCCAGTCGAGCGTTCAAGTCGCCAAGGATGCCGGCTCGCGCATCGAGGATCTGCTGCCCAAGATCGGCCGAACCGCGACCCTCGTTTCGGAGATCGAGTCCGCAGCCAGGGAGCAAGCCGTCGGGGCCGAAGAGATCAACCGGGCCATCACGGAACTCGATCGCGTCATTCAGTCTAACGCTTCGTCGTCGGACGAGCTCGTCGCAACGGCACAGCAGCTCTCGAACCATGCGCAGTCGCTACAGTCCAGCATCGCCTTTTTCGAGTACGAGGACGAGCGGCGCGAGTGGTCGTCCTGGCCGTCTCACGCTGCGGTCGAGCGTTCGCCGGCGCCTGCGAACGAGAGGGTTCAACCGAGCCTGTCATTCAACGCAGGCATCGCTGACGACCTTCAAGTCGAACGTCGCGACTGAAGAGCGGGCGCCAGGGAACCCAGTCATCGCATCGACTATGCGAGTAGGCCCGGCGGGCGGGTGCGCGAAATGGCTTGTCGGTTCGCGTAGAATTACCCGAGACCGGGGTCGGTTGGTTCGTCTAGGGTCGGGTCTGATCCGCGATGTTCGATGGTCGACCAGGAATACGCGGCTGCCTATTCCCGTTCCCGCCCACTCGCTGTACAAGCGCGGCGCAAACGCGGTCGTTTCGACCGCCGGTGACCGACGCAGGGAACAAGTGAGGTTTCAAGTCATGGACGCACTAGCCCAACACAATGACGATACTGCGTGGCGGCAGCTGAAGCTCCCGCCCGAAGCCCGCGCCGTGCTCGAAGCGGCGCCATCCGTGACCGTCGCATCTACGGTCGACGATCTAGTTGAACTTGCTGTCTGCGATGCCGTCGAAGGATTCCACAACGTCGCGTACGACGTCCCGGGGCGAGGAGAGGTTCTCGAAGCGCGGGTGTGTCGAGTGCGGAACGGCATCTCGGCCAACTACGTCGAGCCGTACATGCGGCGTAGAGATCCCGAGTGTCTTCTCATCGGCGACGAGCGCCCGACGAACAAGGTTCGTTACTCGGAGCGCTTCGGTACGCCTTTCGACGGCGTTCGCACCGAGACGTTCGAGTGGCTGAAGACGCAACCACTGGCGGTGTTCGTATTCACGGCGGGCGTGAAGGAGAAGGGCGTCGATGCGTTTGCGATCGCCCCCGCGAACGCCGGCTTCTTTGCGATGGGGTTGGCGCTGTTGCAGGGCATTCGGCCGATCGACGGACTGAACTCCGCGTTCAGTCCCGGCGCGGTTATCTATGTCGCCCCTCCGTTTCGCCATACCCACTTCGACGGCCGACAGGTCGTCGTACACAATCGGACCCAGTCCCTTCACGAGCTGTTCAGCTACAACCTCTATCCGGGCCCGAGCGCCAAGAAGGGCATCTATGGCGTTCTCATCAACCTCGGGGAGCAGGAAGGGTGGATCACCGCCCACTGCGCGACGGTCGAGGTGACGACGCCGTACGACAACTCCGTTTGCATCATGCACGAGGGCGCCAGCGGCGGCGGAAAAAGCGAGATGCTGGAGCAGATACATCGCGAAGAAGACGGAACGCTCCTGCTCGGTGAGAACGTCGTCAACGGCGAGCGTCGACACATCCCGTTGCCGCGAGGGTGTGAGCTATCCCCCGTCACGGACGATATGGCGCTGTGCCCCAGCCACATTCAGGATCGCACCAGCCAAAAGAAGCTGGTGGTCATCGACGCCGAGGACTCATGGTTCATCCGGGTCAATCACATCACGCACTACGGCACGGACCCGCACCTCGAGCGCCTCACCACGATGCCCCCCGAGCCGCTGTTGTTCTTGAACATCGACGCGCCGCCCAACAGCCGGGCGCTGATCTTCGATCACATCTACGACGCACCCGGTGAGCCGTGTCCGAATCCGAGGGTCGTGGTGCCCCGCCGCATCGTGCCGGGGATCAAAGATGGACACGTTCGGGTCGACATTCGCAGCTTCGGGGTGCGGACGCCGCCTTGCACCAAAGAACAGCCGAGCTACGGTATCATGGGGCTGTTTCATATCCTGCCTCCGGCCCTGGCCTGGCTGTGGCGGCTCACTGCCCCCCGCGGACACGCGAATCCCAGCATCACCGATACCGCCGGTATGACCTCGGAGGGCGTGGGGTCGTACTGGCCGTTCGCTACCGGGCGACGGGTTGATCAGGCCAACCTGTTGCTCGGTCAGATCATGCGGACCACCGACACCTTGTTCATCCTGTGTCCAAACCAACATGTGGGGGCCTGGAAAGTCGGTTTCATGCCCCAGTGGATCGCCCGAGAGTACCTCGCTCGGCGCGGAACGGCCCGCTTTCGAAGTCATCAGCTCGAGGCGGCGCGGTGCCCGCTTCTCGGCTACGCGCTGCGTTCGCTGCAGGTGGAAGGCACTCGGGTCGGCCAGCGCTTCTTGCGGGTGGAGACCCAGCCCGAAGTGGGGGAAGCGGCCTACGACGCGGGGGCGAAACAGCTGACGGACTTCTTTGCCGAGCAGCTCAGCCTTTACGAACACCCCGACCTCGACCCGCTGGGTCGTCAGATCATCGATCTGTGTCTCGGCGGAGCCCGCGTAGAAGAGTACGCCGTGCTGACTGAAAACGCCGCCTTGCCGCCGTCGTTCACCAAAGCCTCCACCCGGGCCTAGGAACCCGGCCCCCCTGAGGCCCTCGTCGTTCGGGCGCCGCGCGCCGAGGGCTCCTCACTCGTCCACACGGCCTCTAGGTTGTGGCCATTCGGGTCGATCACGAAAGCAGCGTAGTAGCCGTCTTCGTACTCCGGTCGAAATCCGGGGGGACCGTTGTCCTTGGCCCCCATTTGCAGCGCTTTGGCGTAGAACTGGTCGACTGCGGTTTTGCTCGGGGCAGAGAAAGCCACGTGAACGGATGTCGTCAAAGGCGCGTCGCTGCCGGCTTGGCGAATCTCGAACATGTTGTGGGTGTCGATGCCGATCCCGACGACGACGCCCTCGATCTCCAAGACGACTTCGTACTTCAGCGCTGCGAGCAGGGGCACGTAGAAGCGCCGACTGTCCCTCAGGTCCGCGACTTTGATTTGAAGATGGTCGAACATGTGGATCTCGCGTTTCCGGTGGGGGCCGTCTCGGTGTTCTCATACCGCGACAGGAACCCCAGTGAATCGAGCCTCCGCGCCCTATGCAAGGCCTCTTGCGCGGGGGGACGATGCGTCGACTCCGGCCCGGTCATCGCCGGGCCCCATCCGGTCCAGGGTTGGCACTGCCTACGCTCCGAACAATGTCGGGAAAACCGACAGTAGGGGAAGCTCAATAGGCCACCGACCGGCCGGATGTGCGAGGTCAGCGCGCGCATGCCCCCCTGGCGCCCCCTTCTTGCACATCCCCGACCGCGCCCCCCGATGACGGTCATCGACGAACTCCGGTGTAGAGGCTCAATGCGGGCGGAATCGTTTTAATCGTACTTCGCTGATGGACAGTCGCCGACCGCGCGGCCTCGCGGGACGGGAGAGCCCGAAGGGCGCATAACCGCGACATCCGTGTCAGTACGGCCGCGAAAGCCATCTTGCTGTCACAGTGATGTTGGGGAAGCTTCGATAGTCCACTGGGCACGGCTGGGCTACGGCTGCGTCGAGTCCGAGGAAAGTTCGCACTTCTGCTGGCCGCATGGCTGGCGCGGGTTCGGTCTGCGGTTCGCCGCGGATCGAGCTCGGCGCGACGCAAGACCTCGGCTTGAGCCTGCGGAGGAATAACGTGCAGTTTAACAAGAAGTACCTAGTGTTGATTCCGGCCCTCCTGTTGGCCGGTTTCATCGGTTGCAGTGACGACGACGACAACGGTGGGGACAACAACAACAACGTCCCGGCCAATAACAACAACAACGTTGGTGGCAACGACAACAACAACAACGATACCGGCCCGACGCTGGCCGATTGCGCCGGCGAGAACGGCCTTCAGGCCCAGGGCTGCCAGAACGGTCAGATCCAGTTCTACGTCATCGAAACGGCGACCACGAACCCGGCTCTAGCCGTCATCGGCCTGCCAGACGGCTTCGTGCCGCAGATCCCGCTGCCGACCGACGTCGAGACCGACGACTCGGCCGCGGGTCCCGAGGGTACCCTCGAGGCCAACAACTTCTTCGGCGCGGTCAACCCTGACGGCTCCGACAACTGGTGGGCTGGCTGGACCTACATCGACAGCGACGTTGATGGCGGTCTGCCCGGCGACGACTTCCACCCCCTCCAAGCGGAGATCGAAACCGGCACCATCACCCCGGCCGCGACCAACGGCTGCGCCGGCCTTGGCGGCGGCGCGACCTACGCCGACGGTGGCACCGTGGATGTCTTCGGTGAGGCCTTCCCCGTCTGCGTCGTGAGCGGCCGTTTGACCGCTGACTCCACCTGGCCGAACAACCACGTCTTCCTGCTCGACGGGACCTTCAACATCGGTAACGGCGACGCCATGGGCGCCACCGCCACCGACGGCCCGACCCTGACCATCGAGGCTGGCACCCAGATCTACGCGATCGATGGCTCGTTCACGACCTTCGTCGTGACCCGCGGCGCGGAGGTCAACGCAACGGGCACCGCGGCGATGCCGATCATCTTCGGCGCCGTCGAGGCCAACCCCGCCAACGCCAACGCCATTAGCGGCGACGTGACCGACCTGTCCGGGCGCGGCGAGTGGGGCGGTATCGCCATGTCTGGTTTCGGCCGGGTGGCTTCCGCGACCGCGCTCGGCGGCGAAGTGTCCTCTGAAGCGGCGCCGCCCGACGCGGCCCGTTTCTTCGGCGGCAACGACAACAGCGACAGCAGCGGAACCCTCGCTTACGTCATCATCGCCGAGACGGGCTTCCCGTTCGCCGAGGGTGAAGAGATTCAGGGCCTGACCGTGGAAGGCGCTGGTAAGGGCACCGACCTGCGTTACATTCAGGTCATCGGCTCGGAAGACGATGGCATCGAGTGGTTCGGTGGCGCGGCCGGCGCCAAGTACCTCGTGATCAGCGGCGTGCAGGACGATGGTCTCGATCAGGACGACGGCTACAAGGGCGTCATCCAGTACGCGATCGTCATCATCGGTTCGGAGAACGGTGAGCGTGGCTTGGAGTTCGACGGGTCCGACGACCTGGCGCTGCCCTTCGACGTCACGACCAACCCGGTTCTGGCCAACGTCACCATCATCGGCGACGTCGGTTTTGAAGGCTCGGACAGCTCGGGCATCCTGAACCGGACCGGCTGGCAGGGTCAGATCTGGCGCGCGGCGGTCCTCGACGGCGCGGCGGCGTTCGAGCGCGGCTGCCTCGATGTCGACGACGACGCGAACACGCTGGAGACGGACATCGCGTATCGCGACGGCCTGTTCAATTGCTCCAACGGTCAGGCCAGCGGCCTGGTCGACGACGATGACATGTAGTTAGAGGCCTCGGCCTCTGATGGATTCGAAGGCGGGGTCGTGAAAGCGGCCCCGCCTTTCGATTTAAGTTCAAACTTTTATCGTACTTACGAATTGGATGCCATGAGCGACGATGCGAGCCCGGCTCGATCCCGGTTCTTTCCCAACGGAGGAAAGCGAATGACGATTCAAACGAATCTACCGAATTGGCGGGAGGTCCTAGGTACGGCCCTGGTCGGCGCCGCCGCTGTGACGTTTGTCCCTGCCACCAGCCTGGGGCAGGAAGAAGATCTAACGACGTTGGCTGACCGGCTCATCAAGCTTCGGGGCGAGGTCGAGACGCTGCATGACGACATCGAGTCCAAGCAGCAGCAGCATCGCAACCGTATGGCGTCATTGTCTCAGCGACGCGCCGAGCTGGAAGCCCAGATTCAGCGTCAGCAGCTGAGCCTCAAGAAGCTGCAGCGCGACGTGGGCGAGCTCCGCAGCCAAGCGAAGACTATCGACGAGGAGTCGGGGGCGCTTCGTCCGGTGGTCAAAGAAGTGAGCAGTCTGCTCGAAAGTCACGTCGACAGCGCGCTGCCGTTCACTATCGACGAGCGAAAGGCCGAGCTTCGCCAGGTTCGCTCCAAGCTCGAAAAAGGCGAGCTGAGCACGCCCCGAGCCATCAACCAACTTTGGACATTCGTCGAGGACGAGCTCCGTTTGTGCCGTGAAAACGGCCTCTTCCGTCAGACCATCAACGTCGACGGCGAAGACCAGCTGGCCGACGTCATCCGCCTCGGCATGGCCATGCTGTTCTACCGCACCGGTGACGGCCAGGTCGGCCGCGCGGCCAAGAACAACGATGCGTGGGCCTTCCAGGCGCTCGACGGGGAGCCGGCCGCGAAAGCGGATGACCTCTTCGACGAGTTCGAGCGCCAGGTTCGCACCGGCTTCTTCAAGATCCCCAACGCTTTGCCCGGAGGCGCCAAGTGAGAACGCCTATCTTCTCTGCTCTGTTTCTCTGCGTCGCCGGTTCCGCCATGGCCCAGACCGCGCCCGAGCAGCCGGCGCAGCCCGCAGCCAGCGACGGCGCGGCGACGCCCAACCGCCGCGTGTCGGTCGATATGACCCTTCGCGAGGCCTATAAGCGTGAATTCGCGTTCCTCGCCGGCCAGCGCCGGCAGCTCGACCAGCGCCTCAAGCGGGTCGAGAAGAACTCGGAAAGTGAGGCGCGGAGCCTCCAAGGCCAGATCTCGGCCCTCGAAGCCAACCTCCTTCGGCTCGAAGACCGCACCAAGGCGCTGCAGGAGGAGCTGACCCTCGCCGAGCAGGCCCAGCAGTCGTCGACCGACGACAATCAGCTCATCGATTCGACTCTCGACCAGTCGGCGTCGACCCTGAAGGATTACGGGATTGAAGCGAAGAAGGCCGAAGAGGGCGATCAGAAAGACCAGCTTCTCAAGGCCCGCTTCGAAGACGCAGTCAAGGTCCTCAACAAGCTCAGCTCGGTGTACGCCGAGAAGGGCGAGTTCTTCCTCCAGGACGGGACCAAGACCGAGGGCACCATCGTTCGCGTCGGCCGCATTGCGGCCTACGGATCCAGCGACGGCGGCGCGGGGGTGCTCGCGCCGGCCGGCGGCGGCAAGCTCAAGGTATGGCGGGACGCGGCGCCGGAAGACGCGCAGGCGATGGTGCAAGGCAACCCGGGCAGCATCCTCTCCATCTTCCTGTACGAGTCACTCGACGCGCGCGTCGATGACGCCGACGAAGAGACCGCCGTCGAGCACGTCGCCAGCGGCGGCTCCATCGCGTGGGTCATCGTTGGCCTCGGGATTTTCGGCATCCTTCTCGCCGGCGTTCGGGCGCTCCTGCTCATGTCTTCGTCCAGCAATACCGCTCAGCTCGAGCAGGAGGTTGGTGAGCTCGTCCGGGCGAACCGCCTCGATGAAGCGGTCGAGGTGTGCAAGAAGGCCAAGGGCGCCGCAGCGAGGGTCCTGGCCAACGTTTTGTCCCGCCTGAAGACCGGCGGCGATGACGATATTGACGACGTGGTGGCGGAGAGCGTGCTGAAGGAGAACCGAAACATCCATCGGTTCAACGCCATCATCTTGGTCATCGCGGGTGTGGCCCCGCTGCTCGGTCTCCTCGGTACGGTGACCGGTATGATCTCGACCTTCGACGTGATCACCAAGTTCGGCACCGGCGATCCGAAGATGCTGTCCGGCGGCATCTCGACCGCGCTCGTGACCACCGAGCTCGGCCTCATCGTCGCGATTCCGACGTTGCTCCTCGGCAATCTGCTTCGGGGCTGGGGTGACGGCATCGAGAACGAGGTCGACCGCGTGACCCTGCGAATCGTGAACATCTTCAAAGACGTTCACGGCAACGGTAACGGCGAGAGCCAGCAGACGGTCTGAGGTTCGTTTTGGAAGCGGCACTCTCGGCCTTTCTCAAGTACGCGGAGATGGGCGGCTACGTCATGCCGCCGCTCATTCTCGCGACGATGGCCCTATGGTTTGGCTTGGGCTTTCGCTTCTCCGTGCTGCGGAAGGGGCGAGGTTACGAGCCGCGGCAGGCGGTGGCGGCCGTTGTCGATGGCCGCCTCGTTCGTCCGAAGAGCGCGGTCGAACGTGCCGCCATCCTGGGCGTTCAGCAGAAGGATGAGACGACGTTTAATCTGCGCGCCCGTCTGGACGAGACGTTCAGCTACGTCGAGCAAGATCTGAGCAAGTACAAAACGCTGACCAGCGTCATTGTCGCCGTCGCGCCGCTGCTCGGTCTGTTGGGCACCGTGTCCGGCATGATCGAGACGTTCGCGTCGCTCGGCGACATGACGCTGTACTCGCAGTCGGGGGGGCATCGCGGGAGGGATTTCCAAGGCGCTGCTGACGACGCAGTTCGGCCTTACGGTGGCCATCCCCGGTCTGATCCTGGGGGGCATCTTGGATCGCCGGCAGCGGGTGCTCGAAAGCCAGATCGAAGAGATCAAAAACATCCTCACCGGGGATAGCGAAACCGAGGCCCAGGTATGAGAGCGCGTAAAAAGTCCGACGAGCAGTCAGGGATCGATATCTCGCCCCTGATCGATATGGTGTTCATCCTTCTGATCTTCTTCATGGTCAGCACGACCTTCCAGAAGGATATGGACGTCGACATCAACCGGCCCAAGGCGTCGAGCGCGACCCGCTCGTCGACGAAGGCGATCCGGATCTTCATCGCGGGCGACGGCTCGACCTACATGGACGGCCAGCCTGTCCGGAGCTGGATGATCCAGAGTCGGGTGCGCGACCTGCTGGAAACGGGTAATGCCGACGAGTCCGTGCTCGTGGTGACCGACGCCAGCGTGCCCTCCCAGAAGCTGATCGAGGTCGTGGATGCGGCCCGGCAGGCCGGAGCGCAGGACGTCGGTGTTGCCACCGAGCTCGAGGTGGGGCGATGAGCCGGGCGGTAGGCATCGCCGAGACCGCGAGTCGGGCGGGGCACTACGGGCTCGGCTTCCTGTTCATGACCGTCGGCTCCACCGTCGTCATCAGCGCGGTGGTGCTGATGAACGAGCTCTCCGAGGCCCCGGAGCGCAAGGAGGTCGAGCGGATCACCGAGATCGAGGTGCAAAAGAAGCCGAAGCCGAAGCCGAAGCAGCAGGTTCGAAAGCCGCGCCCCAAGCCTCGGCGCGCACCGAAATCGCCCCCGCGGCCTTTGCTGGCCAACATGGGGTCGAACCTGGCCGGCATTGCGTTCGACCTGCCCGGCCTTCAGTTCGAGGACATCGGTGGCAACGCGAAAGACCTCTTGCAGACGAATGAAGACGTCGTTCACACCGGCGACACCGTAGATACGGCGCCTCAGCCCCTCGAGCAGCCGCCGCCGACCTTCCCGCCCCGACTTCGCGACCGCGGCATAACCGGGTACGTCGTGCTCAGTCTTCTCCTCGATGAGAATGGCCGCATCATTCAGAAGAAGGTCATCGAGTCGAAGCCACCGGGCGAGTTCGATCAGGCGGCGCTCGATGGTGTGTCCAACTGGCGCTTTCAACCCGCGCTCTACAAAGGGGAGGCGGTCAGCGTGTGGACGCGCCAAAAGATCAAGTTCGAGTTGGCGAGACGATGAAGACCGCGAAGTTGCTGCTGATGGTTCTGGCATCGCTCGCGCTCTCGTCGCCAGCCACGGCCAAAAAGAAGAAGAAGGCCGAGGAGATCAACTTCCTCGACCTCGCGACGGTTCTCGTTCGCGATGCGAACTACCAGCGGGCGTCGGCGATCCTCGCCCAGGTCGACAAGAACGATGAAAACCTCGACCAGGGGCGCTACTATCTCCTCCGCGGCATCGTGCGCCTGAACCTCAGCCTGTACAGTCAGGCGGCGGAAGACTTTGAGGCTTCGATCGCGGCGCCGCCCCCTGAAGGTACGGACAAGACGGTCGCGCCGATTCTCTACGTGTACCTAGGGCAGGCGTACTTCTACTCGAACCAATTCGAAAAGGCGTTGGAGGCGTTCGAAGAGCAGCCACAGAAGGCGGCCGAGATCCAGTCGACCTTCGCCATGCGGGCCGAAGCGGCGTGGAAGCTCAAGCGCTACGAGGAGGCTTGGCGCCTGCTCGGCGAAGGGCAGCGGCGTCATCCGAGCTACAACGAGCTCCTTCGTCGAAAGGTCTTCTACGCCATCGAGGCCCGACTCTATTCGGTGGCGTCGCTGCTCGGTCGCGACTATCTCGAGCGCACCCAAGCCGGCTTCAAGGACTACCTGGCCATCGGCACGGCGCTGTACCGTTCCGGCAGTGCGCAGGAGGCGCTCCGGTTCCTGGAGCTGGCGCGCCTGCGCTATCCCGACGAGATTCCGGTCACCGTGGAGCTGGCTCGCGTCTACAAAGACGAACGACACTATCGGACGGCAGGCGCGCTTCTTGAGAACGCGGCCCTCACAACCGGCGAAGACGCGCTGGTGGTGGAGGCCGCGGAGCTGTTCCGGCGCGCCGGCGACCCCTTCCGTACCCTCGCCCTGAACGGCCGGATTGCCGACAGTGAGAAGCGGTTGCGGCAGCGACTCTCCGTGCTGGTGCAGATGCGCGACTACGAGCTCGTGGCCACCATGGACCGCGACCTCGAGCGCGTCGGCCTCCTCAAGGATGAGAGCATCCGATACGCCCTTGCGTACGCCCACTTCAAGACTAAGAATTTCGCTCGCGCGGAGAAGCTTCTGTCGGGTCTTCGCGACCCCCAGATCTTCCGCCAGGCCACCGAGCTTCGAAAAGCGATGGTGGACTGCCGCGGGCAGCAGTGGCGCTGCTGATCGCGTCGGAAGACCAGAATCATGCTCGCAGTTTCGCTCTTTCTGGCGCTGGCCAGCGTCCCTCAGGACGCCGGCGTTCAGGCGGCCCAGCCCGCCGGGCCCGTCGCCTCCCAGATGGCTCGGTCCTTGATCGACATTTTCGTCTTCGAGGAAGGCGCGCCGGTAACGAACGTCGAGGTTCGCGCTGGCGCCCAAGTTCTCGGTAAGACCGATGCTATCGGTGGACTGTCGGTCCAGATCCCGTCCGGTCGTTTGAACCTGTTGATGTTTCGCGGCGAGGACAAGGTCGTCGACCTCGACCTGCTCACTGATGAAGGGGAGCTCGTTCAGATCATCGTCACCCTCCGCTCCGGGGAAGAGCCGGTGCTCGACATCGAGAACTCGGGGCGCAGCTCCGTACTCGCGGGCGAGCGCATCGCGGAGCGCGGGCGCTCGCAGACCGACAATGCCGAAGAAGAGCTCCCGCCCGGCGCCTTGAAGGGCACCATCACCTCCGTGGAGGACAAGAAGCCGGTCGTTCGCGCGCGGCTGTTCTTCAGCGGTAGCTCCGTGGAGGCGGAGACCGACCGCGAGGGGGCGTTCGCGGTCGAGCTACCGGCGGGCACCTACTCGGTGTCCGTGGTCCACCCGGACTATGCGACCCAAACCAAAGACAACATCCGCGTCATTCCTGCGCGCGAGGTGACCCTCGCCCTCGAGCTCACCCCGGCCGGTCTTCAGCTGGCCGACTACGTGGTCACCGCGCCCTACGTCGAGGGCAGCATCGCGTCGACCATCGAGGCCCAGCGTGAGACTTCGGCGGTCAGCGAAGTGCTGGGCGCCGAGCAGATGGCTGCCGCCGGCGACAGCGATGCGGCCGAAGCCCTGCAGCGGGTGTCCGGTTTGCTCATCGAGCAAGGGAGGTACGTCCTCGTTCGCGGTCAGAACTTTCGATACACCTATACGATGTGGAACGGGTCGCCGCTGCCCAGCCCGGAGCCGCTGCTACGGGTCGTTCCGCTCGACTTGTTTCCGACCGGTGTTCTTTCGGGCATCGAGGTTCAAAAGAGCTACTCCCCAGACCGGCCGGCCGAGTTTGGCGGGGGTTTGATCGACCTGAAGACCCGAGGTATTCCGAGCAGCCCATTCGTGTCGATGACTGTGTCCAGCGGCATCAACACGTTTAGCGCGCTCTCCGAGGGGCTAACCTATGAGGGCGGGGGGACCGATATCTTTGGGTTCGATGATGGCACGCGCGCCATTCCTGATGAAATCATCGAAGCCACGAATGATGGTGAGCGCACCCTGACCGTTCCGCCTTTTGACAGCGATGAAGAGGTCAACGCTATCGCGCGGTCGTTGAACAACATCTACAATCTAGATCCCACGACCCTCCCGCCTGACTTCGGCTTGGCTCTGGCTGGCGGTGGCGCCTTTGACATCTTCTGGGATGGTCGGCTGGGCGCCATCGCGTCAGTCAAGTGGAGCAATAAGTGGCGCCGCCAGCGGCGGACGCAGAACGGATTCAGCACTAACCCCGGCCCCAATCGAACGCTGATCCTGGTGCCGCAGTTTCGATCCACCGAGAATCGAACGGATTTTAACTCGGACATCGGCGGACTGTTGACGGTATCCGCGGAGTGGGATGGCCATCAGATCAACGCGAGCACGTTTTACGCGCACCAGACTCAGCAACGTGGTGAGCGGACGACCAGCGATCGTGTTCTCGATACCGCAGAACGTATTGAGATCGACTTCGAGCTCAGCTGGATCGACCGGACGCTGATCGCTCAGCAGGTCGCCGGCAGCCATGAATTCTTCGGTAGTCTTATCAAACTCGAGTATCGCGGCGTCTATGCGGAGGCGATCCGCGATGCTCCTGACCGTCGGACTTATAACATCGACAATCTGGAAGGCGGCGAAGACGTATTCCTGTCGGATACGGAATCCGGTGTCACCCGTCGGTTCAACGAGGTTGATGATCGCCTCCTCAGCGGGATGCTCGATCTCTCGGTGACGCCTCTGGATGCCGAACAGAACTGGCTGGGGATAACCTTCAAGACGGGGGTCGCGTGGACGGCTCAGGACCGTGACGTCTTGAATCGTGAGTTCCTGCTGGCCGGCGCCGAGGGAGTAGACCTAAACCTCAGAGAACTCGACCCTGAAGTTCTGTACAACACGTCAGAGATTGGGAACACCATCGAATTTTTCGATCAATCCGACTCGTTTCGCGACGACTCGGAGGGCTTTATCGATGTCTTTGGTGCTTACGGCATGGCCGACGTTCGTCTGGGAGACCTTCTTCGCGTGGTTGGCGGCGTCCGCTACGAGGATGTGGACACGTATGTGCGAACGTTTAGGACTGTCTCCGAGGAGGAGGCCGATTTTCGGCGCAAGGAGTGGTTCCCGTCCATCTCTACGACCTGGTTCATCCTGGAGGACCTCCAGCTCCGCGGCGCCTACGGAAAGACGACTTCCCGCCCGACCTTGAACGAGCTGTCCGACGCCGAATTCATCAACCCGGATACCGGCGAAAACTTCATCGGAAACGAGGACTTGGTGCCGGCGATCATCGACGCGGTGGAAGGGCGCCTGGAGTGGTACCCGACACCCACCGAGTCGTTGACTCTGGGCGGCTTCTGGAAGGGGTACACCGATCCCATCGAACAGGTCTTGCGATTCCGGGCCGGTGGGTCGGGTCAGGTCTTCGTCTTCGAAAACAGTCGGCGTGCGGACGTCTTCGGCATCGAGCTCGGGGGCCGGTTCGAGTTCGGCCACCTTCGCGAATGGATCGATGGACCCGAGTTCATCGACAACATCTACGTGATGGCCAACGTTGCGTTCCTGTTCTCGAGCGTTCAGGTGAGGGGTGACGGCTTCGATAAGCCCGGTCGAGAGTTGACGGGCCAGGCGGACTACACCCTCAACGTACAGGCCGGCTACTCCAGCGATGAGCACGACTTGACGATCGCGTACAACCAGGTCGGGCCCCGCCTGTTCCGCGTCGCTCAGGAATTCTCCATCATTCAGGAGCAGATTCCGACGCTGGACATCACCTGGACGTGGCGCATCTGGGAAGACGACCTGACGGCGGGAGCGCTACGGGTTGGCGCGTCGAACCTGATCGACCCTCGACTTGAATGGACCCGCGGCGGCGAATTGTGGCGCGCGTTCAACCGCGGTCGTACGTTCAGCCTCAGCTTCAAGATCGCCCTCCAATAACCACCGCGAAAGCTCATCTCGGTATCGCCGGCGCGAGGCTCCTCGCCGGCCCCAGATTGGCGTAGACTGCCTCGGATGGCGACCACACGCTTCGAAGAGGCCTTGATGCAGCATCTGACCACCGGTCGATCCGAGCGATTCGAGCTGACGCAGTCGGGCTTCGAAGCGATGGCCGATGTCATGGAGAGCGTGGTGCAAAGCCCCTCCGCGCGGGCGGAGGTTCGACGGGCCCTTCAGCTGATCGTGGCCCTGAGATCGACCCTCGACTCGCCGGCGGCGGCCAACCTTCTGGCGGTGGTGGTCGCCAACGCGACGGGCATCCGACCTCACCTCGAAGCGCTGAGCGGCGGGGCCCAGATGCGGGACACGGCGCGCGCGTTTCTCCAGCAGGAAGGGCGCTCGATGCCCCTGGTCGCCCCCAAGGTCGCGTCTCCGCGGGACCCTAAGGGCCTTCAGGTCAAAGATCTGTTGGGGGCGGAAGGGCGATCCGGACGGGCAGGCGCGGCTTCGGCAGCAAGCGCTGCGCCGACGCGCGAAGCGTCGCCGAAACCGAAGGTTCGCCGAGGTCAGCTCAACGTGAGCGATGAATAGTACTCGGCGGCGGTGACTGACTATTCCGACATGAGCCGCTGATACTCGTCGGCCACGTCGCTGTTAATGCCGCCCCACGTCATGTTGACGCCGATCTGGCTGCTGTTCATGGCTTGGGTGATCGCGTTGGAGTTGATGCCCCGGCCGGTGGTGTACACGAATGCGCCCTGGTCGGTGATGATGAGGCTGCGCTGCACTTGGCCGTCGTGCAGGGTGTGGTCGGGCTTGGTGGTGTTGACGATCGTCTGATCGCTGTCGCGGACCGTATGGGTGACGGTACCCTGCACGATGCCGCCGGCAACGCTCACGTAGGTCTCGTCACCGGTGCTGACGGGTTGGCCATCACCGCCGGGCGCAGGATGCCGACGGAAGGCTTCCCACATCTTGTCGGCATCGACCGGTCCTCGATGGAGCACGCCGATGTGCTCGTACTCGTGATACCGCGGGTGGCTGGCGTCGTAGGCTCGCATGTGGTCCTCGGGTCGAGGAAGGGTGACCCGACCCAGACGCTTATCGACAAAGGTTATGGTGTCGCGGCTGGTGGCGGCCGGAGCATCGGTTCGAACGCCATTGTTGGCCTGCGCATATTGAACGAGATCGGGGGTAGAGAAACCGTCTTGCTCAGTGCCTAGCAGGTTGCGGGCCGTCGATCCCACGCCGTCGGGCGACACCGCGTTCGCCGCGCCGAGGAGATCCGAGCGGTCCCGGTCTGCCAGGCCAGAAACGCCATCGGTCAGTCCAGGCGTGCGCCCGGCGCCGCACACATTCGTCGTACTCGTTGGGTCCACCATTTGGGTCGATTCCTTTCGTATCGGCCGGACCTCAGTCCGGCCGAGCCCTGTACCCATTGTCGGTTGAGGATCCGCGGTGTTGCGTCATTTCCTTCGCTTATGTGCCCTGAGCTGAAATGGTGTGTCTTGGTGTGTTCATGTAAGGCGTCGACGACCAAGTTGAAAGGCGTCGCGCTGCTCGTACGCCGATCGCCACGCGTCGGTCGCCATCGCCAAGGCGCCGCCGGTGTCACCAAGGGTTGCGCGATGAAGTTAAGGCGAGAGTCTCCTCGAACATACTATGTCCGAAAGTATGGGTTTCTGATGGGTGGGTGCAAGATGTCGGTGGGAGTTACCGCTGCCAGAGGATGATGCCGGCATGAGTTATGTGGTGCGATTCCGGGCTGAGAGTGAATCGGCGCGACTGCCTCCGTGCCTGTTCGGAAAACGAGGCTGAAATGACCAAGAAATCGATGCACGGAATGACCAAGGCTCGAGGCTGCGCACACGCTCAGCTGGGTACCTTCTGCAAGATGTTCCCGGATATATCGAAGTCTCAGGCGGAGTTGTGTGGCTTTTCGAAGGATCACTGTCTGGCCGATGAGATGGCGACCGCCCTTGGACGCGCAGGCGGTCCGATGCACGACGCACGGGATGAATCGCCAGATAGCGAGTTGCCGGCGGCGTATACCTTCTTCGCTCAATTTGTCGACCACGACGTCACTTTGGATACGACCACTCGGCTCGGCGCGACGGAGTTATCCATCGGTGAGATCAACAAGCTGGGTAACCTTCGAACCGCTACTTTGGACCTCGACTGCGTTTATGGCTTTGGGCCCGAGGCTTCGCCTCACCTGTACGACGAATCGCAGCAAGGGCGTCTGCTGGTGGGGAGCGATGTCGAGGGGCGAGTCAATCCGAACGACGTTCCCCGCAACGACCAAGGCCGAGCCCTGATCGGCGATCCCAGAAACGACGAGAACATCTTCGTATCGCAGATGCAGCTGGTGTTTCTGCGGTTTCACAATCGACTGCTCGTCCGTTATCCGTTCGAAGAAGCGCAGCGACAGGCCCGGTTTCACTATCAGTACGTGGTGTGGTTCGATTTCCTAAAGCGGATCTGCCGACCCGACGTCTTCGACTTCGCGACCCAACGGCTGCTCGACCTCACCCAGAAGTATCACCGGACCCCGATCTGCGCGCCCTACGGTAGCTCGCACCACCACCGACTCTGCATGCCGGTCGAATTCTCGGTGGCCGCGTACCGGTTCGGGCATACGACCGTGCGCGCCGAGTATGCGGTCAACGCGGACTTTCCGTCGGTGGAGTTGTTCGATGAGCGGTTTCAAACCGAGGGCTTCAGCCAGGTCCCGCCGGAACTGGTGGTCGACTGGCGATACCTGCTCGACATCGAGCCTCGGTTTACGTTCCAGCGCGCGAAGGCGTTCGACAGCCTGCTCACCGACGAGCTGATTCGCATGCCGGATCCCGTGGTCGGCGCTCGCGCGTCCGACGACGAGCGGTCCTTGGCGTTTCGAAATCTACGTCGAGGGGTCGTGCTGGGCCTGCCCAGTGGCCAGAGCGTGGCCGCCGCTCTGCAGTCGCTCGGCTATCCCGGCGCCGACCCCACCTTCGACCTGCAGTTCTCGCCGCCTCACCCGGACGACGATCCGTTTGCCCGGGGCTGGCAGTGCGTCGACAAGCGCCTGCGGTCCTGCCTCGAAGAGCACACGCCTCTGTTCCTGTACCTAATGCGGGAGGCCGCCGTCGAAGGCAAGGGTCAACGGCTGGGGCCGGTGGGCTCCGCCATCCTGCTCGAGGTATTTTGAACGATGCTTCGGTGCTGCCAGGAGAGCTTCGTGACCACCCCGGGCTGGAAGCCCAGTAAGGACATCGCGGGCTATCGGCGATACGGTCCCCGATACGGACGCGATCACGAGCATGACGGTCGGCTGACCCTCGCGGACATCGTCGAGTACGCGCTCGAGTCCTGATCGCCGGCGAGTCCCTCGCCCGGCCGCCTTGTCGCGGCGAGTCCCTCGCCCGGCCGGCTGGTCGCGGCGAGATGGCCTCGTCGTGGTCAGTCTCGGTGGGCCAGGCGCGGGGATGTATCGGTCACCGGTGACAAGGTGGCCTGCCAAACGTCGCGCAGGACGTCGTCGAGCGAGGTCGGCTGAAAGTCGGGCTGGACTCGTTCGAAAGACCCGGGATCGATACGGTGAGGGACGTCCCACAGGTACCGCATCTCCAGCACCTCTCGCATGGCGGGGCTGAACACGCTTCCGATCCGCATGAAAGGCCACGGCAACGTCTTGAGTCGGACCGGTCGTCCGAGGATCGCTTCCGCGCGCTGCTTGAGCGCGACGGCGGAGAACGTATGGCCCGGGAATCCGATCGATACGAATCTGCCGAGCGTGTCTCGTCGCTCGGCGAGGGCGACCGCCGCGCGGGCCAAGTCGGGCAGATAGGCCCAGGCGTGGTCGATGTCGACCCGCCCTGGGTAGACGATGACGCCCTGATGCACTTTGTGGGTAATGTACGTGTCGAACCAGTTGCCGGTCTTGTCGCGCTCGATGAAATCGCCGGCGCGCAACACGATGGTCTGTCAGGATATAGATTCGCTTACCGATTTTCGTCGCCGGGTCTCGGCGGCGCCAGCGCATCGGACCGTCGTTGGTCATCCCGCTGCGCGGAGCGAATCCAAGCGATCGCCACCAACTCCGGGATGAGGAACGCGATCGCTACCCCCGCCAGACCAAGGGCCGTCGGGGCGTCGTAAGGGCCTTCGAGGGCCGCCAACCCGGCCGAAATCACGTCAACGGCATCGATGATCGCGACCAACAGCAGAGCAACCACCGCGCGCCGATGCCGCTCGCTCATCAGGAATCCTGCCAGGACGATATCCCGAATGGCCCATACACGAACGACGTAGGGCATATGGGGATTGAGCTCGGGCGGCGCCCCGAGCTCTCGCATGACGAACTGGGGCGCGAAGAAGCCAGCGAGGGCCAGAAGGCCTCGAAGAGCGGCGACGACGACGATCAAGATGATGACGACGCGGGTGGTGGTGGTGGAGGATGAGGTCATGGGGGGGATTTGCCGAATCTCCGTGAACAGCTCCATGACCTCCGCTTCGGATTCGGCCTCGACATGTCTTCTCGACCGGTCTGAGATCGGGGGTGATGGACGGGCTCATCGTTGGGCAGGCCCTTCGACGCTGGCGCCACCGGACTTCGCTGTCCCAAGAAGAGCTCGCGGCTCGGGCGTCGGTGTCGGCCCGGCATTTGAGTCGCGTCGAGTGCGGAAAGGCGAAGGCGAGCCCCGAAGTCCTCTTTCGCCTCGCCCACGCCCTGGCGATAAGCCCGATGGAGCGTGACCAGCTCCTCGACTGGATGGGGCTTCGTCCTCTCACCCCGGAGCCGGAAAGCTCGATTCAACTGGCGCTCGACGGTCACCCCGCGTGCGAACTGAACGACGCGGGCCATGTCATCGCGACGAACGCCGTCTTCGACGCGTGTCTGTCGCTGGTCGGCGCCCCGCAGGATCTGTGGCGCAAGACGTGTGGCGACGGGCCCAGGTCCGTCGAGCAGCTGACGACCTCTGCGGACGGTCTGCGCAGCGCGCTGGTGAATCCAGGGCAGGTATTGGGGAGTCTGCACCTACCGGTGGGCGCCCGGCCCCCCGAGCGCTACCAGGTTGCGGGGACGGTGTTCTCGTTCCGGCTGGTCGAGACCCGCGTGGCCTCGGGAGGTCGTACCCGGACCTGGCTGAGCCTCGTTCCCGTCGACGACGTGACGCGGCGTCTCGTGTTTGAAAAACTGGCCGGATTCGAGTCCTAAGAAAATTGGCCCTGGTCACCGGGCCCAAGCTGGGCGTCGGCGCGCTCATACTGGGCGCACCCGTCGAACGAGAGCCCGCGCGTGGTGATGGCTATGTTCGGAATCGGGTCGTTGAGTTTTGACTCAAGCAACCGATTCACACCTTTGTCCATGCACACCGCAGTTCGACCACTGCCCTCGCTCCGTCCGGCCAGCGAAGAGGCGGTCGATGAAGTCAGGGTTCGGTTGCTCGCGCCGGACATGCCGTGCGCGGCCCAGCTGCAGCCGTTCCTGGAACGGATCGACGCGCATCGGCAGTATACGAGCTTTGGCCCTCTGGCGCGGGAATTGGAAGCCGGCCTGGCTTCGGTCCTGAGTCAACTCAGCGGCGCTGACGTCTTCGCGACCACGACGTCCTCCGGGACGACGGCATTGGAGATGGGGCTGGCCACATTTCGTTTGAAGTCCAAGGCTCGGGTTCTATTGCCGAGTTTGACGTTTCCGGGCACGGCCACGGCCGTTCTTCGGGCGGGGGCGGTACCGGTGTTGGGCGACGTCGACCGTCGCTCGTGGCTCCTCACGCCGGAGATCGCGCGTCGTATTCTCGAGCGAACGCAGATCGACGCCATCATTCCCGTTGCGACGTTCGGCGCACCGCAACCGGTCGCCGCGTGGGATGAATTCATGGCGGAGACAGGATGCCCGGTGCTGATCGATGCCGCCGGTGCCTTCGGGGAGCAAAAGGTCGGACATCGTTCGACGGTGGCGTTTAGCCTACACGCCACCAAAGCGCTCGGGGTTGGCGAGGGCGGGCTGGTCGCGTCGCAGTCACCGCAATTCGTCGAAAAAGTTCGACGTTGGTCGAACTTCGGGATCGAGGCCGGTCGGTGCGAGGCCCCGGGAACCAACGGTCAGATGTCCGAGTACCACGCCGCGGTGGGGCTCGCGCAGCTGGCGCGCTGGCCTGAGCTTCAAGCTCGGCGCCAAAAGGTGTGGGGCATCTATCGACGACTCCTGTCGCGGCGAGTCGGCTATCGCGCCGTCCGTCAGCGCCGGCCGCGGCCCGTGGCGCCGACGCTGATGGTCCTCCGGTTGCCCGTCGAGGCCGAGGGGGTGGCTCGGTGCCTGCGCGGACAAGGTGTCGAGACGCGGCGATGGTACTGTCCGCCGCTACACCGACATCCTGGCTTCGCCGCCGTCGAACGTGTTCCGGTGGCCGGCCAGGCAGATCTCCTCGTCACCGATCATCTCGGCGACCATCTGCTGGGCCTGCCGTTTCACAGCGGCCTCGGTGAAAGTGAAGTCGATGTGGTGTGTAACGCCCTGGCGGAGGCCCTTAACGATCGTCGCTAACCGCGTCGCGGGCGGGTGTCGTCGCCGATCTGACGGCGACCGTCTCCGTCTTGGATGGACAATATCGAAGTTCTACCGATTACCGCGACTACCGGGGCGGACGCCGAGATGGCGCATCACGGTGCCCGGGAGGATGCATGTCGGATCGTGCTGAACAGATGGAGGCGCTGGTTCGGGAGTCGAAGCTGTTGGACCGCCTCTATGCCGCCTATACCGAGAAAGACGATCGTCAGCTGTCGCACATGCGACGTTTTGCTTTCGACGCCTGCCGGCCCTACTTGGCCGGCCGACGCGCTCTGGAGCTGGGGTGTTCGGACGCCGAGCTTTCCGCCCGATGGGCCGAACAGGTCGAGACGTTGGACATCGTGGATGGTGCCCGGCCGTCGGTTGAGCAGGCGCGGGCTCTTCCCCACCGCAACGTCAGAGTTTTCCATTCGCTATTTGAGCGATTCGAGCCGTCGGGGCGTTACGACCTGATCCTCGCGGTCTATGTCCTCGAACACGTGCTCGACGCGCGGGCCTTGCTCGCAAGATGTCGACAGTGGCTCACGCAAGGCGGACTACTTTACCTCGTCGTCCCCAACGCTTTGGCGCTGTCCCGACAACTGGCCCAGGCCATGGGGCTGATCACCGACCTCTACGCCCTGACGGACAACGATCGACGATGCGGTCATCGGCGGGTCTACGATCTAGCCAGACTGAAGGCAGACATCGCCGCCCAGGGGTATCACCTCGAGCGAGCGGGCGGCCTGATGGTCAAACCGCTGGCCGACTTTCAGCTCAACCAGCTGTACGACAGCGGACTTCTTACCGATGCCCATGCGGACGGTCTGCACGCGTTGGCCGACCGTTATCCCGACCTCGCCGGCTCTTTGTTTGCCGTGGCCGGTCGGGCCCCGGAGTCATGAGCGACCGGCATCCTTACGCGAGCGTCGCCTACGCGGGGGCTCTGGCCGGGCCGGGGCGGCGTGCGGTCGACTGTCCCCCCTGGGAGTGCGCGCTCATCGAACGGTCACTTCCCGAACCGCTGGGACCGGGTCACGACTATACGGGGCCCTATCCTCTATCCGTGATGGGGGCGGGGTGCGACTACGGTGAGGGGATCAGGGCCCTGCGGTCTCGAGGCGGCGTATCCGTGGTCCTGGTCAGCGATCCCTTCGGTGCTCCGGCCAGCGAGGCGGTGGCCGCGGCGGGAGGCTCCATGCGTCCGTTCAAGACTCACTACTTGCGGTGGTTCGATCGGCCCGCGCCCGAGTACGACCGAGAGACTCGGCGCAAGATCCGAAAGTGCCTGCGGCTGTGTGAGATCAAGGAGGTCGCCTTCAGCGACGTCCTCGGCGAGTGGATGCTTTTTTACCGGTCGTTGTGTCAGGCGCACGGCGTGGCCGAGCGCGACGCTCTGCCCGTCGACTATTTCCGGGTTCTGGCCGACCAGCGCATGGTGCGAGCATTCGGCGCCTATAGCGACGAACAGATGATCTCCATGATCACCTTCGTGCACCACCGGGGCTGCTACTACGGTCATTTGGCGGGCACCAGCCGCCAGGGCAGAGACTGTTTGGCGCACTTCGGCATCTACGAGACCGCCATCCATACCTTTGCCGCGGAGAATAGCTCGGGTCTGCTGAATCTTGGCGGCGTCGCAGGCACGGTGGACAATCCGGCTGATGGGCTGGCGCGCTTCAAAAGAGCGTTCAGTAATGACCAAACGCAGTCCTACCTGGTCACCCACGTCCTCGATCAACGTCGTTACGCAGCTCTGTCGGCCGGTCGGGGGGCGACTGACTTTTTCCCCGCTTATCGCGCGCAGGGCTGAGCAAGGAGGCGCTCAATGGACATCGGGGCCGAGGGACAAGATCCGAGGAACCTCGTTCGGGAAGACTTCAACTACCTGATCGCTACTCGTGGATGGTTCCGGTTCGAGGCGGCGGTAGATGAGGCAATGGTTCTGGCGCTAAGGAACGATCTGGACCGACTGTACCGTGAGCGGCTCGAGGTCGCGACCCGCAACGGGGTCGGCGATCTCATTGTCGGCACCGCTCATCACCTCGTCGGCGGCCGCACCAGCTTCGACAGACTGTTGTTCGATCCCTTCCTCGAGGACTACCTTGACGACTACTTCGGCGGCGACAAGTACGTGCTCAGTGCGTTCAACGCGGTGATCAACGAGAAGCACCGCGGTTCCTACGTGGGTAAGATTCACCGAGACGTACGATCCTTCAGTGCTCCCTATCGCTTGATGATCAACATCATGGTGCTGTTGGATGACTTCACCGTGGACAACGGGGCCACCTATCTGCTGTCAGGGTCGCACCACGTGGCGGATAAGCCCGCCGACCGACTGTTCTTCGAACGAGCTGACCGAGCCGTGGGGCGGGCGGGCGATATCTACGCCTTCGACTCGCATCTGTGGCATGCCGCCGGCGCCAACGAGACCGATCGGCCGCGGCGGTGTTTGACGATCGGCTACACTCGGCCGTTCATCAAGCCCCAGATCGATTTCTACCGGCAGCTTGACGATGCTTTCAAAGCGGAGCTGACCGAAGACCAGCAGCAGCTCCTCGGCTTCTTCGCTCGAGTCCCGGCCAGCGTCGACGAGTATTATCAGCGGCCGGAGAAAAGAAGCTACCGAAGCGATCAGCGCTGAGAGGAAGCGAGCGGCAACGGATGACGACGACGACGGAACAGCAGACGGAACTTGAGGCGGAGTATGACCGGCTGAAGTCGGCCGACGCCGCCTATGAAGGCGAGAAGGAAGCCGCATTCGACGTGGCCATGCGAACGTACATGATGCGTACCTTCGAGGCCTACTGGCGGGCCGGCTCGTGTTTACAAGTGGGCTGTTCCCACGGTGATCAGACGAGTTTGTTGTCGAACCGGTTTACGGACCTCGCGGTGGTCGAGCCCATGATGCCGTTCATCGACTATACGAAACGTAAGGTCGGACGAGACGTTGCCTTTCATAACGCATTGATCGAGGAATTCGACCCCGGCCGCACCTACGACAACGTGGTCATGACCCACGTCCTGGAACACGTCATCGACCCCGTCGCGGTGCTCGACAAGCTCCGCTCGCTGTTGTCTGCGAATGGCCGGTTGTTCATTGCCGTCCCCAATGGAGGGGCCCCGTCGCGGATGATCGCGGTGAAGATGGGCCTGATCAAACACCGAACGGATCTGACCACGGCGGATCACGAGGCGGGTCACCGCCGGGTCTACATGCTCGATACGCTGATCGCCGACGCGCGATCGGCGGGCATCGAGGAGGTCGCGGCGGGGGGGATATTCTACAAGCCCCTCGCGAACTTCCAGTTCAATGCGTTGATGGGCGGCCCCCTGATCACTGACGACTTCATGGAGGCCTGTTACCAGCTGGGTAAAGAATGGCCGCACTACGGCGCGTCCATCTACGTCATTGGAGAGACATCCGATCCCCCATGAGTGATCGCAAGCGGTCTCCGGTCGGCGGGTTCTTCGGTGTCGACCTGACGCTGGTGCCCGATGCGAACAGATCCGTTCTCGATCGGTGGCGAGAGACCGCCGACCAGCTGTTGCTCTTTCACAACCAACGCAGTGCTCTGCTCCATCTGCTGGCCGAGAAGGCGCGTACGAAGAAGGTGGCGATGCCCGCCTTCATGTGTCCCGCGGTGCCGCAGGCGCTCGCGTCCGCCGGCTATGAGCCCGTCTACTTTCCTATCGACGCTGCGCTTCGTCCGGATCCATCGGCGTTGTGGCGACTCCCGCCGGCGTGTGCGGCCATCTTGCCCGGATACTTCGGCCGCCCCGCGGACCGGTCATCGGTCGCGGTCGTCCGGGAGCGGTCGGATATTCTGTGGATGGAAGACTACGCCCAGTCGCCCTTTCCGTCCGCGATCGCGCTGACCCCCTATCAGCTCTACAGTCCGCGCAAGATCTGCGCGGTGCCCGACGGCGGCGTTCTGGCCGTTAGCGGTCAGCCGCTGGCCCCCGCCGCACAGCGGCCGTTTCTCGACAGTGACTTCATGCGCCCGGCCCTCGACCGGGGAGAAGATCCCTTCGCCGTCAATAACGCCGTCTGGTATGCCCGGTTCCAGGAGAAAGAGGCGGCGGGGCTCGTGGGACCGGATCTGCCCATCAGTCGATTGAGCGAAGCGCTCCTTGGCCGTTTCGATGGTGAGCGCTTGATGCAGGGCCGGCGGCGAAACTATCGGCAGCTATACGACGCTCTGGGGGACCGGATCGTCGACGCCTTCGAATCCGACGGTGGGTCGCCGTCATGGCTTCCTTTTGCGTTTCCTATTGTCGTTCCCGATGCGGCGGAAGCGTCTCGTGCGCTGGCCCGACGATCGATCTTCGCCCCCCGCTATTGGCCGGCGCTGCCCGAGACCGCTCGGCCGGGCGCGGTCGAGTGTGTCCTGCGCGACCAATTGATCTGCCTGCCGTGCGATCAGCGCTATGGCGAGCTCGAGATGGAGCGCATCATCGAGGCGGTTCGCGCCGGATGGTGAACCGTCTATCGGCGATCCGTCAAAAATACGATCCGCGGGTTCAGCATGGAGACAAGGACCGGCAGGTCGATGGGCACGGTATTTAAAACATAATCCGGAAGCTGGTCTCGGCCGACCCAGGCCATGCCTTGTCCTTCTCTTTGGGTCAGCCGTGGATGGGTCCGGTCATCGTACTCGAGCAGGAAGTACTCTCGGTACGCGACCGCGTTTCTGCGTTCATATTGGTCGAAGATGCTGGTGGTGAGGTGCGTGATGTTATCGGCGCACCAAGAGATCTCTTCCTGTATCTCCCGGCGGAGCGCATCGGCGGGCGTTTCTTCCTGTTCGACGAAGCCGCCGAAGAAGCTCCAGTGTCCTGGGTAGGTGACGCCTGCCTTGTCGTCGCGGTGCTGCAGGAGGAGTTGGCCGGCCGGGTTCCGGATGACGGCGGCGACGCTGTAGTGCGAGCAGCGAGTACGGTCGACCGGGTACACCGAGTTCTCATCGCCAGGAAGAGGGGGCATGGTTGAGTTTTTCGAGGCACGTCGAGGTGGCTCTGGGTTCGGTGTGATGGCTTTGGCCGCGGACGTGGTAGATGAGTTCGGTGACCGGGGAGCAGTATGTCTTGCAGCGGGAATCTATTCGCCTGCGCGGTCTCTTGCAATCCGATCTGGCGAGTGTCGCCCAGTGGTATCAAAACCGGTCGCTCTATCGCTCGATCGGGGGGCCGTTTCGCTTTCGTTCGCTCGATGGCGCCGTATCCCACATGCAGTCCTGGTTGAGCGACGATCCGGGTCGGGTCCGGATGGTGATCGCCGACGGACACGACCGGCCGATTGGATTGATCTCTCTATTGAATATTCACCCGGTCCATCGCAGCGCCCAATTCCATATCCTGGTGGGGGATATCGACGACCGCGGTCAGGGGGCGGGAACCGTCGGTACCCAGCTGGCGTTGCGCCACGGGTTCGAAGACCTGGGCCTGCATCGGATCGAGCTGGAGCTCTATGCGGACAATGAAGCCGCCCACCGGCTCTACGCGGCGTGTGGCTTTCGCCACGAAGGCACGAAGAGGTCGGCCTACTATCGCTTTGGTGCGTTCGTCGACGTCGACGTTCTGGCCATCCTGGCCGGGGACTACTTCGCCAAAGCAAAGGAGCGAGGATGAACGCGGACCTGGACCTGAACCTGGGACTATTTATGCAGCCCCTCTATCCGTCACGGAAGGCGTTCGGACTGAAGATCGCAGAGGATGTGGGCAAGGTTGAGCGGGCGGAGCAATGGGGCTTCTCGGAGGTGTGGACCGGCGAGCATTTTTCCGGCTCCGTCTACAGCGTCACCAACAACCGAATGTTCCTCAGCTACGCAGCGGCGCGCACGAAACGAATCCGGTTGGGGGCCGGGGTTCTCAACCTTCCATTCTATCACCCAGTGGAGGTCGCGGCAGGAATCGCCATGCTGGATCATCTCAGCGGCGGCCGGCTCATGGTGGGCATCGGGGGCGGCGGTCTGCAGAGCGACCAGGAGCTCTACGGCCTCCAGGACGGCAAGCGCCGCATGGAAAAGATGTTCGCGGCGTTGGAGGTCGTCCGTCATATCTGGTCTCAGTCGCCGCCGTGGAACATCGACAACGAGCACTACCATGTCCGCCTCGAGAGCCAGCTCTTCCCGGAGCTGGGCATCGGCAGCTTCCCGGAGATGGTGCAACAGCCTCATCCGCCCTTGGCCTTGGCCGCATCCAGCGGCGCCTCCCACAGCGCTCGCCTGGCCGGCGAGAACGACTGGATGCTCCTTTCCGCGCACTTTGCGCCCCCGACGGCGCTCGAGCGTCAGTGGGAAACCTATCAGGAAGGGGCGGGCAGCGGGCGCACGGCGAACCCCGCGAGGTGGAAGGTCGTTCGCTCCGTGTTTATCGCCGACACGGACGCGGAGGCGGAGAAGTTCGTGATGAACCCGACTTCGGGGACCTACAAACACTTCGAGTACGAGCTGCGGCTGCTGCGCCACTTCAACGCTCAGCACAAGATCGGCGCTACGGACCAAACCACCGTGACGGATCTCGTGCGAGACTTGGTCATCTTCGGGTCACCCGAGACCGTCCGCCAGAAGTTGGCGGATCTGCAGGATCGGACCGGACCTTTTTCCACCCTACTTATGTTGGCTCACGAGCACACCCATCCCGACGAGCAGGAGCACTGCTTGTTCCTCGCCGGCCAGATGATGGCCGAGGATCGACCGGCGCGCCGACCGGAGCCGGTTCCCGCGTCGCTCATGGCCCGCCCGTCCTAGTTAGGGGGCGTGACCTCGAGAACGACTTTGCCCCGGGCGCGGCGGGTCTCGAGGTATGCGTGCGCGGCGGACGCCTCTTCCAAGGGAAGGACGCGATCGACAACGGGGCGAAGCGCGCCTCGCTCCACCCACTCGCTGAGCTGGGCGAGATCCTTGCGGCGACTTCGCACCACCACCAAGGCGGCGGGATGAACGCCCGCTCGTCGCAGCAGCCCGCGAAGGATCGCCGGCGGCGACGGGATCGCGGTGCAGTATCGTCCCTTCGACCCCAGCAGTCGGCGCGCCCGGTCGTAGGGGAGCGTTCCGTAGATATCGAAGACGTGATCGAGGCCCGTGGTCTGCTTCAGGTCGTCTCGTTGGTAGTCGAGCACGACGTCCGCCCCGAGGTCGCGGACCAGCGGGGCGTTTCGCGCCGAGCAGACGGCGATGACCTCCGCCCCGAGCGCCTTGGCTATCTGAACGGCGACGGTGCCGACCCCGCCCGATGCGCCGTTGAGAAGCACCCGCTGCCCTGGCTCCACGCCGAGCTCATCGCGCAGGGCCTGTAAAGCGGTGAGGCCGACCAGCGGAAGCGACGCCGCCTCAACCATCGACAGGCCAGCGGGCACAGGGGCGAGCTCATCGAACGGAACCGAGGCCACCTGCGCGCAAGCGCCGCCGCTGTGGGCCTGGATCATCCCATACACGGGCGTACCGGCCGCGATGCCCTCGGCATCGTCCAATAGAACCCCGGCCACGTCGTAGCCGGGTACCCGTGGAAAGGGAGCCCGCGCGAGCCAGCGCAACTTCCCTTTGCGCAGCAGCACGTCCTTGGGATTCACGGCGGCGGCGTGGACGGCGACCCGAGCGTGGCCCGGGGCGGGCCCGGGGTCGGGGAGCGCGCGTGGTTCGAGGACCTCTGGCGGTCCGAATCGGTCGTAGACAATGGCCTTCATACGGAGTGCTCCATGCTCGAATCCGGCCCCTTTGCGGCCGCCGAGCTGCGATGAGCAGAGCACGACCGGGCGCAGGCGGCACACGCTATGTGTGCATCTTTGTGATGCGCGGCTGACCGCTCGGAACCGAAAAATGACCAATGCCCGCGATAGCGGTGGGCGAGCACGGCCGGGAGCCGGTCCGGCCGCGTTCGGTACTGCTGTCTTTGGGGCCCGGCGTCCGCTCACGACGGTAGGGGCGCCGTTCGCTCGGCGCCGCGGCGTGGCGATCGAGATCAGGCGAGGCGTTCGACGTTGTTAAGGTCCTCGAAAACCTGGGCGAGACGGGTCTTGAATGATTCCTCGCCCTTTCGGAGCCACACTCGAGGATCGTAGTACTTCTTGTTGGGCTCGTCGCTACCTTTGGGGTTTCCGATCTGCGCCTGCAGGTAGCCTTCATTGTCCGTGTAGTAGTTGCGGATTCCGTTCCAAAAGGCCCACTGCAGATCGGTATCCACGTTCATCTTGATGACCCCGTACGAGATGGCTTCTCGGATTTCGGCCAGCGATGAACCCGATCCGCCATGGAACACGAAGTAGACCGGCTTTTCGGGGGTGGAGTGTTTCTCTTGAATGTACTTCTGGGAGTTGTTGAGGATCGCCGGCTGGAGCTTCACATTTCCCGGCTTGTACACCCCGTGCACGTTGCCGAACGACGCGGCGATCGTGAACCGGTCGCTGACCGAGCTCAGCTCTTCGTACGCGTAGGCGACTTCCTCCGGCTGGGTGTACAGGCGCGAGGCGTCGACGTCGGTGTTGTCGACCCCGTCTTCCTCGCCCCCGGTGACCCCCAGCTCGATCTCGAGGGTCATGCCCATTTTGCTCATGCGTTCCAGATACCGCTTGCAGGTGCCGATGTTCTCTTCGAGCGACTCTTCGGACAGGTCGAGCATGTGCGAGCTGAACAGGGGTTTTGAGTTGCGCTCGTAGTACGCTTCGCCGGCCTCCAGGAGGCCATCCACCCATGGCAATAGTTTCTTCGCGCAGTGGTCGGTGTGAAGGATGACCGAGGCGCCGTAGGCTTTGGCGAGCTCGTGGATATGGTACGAACCGGCGATAGCGCCGGCGATCGACGCGCGCTGGTCGGCGTTGGATAAGCCTTTTCCTGCCACGAAGGACGCGCCGCTGTTGGAGAACTGGCAGATCACCGGAGCCTTCAGGTCCCGCGCGGTCTCCAGGAGGGCGTTCATACCGTTCGTCCCGACGACATTGACGGCCGGCAGGGCGTACTGATGGGTCTTGGCGTGGGCGAACGTCTTCTGAACGAGGTCGCCAGTGATCACGCCGGTGGGGAGCTCGAGCTTCTCATGGCCCATAGCCTACGGTCCGCGAGGCGAGTCCTGCCGTCAAGGTGGGGACGCGCGCCAGCGCGGTATCGGACACCGCAACCCTTCGGTTCGGCCGGGGAAATGCGCGCGAAGGGCCCGCGTCGAACGACGGTCCCCATCGGCCGGCGCCGCCGAAAAAAAGGATGGGAAGGAGGACGGTGGGTGCAGGACGCGTTGCGTTCGTTGCCCGCATTCGGTCGGCCGGAGCGGCGAGGGGCAAGGGCGCGATTTTTTTTCGCAACGACATGGAAGTGTTTCCGATAACGATGGCGTGAATGCCTTGGCCGGCCGAGAAGGATCGGATCTCCTGACCGTCGCCTTCAGTCTTCTTGAGCGCGACGCGACGGGGTCGCTGGCCTTCGTGCCTGGCTTCGGGCGGGCATTGACCGGCCCTTTGGACCGCGCCGCGGCGCAAGGTGACGGCCCGGCCGTCGACGGGCTGGTTCGACTGTCCATCGCCTTGGCGACCCAGTTTCGGTCCGAGGACGCGTCGCGGGCGCTGATGGATATCATTAAGGGTCACCCGGGCGTGGTCCGGCTGCTGCGGTCCGTTCACGGGTCGAACGACGCGGTCGGCCACCGCTATCGGCAGCTGATCGGCGGACAGGCGTCGCGGCAGGGCCCCCAGTATGGTCAACAGGCGCCGATCGGGACGCTCAAGGCGTCATCATTCGTCGATCCAGGCCGCCCCCGGACGTCTGGGTCAGGCTTGTCGGCCCGACCGGGCGCGTCGGACCGCGCCGTGACGCCCGCCTCCCCGGAGATGGGGGCGTCCGGTGGGCGAGCCTCGAAACGGTCCTCGGCGGCCATCACACGCAGCGGCGACAGCGGACGCCGCTGCTTCCAGCTTCAGCAGAGGGGTTCCTGACATGGTGACCTTGGACATACTGACCGGCGGGCGAAACGCGTCCCTCTTCGATCTGCGGCCTCGGCTCGGGCTCAATGACCTCATGACGTTGCGAGGCGCGGTCGATGGTGTGCCCGCGGCCGACGTGGCGCGCGTCCTCCGCGAAGAAGGCGTGACCACCGGCGACACGTTCGACGCTGGCGCCCGGGCGAGGACGGTCTCCGACCGTCGGTTCGCGGGTCTTCTGGGACAGACCTCGTGGAGCCGTTCGGAGGCGCGAGAACTGCAGACCGGGCTGAACGAACGCGGCTTTACGTCCGGGACCGTCGACGGCGTCGTCGGTCCGGTCACCCGAGGGGCCATCGAGCGCGCTCGCGCCGCCGACGGTGGGCCGGCCGCAGACGGCGGGCCGGTCGCAGACGGGCGGACGGTGACCGACGGGCGGTTCTCGGCCCTGTTGGGACAGACCTCCTGGACCCGGTCGGAAGGGCGGGCGCTGCAGACCGGGCTCAACGAGCGTGGTTATGACGCGGGTACCGTCGACGGTATCGTGGGGCCCAATACGCGAGCAGCGATGGCCCGTGCTCGTGCCGCGGCGGGCGATGGGGCACTGCCCCCTCCGGTCGCGGCCGATGGCGAGGTCGACCCTGACCGTGTGGTCGCGGTGCCCGGCGACGGCCCGGTCACCGAGCCCGGTGACGGCCACCAGGCGGTCCCGGATGACCGCTTCAGTGCTCTGATCGGGCAGACGCGATGGACGGCGGAGGAGGCGCGCGAGCTTCAAGCCGGACTGAACCAGCGAGGCTATGATGCCGGCGACGTCGATGGTCAGGTCGGGCCCACGACGCGGGAGGCGCTCCGCAACGCCCGCGCGGCGGTGGCCACGCCGGCGATGGCCGACGGCGCCCCCCAGCCCGCTCGGCCTGGCGACGCGTGGGTGACCATTTATCCGGACTACGACATCGCCATTCCGGAGGACTACCAGGGGATCGTAGGGGAGAGGCTCCAGCTCGGCCACGCCGACATCGTCACCTTTGAAGACAGCCCCGGCGGGTCACGTCGGGCGACCCTGCACCAATTCGGTCGCTACAACGGCGCGCACGGCCAGGTCCGGACCCACCAGATCCCCATTGATTTGGAGATCGACCCGGCGACCGGCGACCTGACCGCCGGATCCCGGGACGAGCTTCTGGCCTACCTCTCCCGCGAGCACGGCCACGGCAGCCGCGTCGAGGTGACCGAAGTCGAAAATGTCGACCTCGACCGAGTCGATCGTTTCGTCGACGGATTTCGACAGGAGTCGGCGGCTGGAGGTCGCGCGTACAACATCTGGGACAACAACTGCACGACCTTCGCGTGGGAGGCTGCACACGCAGGTACGGTTGACGCCAGTGAGCGGGACGAACTCGAGGGCCGCGGTCGACGCACGCTTCCCGGGTGGTCCAACTGGGGAATGGGTGACTTCACGCAGTACGAGTATACGCCCTGAAGCCACAGTGCCTGGCCCGGCAAGAATTCTGCGGAGGCCATTCCCGACGACGCAGTCGACGGGGGGCGCCAAAGCGATAATCTTGGCGGACGAGCGCCGAGAGCCGCGTGGCGGCGACCGACGCGGGTCCGCCGAGAATTGACTCGCCCTATCTGGCGTAGTACCCGCGCCTCCTGAGGGAAGCGGGTTGACCAGCGCCATTGAACGACCCCCACCGGCATCGAGGCCCACGTTCCTCGAGCTCTTCACATCATCCGACGTCGACGCGGACGCCGCCCGTGAGGTCCGCCGGCGGACGACGTGGACGATCCTGATCGTTGCCGCCGCCCTGCGCCTTCTGTGGCTGCTCCTGGTCGATATCCATCCGGTCTCCGACAGCTACGCGTACATGCAGTTCGCGCGGAACATCCTCGACCACGGGGTCTTCGGGTGGACGCCCACCGAGCCGACCATCTATTGGTCGGTCGGCACGGCGGGCATCATCGCCGGCATTCAATCGGTCGTCGGCCGGGACTTCGTGTATCTCGAGGTCTTCAACTTCCTCATCTCGATGGCCAGCGTGTACTTCACGATGTGGGTCGCCGAACGCCACTTCGGATGGCGGGTGGGGGTCGTCGCGGGCATGGTCATGGCGTTTTGGCCCACCGGAATTCTGTACACGACGATCATCGCCAGCGAGGTCATGTTCATCGCCCTGGTCACGTTCGGCCTATGGCTCGTCGACCGACCCGGCGGGTCGAGCATCATCGCGTGGGCGGTTTCGGGGGTGGTCTGGGCGGGCGCGATCTACGTGCGGCCGGTTGGCCTCTTTGTCCCCCTCATCCTCGCAGGGTCCGCGGTCATCCTCGCTCAGACCACCTGGCGTCGAGCTTTGGTGCGGCTCACCGTCGCTTACGTCATCGCGCTCGCGCTCATCGCGCCGTGGACCTGGCGCAACTATCAGGTGTTCGGGAAGCCGGTCTTGGTGTCGGCCAACTTTGGCTCGATGCTGTGGATGGGCAACAACCCGGCGACCACCGGCGAGTATCAACAGTTGCCGGACGACACGAAAGGCCTTTCCTTGATCGAGCGAGATCGACAGCTTGGCGATCGCGCGAAGGCGTACATCCTGGAGAAGCCGCTGGCGTTCGTGGGTCGCACGATGGTCAAAGCGGTCCGGCTTCACGGTCGCGAGACCATCGCTGTCCACTGGAACAAAGTGGGTATCACCGAGTCCTTCGGCGCCGAGGCCTGGAATCCGTTTAAGCTCCTTACGACCTCCTTTTGGTACCTGATGCTTGGCCTCAGCCTGGTGGGGCTCGCTTTTAACTTCGTGACGCGGCCCTGGCGGGCGGCGTTGTTCAATCCGCCCCTGCTGCTATGGGCGTACTTCACTGCGCTTCACGCGATCATCGTCGTCGCGGACCGGTATCACCTCGTGTCCGAGCCTTACATTGCGGTGTTCGCGGGATTCGGCGTCGTTTGCCTCCTGGATCGGTTTCGCGGTCGTCGCGACGCGACGGCAACGGCGTCCGAGTGACGTCGCCCCGCCGGGGCGTCGATTTCGAACTCTTAGGCCTAACGAAGGGCGATCGGGCCTTAGATCGGCCAGAACTTCGCCGCCGCAACGCTTGCGGCGGCGATGATGCCCGCCACGTAGGACATTCGGTCTTTGAGCGCGAAGACGACGGGATCATCGTCGAGTTGCTCGCGAGCGGCCAGGAACCAGATCCGAGTCACCCAGTACAACAGCACCGGGCAGATGAGCCATAGGACGCGAGGCTCCGGGTAGATGCTCGTGACGGCGTCGCTATGGATGTACAGCGCGAAGACGAGCACGGCGAGCAGACCGCACGCCGGTCCTGTCGACGCGATAATCTCGAGGTCTTGAACCTGGTAGCCGCGCCCGGGGGTCGTCTCCCGGTTCGCGTTCCGGAGTACGCGGAGCTCTGAGTAGCGCTTCGCGAAGGCCAGCCCGGTGAAGAAGAACATCGAGAATGCGAGCAGCCAAAACGATAGCTCGATGCCCCCCGCCACCCCGCCCGCGATCACCCGGTAGGTGAACAGTGAGGCCAGGGTGACCACATCGACGATGATCTTGCGCTTCAGGAACACCGAGTAGGCGGTGGTGATGGCGACGTAGCCAAGGAGAACCAAGACGAACGACAACGGGAGAAACAGCAGCGCGGCGATGACGCCGATCCCGAAGGTGCCCGCACCCAGCGCGAGTCCGGTCGGGATGCTCAGGGCGCCGGAGGCGAAGGGGCGCTTCTTCTTTGTGCGGTGCACCCGGTCCTGCTCGAGGTCCAGGAGGTCGTTCACGACGTACACCGAGGACGCGCACAGACTGAAGCAAACGAACGCGATGAGCACCCGCAGCATCACGTCCGGGTCCCCATACTGGTGAGCGAGGAGCGCAGGGAGAAACAGCAGGGCGTTCTTTGACCACTGGTGGGGACGCAGCGCCTTGAAGATCGCCTTTAGGCGCCCCGATGCTCGGGGGACCAGGACCTCGACGTCGGGAAGGATCGCCTTCGCTGCCGCCTCCACGCTGGGCTTGGCCGCGACCAGAGCCCCCTTGCCCGCTTTGGGCCACACGCCGAGATCCGCTGCGGAATCCCCCACATACTCGAATCCCTTGTCGCCGAAGCGCTCAACCAGAAGCTCGGCTTTGCGCGCCGACCGCAGGTTGCGGCCGTCCGTGGTCCCGATCGCCTCGTCGAACACCTCGAGGTGCTCGGCCACCCGGTCGGCGATGCGCTGGTCCGCCGCCGTGACGAGGTACACGGAACGCCCGCGGGATCGCGCAGCCCGAATGTACTCCAGCACCGTCGCGCGGTAGGGAAGGGTCGAGGCGTCAGGAAGCACTCGCCCTGCGAGGGCCGCTTTG
>JANQQN010000227.1 GCA_028289325.1 Myxococcota bacterium | reverse complement strand
TATCGGCGGCCACCGATCGCGCGGCTGGGCGGGCGGAAGAACGGATGTCCATCGAGGCAGCGGAGGTCTACGCGACGGCCGCGCTCGTCGGGTCATCGGCGTGGTCGGTCGACGTGGCCCTTCAATCCGGCGCCCTCCGCAGTCCGGATCGCGTCGGGCTGGGGGCCGAGCTCGGGCTGTCGGCGGAGCGGCGCTGGGGGGCGAACGCAGTGGGGATCGACGGATTTGCTGGATATCAGGGGGCAGGCATGGTCCGAGGCCTGTTCGGGCCGACCTATCTCGCTCACCGCGAGCCGCACGCCGATGCGCTGAGCGCGGCGGGCGGCCGGGGCGTCGTCGGCGGAAAGCTCCGGTTGGCGGCGGGCAAGTGGCAGCTCGCCGGCGCGTACAGCGAAGGCCTCGGGTCGCGAAGCGTGGCGTTCGACCGCACGATCCTGGGCCTTGTCGAATGGCGAGGCCTTTCGCTCGGGGCAACCCGGACCCTCGACCTCCGGGCGGCCTACGTGGGGCGAGGGCTCGGTCGAGGCTCGGTCACCGCCCATATCGCGCAGGTGAGCCTGCGCCTGCGGCTCGCCTCGTGGTTGGCCGCCGAGACCTACTTTCAGTATGGGCGGCGCGCCGATGGAGGACTTGGCCTAACCGTTACGCTTTCCGTGTAGCTCCGGGCGGTGCCCGTGAGGGGTAAGTGTGGCAGCATCCCGGGGGTGAGGGCCCGAGTTTCTTGGCTGGCCATCGCGGCGCTGGCGGTGGCGTGCGAGGGGGATCTCGATGAGGGCCAGTTCGCCCGTCGCGCGGAGCGCGCGTACCTCGAGGTCCATCCCGGTTGGACCATGGTCAAGCGCTACGGCGACCAGACGGTCTTCGTGCGCGGAGACCAGCAGGACGTCTTGCGGATCGGATCTCTGTATCGCGCCTACCGCGCCAGCGGCCGCAGCGGTTCCGCGTTCTTCGAGGGCTGGATGGACGAACAGCGGGCGCTGGTCCGGGCCCGCCGGCGGGCCTTGGCCGACGCCGGAGCCGACGTCATTCCCATCTTGAAGGGGAGCGCGTGGGTCCGGGCTCAGGACCTCGGTGCGGTGGGCTCGGCCGAAGTTCGCGACCGCATCCGCCCCTGGCGGCGCTCCATCGCGCCGGGGGTCCACGTGATCCTCGGCGTGCCTGAAGAGCGCCTCGGCTATCGCTCCGCGAGCATCGAAGAGGTGCAGACGTCGACCCACAGCGCCGACGAGTGGCTCGAACGAGCGGTTCAAAACCTGGCCGCGAAGGTCGCGGATATCGGCGGTCGGTCGCTGTTCGCCGGTGATGACGAAGCGAGACTCCTGGTGCTCGACCTCGACCCCATCGACGGTGTGAGCGCCCTGGTTCTCGACCCCGCGTTTCGGCGCCGAATGATCGAGCGGTTCGGACGCCCGGTGTTAGGGGCCGCGGTCCCTGTGCGCGATAGACTCACGATCTTCGACCCGTCCGAGCCCGCCAACGTCAAACCGATCCGGGTTCGGGCCCATCAGCTGTACGACACCCGCAACCACCCGGGCCTGCGGGATCTGCTCCGCTTGACCGCGGACGGCGTCGACGTATGGACCCCGACCCGGGCGGCCTCGGCGAGGTCGCAATGATCGTTGTCGTCGGCGTCGGTCAGCTCGGCGGTGTCTTCGCCCGCGGCTTCCTTCGCATCGGACACCCGGTGGTGCCCGTCCTCCGCAACAGCGAGATATCGGTCCTGGCGCAACGGTGGTCCGCGCCGGAGCTGGTCCTGGTCACGGTGGGAGAGAAAGACTTGGCCGACGCCCTGTCTGACCTTCCGGCGCCGTGGCGGAGCCGGGTTGGGCTGGTGCAAAACGAGCTGCTTCCGCGCGACTGGGAAGGCATCCTGTCCCGCCCGACGGTGATGTCGGTGTGGTTCGAGAAGCGCGAGACCTTCGAGGCGAGGGTCATGCGCCCGTCGCCGGTCTACGGCCCGCGTTCCGAGCTCATGGTCGACGCCCTCGCCGCGATGGGCATCCCCGCTCAGCCCCTGCCGGATCCGGCCCGTCTGCTGTTCGAGCTCGTGGTCAAGAACGTGTACATCCTCGCCAAGAACGCGGCGGGATTGGCGGTGGGGGGCGACGGGCGTTCGCTGTGGACGGCGCATCCGACCCTCGCCGAGGGCCTCGTCGACGAGGCCTTGGCCGTCCAACAAGCGGTCACCGGCCAGACGTTCGACCGGGCGATGGTGCTCGCCGCCGTTCG
>JANQQN010000218.1 GCA_028289325.1 Myxococcota bacterium | reverse complement strand
GCGAGAGCGAGCGCCGACGGCTCCTCGATGCGCTCACCGCGGCCGAACGGGCGAAGGCGGAAGCGGACAAGGCCGCGCAGGTCGCGCAAGACGCTTCTCGGCGCGCGCAGGCCCTCGCCGAGGAGCGGGCGGAGGTCGCCGAAGCCGCCCTCACCGAGTCGGAGGTGCTCGCCGAGGAGCGCGACGGTGCGCTCGCCCGGGCGGCGGCGCTTCACGAGCTCACCCAGCAGCAGGCCGCGCTGTTGGAGGAGATGGAAGGCAAGCTCAACGAGCAAGCCCAGACCCTAGCCGCGTCGGTCGGGCAATCGGAGGCCCTGCGGACGGCGCTGGACGCCGCCCACGCCGACGTCGATGCCGCGCTTCGCCAGGTCGACGACCTCGTTCGCGTGAAGGCATCCTTGACCGAGGAGGTCGCGGCTTTGAAAGCCGACCTCGACGCCGCCAACCAGGCCAAATCGGCCCTCGCCGAGATCCAGAAGCTCGTCGACGGCGTTGGCTGAGGGCGCTCAGGCGCCCTCGAGATGCTCAAGAACCAGCTCGATATCCGGCGCTCGCGGGGCCGGTCTTCGTCTCAGCCAATCTCTTCGTCGTCGGCGAAACGCGTCGAGCAGCGGCCCTCGCCGGTGGCGAAGAATCGGCCCCAGCCACAGGTCGAGCGGGTCGAGGGTTCGCGCCTCCCCCGGCTCCGCGGCCAGGGTGTAGAATATGCGGCCCGCGTCATACACCAACGTCTCCGCGCTGACCGGCCATCCCTGCCCGGACAGATGTCCCCGCAGGAGTGCATCGTCTCGATTGGGCTGTACAACCACCCGGCGAATGCCGAGCGCGACGAGGCGAGCACCGTCGAGAATCTCGATCGCGGTGCGGCCGCCGACGCCGGCGATAGTGACCGTGTCCGCTTCCGAGGGGCGAAGGAGGGCGACCCCGGATCCGAGTCGAAGATGGATGCGCGTCTGCAGCCCCTCGCCCGCGACATAGGCCCGCGCCGACGCGAGCGGCCGTGCGGCGCGATCGACGCCGATGCCCGCTTGCGCCCAGCCGGCCTGGACCATGGCCACGAGCAATCGCGCGTGATCCGTCCCGATATCTGCGACGACGCCCGAGGTCCGGGCCAAGGCCGCCACCATCGCCAGGCGGGCAGAAAGGCCAGGGAGCGCCGGCGACGGCGCGGCGGGAAGCGGTGGACCGGGGTAGGTCCAGCTCATCCGCTTCACTTTGGCACATCGGATCTCGTTTCGCGACCCGGAGGGTCATATTGCTCATTCGAGAGATAAATAACATTATCCGAAACCTTACAGCGGCATGAATAGCGCAAAAATGCACTACTAGTTGTCGTATGCGCGCTGTGGGGCGGTGTTCGCTTCTCGATGGTCACCACTTCACCGCTCCACAAGCCGGCCGGGCGCCCGATTGGCCCAGCACCGCCCATGAAGATCCGTATGCTCCATCCGGCCGTCGGCGAATTTGCCTTCCCCATCGATCCAGGGGGCGAAGTCGTGCTCGGTCGGCGAGGTGCCGACGTCGAGATCACCTGGGACCGTCGGATATCCCGCCGGCATGCCCGGGTCTGGGCCGACGGTTCGCGGCTCTTCTACGAGGACCTCGGCAGTCGAAATGGCTCGTTCATCGGGTGCGACCGGCTGCAGGGAACCGTCGAGCTCAATCCAGGTATGAGCGTCCTGCTCGGGGAAACCGCGCTGCTCGTTCCCGACAGTATGGAGCGGCCGGACGTGACCGACCTCGATCAGACCTACGAGGCACCGGCCGCCGACCTGGGCATCCCCGAGCCTCCGGTGTCGACGCAAGACCTACAGCCGAATCTGCTGACCGCGGACTTGGGCGTGCCTCGAGCGCTCGGCCGAACCGACGATATGCCGCCGGAAGGCGCCGCGCGCAAATCCCCCGAAGCCTTCGTGGAGGAGGTCCAACGCCGCTACCCCCGTATCGTCGGTGACCGCCTGGCGCAGGTCGAGCTCAACCACCGCGAAGACCTTCGGCAGCTGTGGGTGCACGATATCTCCAAAGGTGGGGTGTTCGTCGAAACCAGCGAGCCGCCGCCCACCGGAACCCGGCTCGAAGTCCGCCTTCAGACGCCCGACGGTACGCTCTCCCTACACGGCTCGGTGGTCCACGTCGTCGACCAGGCGTCGGCCAAGCGTTTCAATATGCCCTCGGGCGTAGGCCTGCAGTTCGTCGATCTCAACGGCGACAAGCGGTCGGCGATCCAGGAGTACGTCGATGGCCTCCGCCGGCAGCTGTCCTCGGAGCTCGACGCACCGCCCGGGCTCAGCGACGAAGAGTTCGAAGCGCTCGTTCTGGTCGCTCGCAAGTTCATGACCGCCGCTGAGAGCGACGAGCTGTACCGCGCCCTCGACATCGAGACCTCCGCGTCGACCCCGGTGATCGAAAAGAGGGTCAGCGGGCTGCACGACGACCTCAAAAAGGCCCTTCAGAGCGCGCCCCCTCCCCAGAAGGCCCGCCTCGATGCCGCACAAGGGGTGCTGAAGCGGGTCGGACGCCTGCTCACCAACCCCCAGTCCCGGCTGGAGTACGACTTCCGTCACGGGCACGTGCGGGCGAAGGAACGCCTGGCCGCCGCCCACGCGGGCACCGGTCCGTCGCTGGAGATCCTACGACGGACGTGGAATCGCGTGTCCCACGAGCGGGTCGACCAGGCCGCCCTGCTCACCCGCCGGGCTTTTGCCGCTCGGCAAGCGAAGCGCTGGGACGACGCCATCCAATACGCCAAGCAAGCCCTGACCCTTAATCCGTTCTTCGAGGAGCTCGAGAAGACCCTCGAAGCCTGGGAGCTCGCGTCGAAGGCGGAACTCACGCCCCCTTCCTACGCCCGACGACCCTCGAACCGCACCAAGAACGCCAAGAAGCAGGGCGGTCGCGCGAGCCTGTAGGCGCCCCGTAAGAGCGTCGGGGCCATCGGTCGACTATCGGTCGCTGGAGTCCGGATCGAATCGATATCCGCTGCCTCTCACCGTGAGGAGGTGACGAGGCCGCTCGGGGTCGTCCTCGAGCTTCGCCCGCAGCTGGGCGATGAAGTTGTCGACCGTCCGCTTCGAGCCGCGGTGCTGAACGCCCCACACCTGCTTCAGCAGCTCGTCTCGCTGAAGCACCCGCACTGGATTATCGATCAAGAATTTGAGCAGCTCGAACTCGAGGTGGGTCAGGCGCACCTGGGTCGTATTCTTGGCTACGGTCCGAGTGGCGAGGTTCACCTCGATTTCGCCGAATCGGAAGGTTGGTGCATCGGCATTCAGTCCGACGCCCGGGCTCAACGAAGCCCTTCGCAGAACGGCGTGGAGTCGGGCCATGAGCTCCGCGAGCGCGAAGGGCTTCGTCACGTAGTCGTCGGCGCCGAGACGAAGCGCGGCCACCTTGTCGTACTCACCTTCGCGCGCGGAAAGGACGACGACCGGAGTCAGAACCCCGCGCTTGCGAATCTCACCGAGGATCGACAGGCCGTCCAGTCGAGGAAGGCTGATGTCGAGAACGATGAGGTCCGGCGGATCGTGAAGAATCTGTTGCAAGGCATCCTCACCGTCGTCAACGACCCTTGGGGTGTAGCCCTCCAGCCGCGTATTCAACGCAAGCCCCGTTGCGATCGCTTCGTCGTCCTCGACGATCAAGATGCGCGCCCCGGTGTCGCTCACGGGGTTCGCTCCCGCTTGAGTCGAAGCCGAAACTCGGCGCCCTGCCCCACCCGGGATCGGAGCTCCACCCGGCCTCGGTGCGCATTCATGACGGCCCGGACGATGGCCAAGCCCAGGCCAGTACCGCTTCGGCGACTGTCTACGGCGGCCCGGCCGCGCTCGAACTGCTCGAAGATCATGCGTTGCTCGTCCCAGGGAATTCCGATGCCGTTGTCCTTGACGACGATTTCGGCCTCGCGATCGCTCGCCGAGACCTTGAGCGAGATCTTCCGGTCGGTCGGGTCGGAGTACTTCCAAGCGTTGAGCAAAAGGTTGGTGAGGGCCAAGCCTAATGCCGACCGGTCACCGATCACCGTCACCGACTCGTCGAGCTGCACCTCGACCGGTGCCGGCTCGGTCAGGGTGCTGGCCTCATAGGCAGCGACCGCGTCGCGGACGACGTCGTCCAGCTGCACGGGCTTCTCTTCAAAGGCTCGCCTTCCCGTCTCGATGCGCGACAACTCGATCACCCGGTCGACCAGACCCTCGAGTCGGCCGACCTCTTGTTGCAGCAGATCGAGGCACTTGCGCCGCTCGACGGGGTCCTCGATGCGGTCGGCCTGAAGGGTCTCGATGAACATCCGGATCGACGTCAGCGGCGTCCGGAGCTCGTGGGAAACCGTCGACACGAAGTCGTTCTGGACCCGAGCCAAAGACGCGCCCCGGCTGACGAAGATCGAGCCGAGGATGTAACCCGTGAGCGAGGTCGTACAGAAGGCGAGGGTCAGAGCCCCCGCGACGACATTGAACGAACCCCCGCCGACGGCGAGCATCACGATGCCCACCGCGAGCATGAGAACCGTGGGCACCAAAGTCGCCAGCATCAACGTGAGCTGAGCCCGGCGCAACAGTACGCTGGCGGGGGTTCGGAACCTGAATGCCACCGACTTCGCCCTCGACGCCACGATGGGCGTCCGTCCGCGTGTAGCCCCTTGCGCCGCCCCGGGCAAGGCAGCCGTTGGCCTGGTGATGAATAGGGCATAGACTGGCCGGCGATGTCGAAGGACTCCCTGACCATCACCGACAACCGCACGGGGCGAACCTACGAAATCCCCATCCAAGACGGCGCCATCCGCGCCCTGGACCTCCGGCAGATCAAAAGCGACGAGGAAGACTTCGGCCTGATGTCGTACGACCCGGGTTACGGCAACACCGCGCCCTGCAAAAGCGCGATCACGCATATCGACGGTGCTCGCGGAGTCCTTCGATACCGAGGCTACCGGATCGAGGAACTCGCCGAACGCAGCACCTACATCGAGACCGCCTATCTGCTCGTGAAAGGCGTCTTGCCGCAGCCGGATCGCCTGAAGATGTGGCGGCACAACATCACCGTGCACACCATGGTCCACGAGAACGTTAAGAAGTTCCTCAACGGCTTTCGGCACGACGCCCACCCGATGGGGATGTTGGTGAGCACCATCGGAGCGCTATCGACGTTCTATCCGGAGGCCAACAACGTCTTCGACCGAGAGAGCCGACGGGTGCAGATTCGCCGCCTGCTCGGCAAGACCCCGACCCTGGCTGCGTTCTGCTACCGACGCAGTCGCGGGCTGCCCTACGTGTATCCGGACAACGACCTCAGCTACACCGGGAACTTCCTGTCGATGATGTTCAAGATGTCGGAGCGCCAGTACCGACCGGATCCGATCATCGAGCGGGCGCTGGACGTGCTGTTCATCCTTCACGCCGACCACGAGCAGAACTGCTCCACGAGCGCCATGCGCAACGTCGGGTCGTCCCGCGTCGACCCCTACAGCGCCGCCGCCGCGGCGACCGCGGCCCTGTACGGGCCTCTGCACGGAGGGGCCAACGAGGCGGTTCTGCGCATGCTGAACGAGATCGGGCACGTCAGCCGGGTTCCGCAATACGTGGCCCAGGTCAAAGCCGGCGAGGGCCGCCTCATGGGCTTCGGCCACCGGGTTTACAAGCACTACGACCCGAGGGCGCGCATCATCAAGGACCTCGCCCATCAGGTGCTCGAGGTCACGGGAAAGAGCCCGGAGCTCGAAATCGCGGTGGAACTCGAACGCATCGCCCTCGAGGACGACTTCTTCGTCACCCGGCGGCTGTATCCCAACATCGATTTCTATTCCGGCATCATCTATCAGGCGCTGAAGATCCCGACCGCGATGTTCCCTGTGATGTTCGCCATCCCCCGCATGGCCGGCTGGCTCGCGCACTGGCGCGAGTTCCTGCAGGACGAAGAGCAGCGGATTGCCCGTCCCCGCCAGCTCTACGTGGGCCACGAGGAGCGCGGCTACGAGCCCACCCACCGGCGGCTCCCCAGCGGCGACGACCTCGAAGAAACGCTGGTTTCTGACCGGATCTGAACCCCTGCCCGCTCGCCGCGGGCCTCGCCGTGCCTCAAAAGCGGCCTGAAATTGCGGGAGATTGCGTGGGTTTCGCGTTCGCGAAACTGTCACGACGTTTGTACTTTACATCGCCCGAGCCTTGTTTACCTTCCCCCACCGCTGGCAGTGGAATCAGGGCACCAGCCGTTTTCTGGCTGAGAGTCCCAGCATCTTGAGCATCGGCGCCACCGCGGCGTCCTGGTGACCTGGCTCCCGGCGGCCACGAGGCTTAGCAATGACCGACCTGTCCAAGACCCGGAACATCGGGATCTCCGCTCACATCGATAGTGGGAAGACGACCCTCACCGAACGGATCCTCTTCTACACCAACCGCGTCCACGCGATTCACGAGGTGAAGGGCAAAGACGGCGTTGGCGCGAAGATGGACTCGATGGAGCTCGAGCGGGAGCGTGGCATCACGATCGCCTCCGCCGCGACCCACACCGAGTGGAGCGGGTACCACATCAACATCATCGACACCCCCGGGCACGTCGACTTCACCATCGAGGTGGAGCGCTCGCTGCGAGTTCTGGATGGCGCGGTGCTGGTTCTGTGTGGCGTCGCTGGCGTCCAGAGCCAGTCGTTCACCGTCGATCGACAGATGAACCGGTACAAGGTTCCGCGCATCGCGTTCGTGAACAAGTGCGACCGCGTCGGCGCCAATCCCGTCCGGGTGCGAGATCAGCTCCGTGAGAAGCTGAGCCACAACGCGGTCCTGATGCAGATCCCGATCGGCCTCGAGGACAAGCTGGCCGGCGTCGTCGACCTCGTCCGGATGAAGGCGCTCTACAACGAGGGCCCGAACGGCGAGAAGATCGTCGAACAGGAGATCCCGGCCGAGCTCCTCGACGAGGCGCAGGCCTTCCGCGACGAGATGCTCGACGCGGTCTCCATGTTCTCCGAGGAGCTCATGGAGGCCATGCTCGAAGAGAACGTTACGGAGGAGCTCGTTTACCGGGCCGTCCGAGCGGGAACCCTCGACCTCAAGCTGGTCCCGGTGTTCCTGGGCTCGGCCTACAAGAACCGAGGCGTCCAGCCCCTGCTTGACGCGGTGAACCAGTACCTGCCGGCCCCTGACGAGGTGGTCAACGAGGCGATCGACCTGACCAAGGACGGCGAGGATCACAAGATCCTCATGAGCTACAAGCCGGACGACCCGCTCGCGATGCTCGCGTTCAAGCTCGAAGATGGCCGCTACGGCCAGCTGACCTACATGCGCCTCTACCAGGGGACGGTGAAGAAAGACGAATTCATCGTGAACACCCGGACCGGTAAGAAGACGAAGGTCGCTCGCCTGGTGCGGATGCACTCCGACGAGATGGAAGACATCCAGGAAGCGTCCGGTGGCGACATCGTGGCGACCTTCGGCATCGACTGCTACTCGGGCGACACCTTCACCGACGGCAAGCTCAAGGTCGCCATGACCTCGATCCACGTGCCGGACCCCGTGATCTCCCTGTCGATCAAGCCGGTCGATTCGAAGTCGGAGCAAAACCTCTCGAAGGCGTTGAACCGGTTCACCAAAGAAGACCCCACCTTCCGCGCTGGCGTCGACGCCGAGTCGGGAGAGACGGTCATCTCGGGGATGGGCGAGCTTCAGCTCGACGTGTACATCGAGCGGATGCGGCGCGAATACAACTGCCGGGTCGAGGTCTCGCCGCCCCAGGTCGCGTATCGAGAGACCATCACTCAGGAAGCCAAGTTCGACTACACCCACAAGAAGCAGACCGGCGGCTCCGGCCAATACGGCAAGATCAGCGGCGTCATGGCCCCCCATGAAGAAGGCGATTTCGTGTTCGAGGAGACGGTTGTCGGCGGCAACGTGCCGCGGCAATTCATCCCTTCGGTCGAAAAGGGCTTCCGTTCGATGATCAACAAGGGCCCTCGCCTCGGGTTCCCCGTGGTCGGAGTCAAGGTGGTCCTGCAAGACGGCGCCTACCATGCCGTCGACTCCTCGGACGTCGCATTTCAGGAAGCCGCCCGCGGGGCGTGGCGCGCGACGTTCGGCAAAGCCAAACCGAAGATCCTGGAACCGGTGATGCGGGTGGTCGTCGAAGGCCCCTCGGACTTTGCCGGAGCCGTCATTTCCACGATCAACCAGCGCCGAGGCACGGTGATCGGGTCGCAGGAGGATGAGGGCCTCACCCGCACCGAAGCCGAGGTGCCCCTCGCCGAGATGTTCGGGTACGCTACCACCTTGCGGTCCTCGACCCAGGGCAAAGCGGAGTTCACGATGGAGTTTTCGAAGTACGCCCTCGTCCCCAACTCGATCGAAGAGGAGCTCATCGCCAAGGCTCAGGAGGCCAAAGAGGGTCCGAAGGCCGCCGGTAAGAAGAAGTAAGGAGCGCCCGACCCATGTACCGAAAAGAAGTCAATGCACAAAGCCCGCTTCGGATCCTCGAACGATCGATCCACGGCGGGTTGGGCCGCGGGAATCTCGGCGTGGTCATGGCCCGGGCGGGCGTCGGCAAGACCGCGTTCCTGGTTCAGGTCGGTCTCGACGACCTGATGAGGGAGCGGGACGTCCTCCACATCGGGATCGGCAAGAACCTCGAGCACACGCAGTCGTGGTACGATGCTCTGTTCGACGATCTCGCGCGAGACGTGGGACTGGAGGACAAAGAACAGGTCAAGGCGAGCATCGCCAAACGCCGGGTCATCCAGGCGTTTACGGAACGAGAGTTCTCGATCGAAAAGGTCGAGAAAGCGGTCACCCTTTACAGCCAACACCTCGAGATGTCCCCGGCGGCCATCCTGGTCGACGGCTACGAGTGGGAAGGCCGCTCGGTGGTCAAGATCGCGGCGGATCTCGGCGCGCTGCGCGCGATGGCCGCTCGCATGAACGCCGAGCTGTGGATGACCGCCCAGACCCATCGAGAGCTGGTCCCCCACCACCCCACGAAGATCCCCGAGCCATGCGTTCCGTACGCCGAGCTCATCGACGTCGCGGTCTACCTCGAGCCCCACGGTCACCTGGTGTCCGTCCGGCTCCTCAAAGACCACGACAATCCGAAGATCGAGGAGACCCACCTCGAGCTCGAGCCGGACACCATGCAGCTGGTGACGGACGCCGCGGCGGTCACCCCCGCCAAGCTCCCGCCCTCGGCCCACACGCTCCTGTCCGGCGCCGCCAACGGCGCGGAGGCTGAATTCGGCGCCATGGCCGAGCAATGGGGCCTGTCGGAGATCAACTTCTCGTTCGTGGGCCGGACCACCGCCCGCGAGCGCGGGGTGGTCGAGCTGACCGACGCCGAGCTCAAACAGGGCGAGGTCAACTCGGCCTACATCGAGGCGCAGCTGCATCGGCAGTTCCCGAATACGCCCACGTTCCGGAAGATGCTGCAGACCATCTGGCACCAGGTCGTCACCTCCGGCCAGGTGTTCGTGGTGGGCCTCATCCAGGAGGACGGGACGGTCCGCGGCGGGACGGGTTGGGCGGCCGAGCTGGGTCGTCACTTCGGCAAGCCGGTTCACGTCTTCGACCAGGAGAAGAAGGGATGGTTCACGTGGGAGGGCAACGAGTGGAAGTCGGAGCCTGCACCCACCATCAGCCGTAGCCGCTTCACCGGCACCGGCACCCGCTTCTTGTCGGACGAAGGCCGGGCGGCGGTCCGAGAGCTGTTCGAGCGCAGCTTCGGCCCCGTTCCCACCAAGAAGCACTGACCGCCTCACCAACACCTTTGCAGATCGCCCGTCGCGGCGTACGTTGGCAGCGTGCGTCGCCGGGCGTTGTCCGTCCTCTTCTGGATCTTCTTCGTTGTCTCGGGCCTGCTGTGCCTGATCGTGGCCTTCGTCCTGTGGATCGTCACGACCTCCTTCGATCCGCAGCGTCGGCTGAATCACCGCTTCAGCTGCTGGTGGGCCGCCCTGTACGCCCGGGTGTATCCCGGCTGGACGGTGCGGGTCACCGGACGTGACCACATCCGCCCTGACCACGCCTACGTCATCGTCGCCAACCACACGTCGATGGCGGACATCGTGTTGATGTTCTGCCTGTTTCGACAATTCAAGTGGGTGAGCAAGGCCGCGGTCTTCAACTATCCGATCCTCGGCTGGAACATGCGTATGTGTCGCTACATCCCTCTCGTCCGCGGCGACAAGGACAGCATCAACCACATGATGCAGACCTGTGTTCGGTGGCTCGAAAACGGGATGTCGATCGTCATGTTCCCCGAGGGCACCCGCTCGAAAGACGGATGGCTCAAGCCGTTCAAACACGGCGCGTTCACGATGGCCCTGCAGACGAGTCGCGACGTCATCCCGGTCGCGATTCACGGTGGACACCGATTGATCCCCAAGCACGGCAAGACGTTCGCGACATCGGCTGACCTTTGGGTGGAGATCCTGCCGCCGCTGGCCGTGGACGGCACGGCCGACGTGGAGACGCTCAGCGAACGAGCCCGGGAGACGATCCGGGTGGCCCTCGCCGCGGACCCCGGCGAGCCCGAGCACCGCCCGGCTGCCCATGCCTAAGCCCGTCGCCGCCCTTCTTCACGGTTTCGCGGGTGCCCCCGCAGCCTGGGATCGAGTCCGAGCCGCTTGGCCGACGGCGATCACCTTCGTCGTTCCCGCGCTGCCCGGACACGGCCGCGACGCGCCACCGCCGGTCGGCGGATTCACGAACGCGGTGGACGCGGTCGCGGACCGGCTGCCGTCTACGCCCCTGCACCTCGTCGGATACAGCCTGGGGGCCCGGATCAGCCTCGGACTCGCGTTGGCCTATCCCGAGCGCGTCGTCCGCCTGACCCTGATCGGCGTCAACCCCGGCATCGACGACGATCAACGCGCCGCGCGGCGGGCCAACGACGAACGTTGGGCGCAGCACCTGGAAGCGGAAGGGGTCGCCTCGTTCGCGGCCGCCTGGCAGGCCCAGCCCCTCTTCGCGACCCAAGACGCGCTTTGTCCGGCGCGACGGCAGGAGCAGGACCGGTGGCGACAGACGCTCGACCCTCATCGCTTGGCCGCGGCCATGCGGCAGATGAGCCTCGCCGACATGCCGGACTATCGGCCGCGGTTTGCGGAGCTCAGGGGTCCCGTCCAGCTGACCGTCGGCGAACGAGACGACAAATTCCGGGCCATCGCGGCCCGTATGCAGCGCGACCACGTTCGACTCGACGTCATCCCCGGCGTCGGCCACAACGTCCCGCTCGAGGCGCCGGACGCGCTCGCGGACCGAGTCGCGGCGTTCGGCGCCGGCGGGCGCGGCCTCCTTTTGCGGTAGGTGGGTCGACCCCGTCGCCCCGACCGGTGGTGCGCGCGGCGCCTACCGTCGACGACGCTGGCGCCACGCCTCGGCCAAGGCCACCGCCGCCGCCGCCGACACGTTCAGACTCTCGACGTTTCCCGTTCCCGGCAGGCAAACGGTTCGCGACAGCGAGGCCCGTACGTCTGCGCTGAGCCCGTCCGCCTCGTTGCCGAGGACCAGCACCACCGGGCCTGTTAGCTGGACGTCGTACAGCCGATC
>JANQQN010000212.1 GCA_028289325.1 Myxococcota bacterium | reverse complement strand
TTCGAGAGGAGGTCGGTTCGGATGGCCAAGGAGCGACTACCGATGAGGAAGATACGAGAGATTCTGCGGCTGCGCTGGGCGCAGGGCCGCAGCGTGAGGGACGCAGCGTCGAGTCTCGGCGTGAGCACGGGCGCGGTGAGCAAAGTGACGTCGCGGGCGGTGATGGCCGGCCTGGACTGGGCGGCGATCGAGCGCATTGAGGACGACCGCGTGCTCGAGGAGCGGCTGTACGGCCGTGACGTGCCCCCGTCTCACAACCGGCCGGAACCCAATCCGGCCGACATGTACATCGAGCTCAAGAAGCCAGGTGTGACGCTGGAGCTCTTGCATCTGGAGTACCTCCAGGCGCACCCGACGGGGCTCAAGTACACGGCGTTCTGCGACCGCTACCGGCGCTGGAAGAAGCGGCGCGGGGCAACGATGCGCCAAGAGCATAAGGCTGGTGAGAAGGTCTTTGTCGATTTCTCCGGCAAAAAGTCTTGCATCACCAACCCCAAGACTGGCGACGTCGAATCCGTCGAGCTGTTCGTCGCCGTGCTCGGGGCATCGAACTACACCTACGCCGAGGCAACGGCTTCGCAGAAGCTTGCCGACTGGCTCCGGGCGAGCGCGAACGCCTTCGAGTTCTTTGCAGGTGCGCCCGAGGTGACGGTTCCGGATCAGCTGCGCAGCGCGGTCCAGGTACCGTCGCGCGACGAACCCGTGCTGCAGCGAAGCTACGCAGAGCTTGGGCGGCACTACGGGACCGCCATTGTTCCTGCGCGTCCCGGCAAGCCTCGAGACAAGGCGAAGGTCGAGGTCGCCGTGCAAGTTGTCCAGCGCTGGATCTTGGCGCGCCTTCGACGCGAGACGCACTTCTCGCTGGCGAGCCTCAATGCGCGGATTGCCGAGCTGCTCGACGAGCTCAACAAGCGTCCGATGAAGCACCTCGGGGGCGTCAGCCGGGTCGAGCTATACGAGCGGCTCGATAAGCCGGCTTTACGGCCGCTGCCCGAGCGGCGCTACGAGTACGCCGATTGGCGACTGGCCCGCGTCAACCTGGATTACCATATCCAAGTCCTCGACCACTTCTACTCGGTCCCCTTCGCGCTCGTACGGGAACAGGTGGACGTACGCGTCAGCGCCACGACGGTCGAAGTCCTTTACCGTGGTCGGCGAGTGGCGTCGCATTACCGGAGCCACGTGCGATTGGACGCAGCACCCGACCGGAGCACGGTCCCGTCAACCACCAGGCTTGGGCCGCGTCCGACCCCGGATTCCTGCTCGAGTGGGCCGCGTCGGTCGGCCCGTGCACCGAGGCGATGATGCGTCGGATCCTCGAGAACAATCCGCGGCGTGAGCAGGTGTGGCGCTCGGGACGCGCGCTCAAACGCGTGGGTGAGACGTATGGGCCAGAGCGGACGGAGGTCGCCTGCGATCGCGCTCTGCGCTTCGGCGCGGTCTCGTACAAGCCCGTGCAGAACATCTTGAAGAAAGAACTCGACCTGGTGCCGCACCCCGACGACGCCGACGCATCCTCGGACCCCATCAACCATGACCAGGTCCGAGGCCCGACCTACTACCAGCACTGAGGAGCAATCAATGTTGACGGAACCTATCAAAGAGAAGCTCTACGAGATGCGCCTGGCCGCGATGGCCGGAGCGTGGCTCGAGCAGCAGCAGAACCCGAAGAGCAGTGAGCTGTCCTTCGATGAGCGCTTCGGCCTCATCGTCGACGCGGAGCACCAGGCGCGGGACAATCGCCGCCTGGCTCGCCTACTGAAAAATGCGCAACTCCGCCTGCCGAGCGCTTGCGTGGAGGACTTCGACGCCTCTCAGCCTCGAGGCCTCGATAAACCAACCGCACGTCAACTCGGCGCGTGCGGCTGGGTGCCGGATCATCTCAACGTCCTGATCTCCGGGGCCACCGGCGTCGGAAAGAGCTACTTGGCTTGCGCGCTCGGTCACGCAGCCTGTCGCCGAGGCTTCAAGTCCGTCTATCGCCGCGTTCCCCGGCTCTTCGAAGAGCTGAGCCTGGCCAAGGCCGAGGGGGCGTATCCCAAGCAACTCGCGAAGCTCGCGAAATTCGATGTCCTCGTCCTCGACGACCTGGGCATCGGTAAGTTGAAGGAGGCCAACCGGCACGACCTCTTGGAAGTCCTCGAAGACCGCTACGGCCAGCGGTCGACCGTGGTCACGAGTCAGTTGCCGGTGGCGAGGTGGCACGAGTGGATCGGTGACCCCACCGTCGCCGACGCGATCCTGGACCGCCTTGTCCACAACGCCTACAAGATCACCCTGAAGGGTCCGTCCCGGAGAAAGGAGAAGGCCAAGACCGAGTAGCCAACAAGATCGTCAGACGTCGCTTCGCTCCCGATCACGTCCCGATTCGGGTGATCACAATGAAGCGAAATGAGTGTTCACAATGGCCGAAATGCGCAGCGCCGGAGCTGGACGGGGCGCTCGTCGATGCAGACGACAGGTTCCAAAGGATCTATCGGCCGTTCGTACAGCGCCAGCACATCCTCCATTCGGTCAATGAACTCGGCGTCGAGCCGAGGAACGCACCACATTTTTTTCCCGCCACGGCCTGAGGTCGTGGTCGCGAAGCAGAACTCGGATGGTCTCCCGACCGACGCTCTCGACAATTCCTTGCTCGATCGCCTCCTCGACGATGAGCTCGATCGTCCAGCGAGCTCGGCCCTCTGGAGGGTCGGAGCAGACTAATGCGATGATCTGCGCGTTCTGACGATCCGACAGCAGACGAGCGGGACCCGGTCGGGGCCGGTCGTAGAGCGCTAGTTCGAGGCCCTCCGCTTCGTAGCGTGCTTTGACGCGCCGAACCGTCGCTTCCCCAACCCCAACAGCCTCTGGGATATCGACGGGAGCCCATCCGCGATCGAGTAGCAAAAGAATCCGCGCACGCTTTAGGACGCGCGCGTTGACGACACCGCGCGATGTGAGCGCTTCGAGATCTCGGCGCTCCTTCGGACTCAGTCGAATCCGATGAGCGTCTATGCGAGGCTGGCGAGGAGGCTGCACACCAAGCCTTGATCACAAAGGGGATCGCCGCTCAAGACCCGATCACATCCCTGCGGTCCTGGGACTAGTAGGGTCGGAAGCAGGTAAAAATACGCCCTGCGTCAAAATCATGCTTCGACTATGCTGATGCTGGCGTTGAAGGAAATGTAGTCAAGTGCTCGACGACGGATCTCGGAAGCTTTGATCCAAAGAAGGTCGTCTTTCATTGATTCCGATCGACCCCAGATATGCGGCTGCAGGACGCATGGGGGATAATTTGCTCGTTCATGGATTTCGCACAGCTGCTGCGATAGACCTCGGACACCAAATCAGGGCTACACAATAGACCAGGCGGGGAGAAACTCTGAGAACACTTGCGGGAAAACTAAGCCGGCGATAAGCAGATGGTATGCCGAGAAATCCTGATCGTCGGAGTGGCGTCATCGTCGGGAGCTTGGCCTTTCTTTTGGTCTCGTGTGGGCATCCGGATACTGCGCGGGGAGAAGAGTCGGCCAACGATAAGGTAACTGAGATCTACTTTAATCCCGCCACTGGCGCTTTCGACAGACGCTTGACGGTCGGCAAGGAGCTTAAGGTTGCGATCCTTGCCGCACCACAGTCACAGGTCTCCTTTCAGTACTACGTCAAAACCACCGAGACATGCCCCGCGCTCCCCCCAGCCGAGACGATTCGACGTGCGGGCGTTCCCGTTGGGACTGCTGAGGCCGGTAAGCTGCAGAAATATACTCTAGAAATTGGGCCTCTCTTTCCGGCCCGTGAATACTGCTTTCATACTGAAATCCAGGAGCGACGAGCGCTCAGCAAAGATGAGGAAAATGCGTTGATCAAAGCTGTCGCTGACGCCTTGGTCTTTCTCGTCGAGGCCTTCCTCGTCGAGGGCAATAGCAACAACCGGCGAACCACACCCCAAGATGTCCTTACTAGGCTGCAGCGAGTTGTAGCGCAGGCCTGTTCAGGTTCCCCTGGAATTGACCGGGCTAGGGCGCGAATCCTGCCCTGCGCAATATCGGCGGCGGCTACGCATTTGGCACCGGACCGGCTCCGGCAGTCCGTGGCGCCCTCCGGGCGCAGAGATGCCCAGCTTCTGAGCGACTATCTCCTCGACGTGACCTCCCGAAAAGACATCCAGGCGGAGCTCACATCGGTCGTACTAGCAATTCAGAACGGGTACACGAAGCGGAAGGAGATTCCTCGTCTCCTCGAGGAGATGAAGGCATTCGTAACTGCGCTCGGCAAGCGAACCGGCGCGCTCTACGATCCCATTCGAGGCCAGAGCCCGAGGAAAATCTGTGAGATCATCAAGGCCGGTGCGAGATCCCAGCCCGCCCTTGTAGCGGCGCGCGAAGAGATCTGTCCAAACATAGAGAATCGGGCTGCCTTCATCGCCCGGCTCTACAAGTTCCGGCAACACCTGATGGACTGGACCCAAATGCCTGTCCACGTTCGATCCTTTCTGAAGCGACCATCGGAATCGCCCTATCTGACACTTCAGCTCATGTCCCTAAAGACGACTTTTGCGAAGATATCGGCGGACGGTCCACTCGAGCAACGGATCGCGGAAGCAAGCGCACTGAAAACTGCTCTCGCGCCGTTTGCTCGGCCTCGCAATGTCGTAGAGGATTGGATGCCAGACGGTGACATCCGGCTTAAGCTATACCTACTTCAGCTTCGTGCTGCCGCCATCCTAGACGACTTGCAGACTGTAAAGAAGGGCAGGGACGCTGAAGCGGCAATCCGGGGCCTTGAGGCGTTCCCAAGCGCCATTCGGAGCCTACGGCGGATATTGGTGGAAACGAGGCGGACCTCGTTCCAGCCCCGTCTGACAAAGCTGGAAGAGCGCATCCCGTTCCAAGCCTCGATCGATGTTGGCGCTGTACTCTTGGTCTTCGAAGCCGGGGCCTACGATTTTGCTCAGAGTATCGGCGTCAATCTCTATTTCGCACACCTGGACCCCGACGAACCGTTGTCGCTCTTCGAATGGCCTGGCAGCACGTGGTACGAGCTCCGCCGGCGGCTCTCGTTGACCGCCGGTTTCACCACGGTCACGGCCAAGGCGCAGGAGGAGCGCGGTGTCGATGGAGCTCTCACCGGTCAGCAGATCCTTTTGTTCGGAGCTGGCTTCCGATTCACTGAAGTATTGCGACTCTCCGGTGGTATGACGGTTTACGGCCAACAGAGCCAAAATCCGGTTCGAACCAATCGGACGCTGCGGGTAGGCGGATATCTGAGCCTGTCGATCGACGTTCGGTTGTTCCAGTGGATCTCTAGTCAGATCTCCCAGATCAAGTAGTCCGTGCAAAGGAAGGAGACGGTACATGGCATACACGCCTATCTTCACGAAGCCCGATGCGATCGAAATAGATCCGGAAAAGCGCGAGGGCCACACCAAAGGGCAGGTACTGAATGGCAACCGTACCTTGATTGGGGAGTGGTCAACGCAAGATGGGATCCGGACGTCCGTCGCGCTCGGCGGCCAGCGGAGCGGCGTCGTGACCGAGGTCGGATATGAAGACAGGGAGTTTAAGTTCCTTGAAGTGGGGGAGTAGCAGTGCAACGTTACTTGCTAGGTCTGTCATTGCTTTGCGCACAGTGCACATTCGAGGATGAAGTCGTGTCCGTGGCCACGGCCGTCACCATCGCCGCCGATTTTGACGAGGCGCAAGCCAACGATATCGACTTCGTGGAAGTGGTGATCGGGTTTACAGAAGGCAGCTCGCCAGACCTACCATTGGCCCTTACCACAACCCTGGGCCGTTTCGTCGACGCGACAGGGCAGGAGCGTGAACAGCTGGCGCTCAGTACCGACGGTTCGTCAGAGCTTCGACGGACACTCGTCGTTGGCCGCACGCCGGGCCGGGGCCTTCTGTCCTTAACTGTGGCGGACAAAGCGGTTATCCTGGAGCCATTCACGCTGGCTCCTGCGCCGCCGACCGACCTGGTCGCAGCTGCCGACCGACTCGTGCTCACGTCGGCAGCGACCGCTGCTAATATCGTTGTTACGCCAAAGCGTCCTTTGGAAAAGGGATCGCCGTCGATCGGGAGCGAGGTCCGTGCGTTGTCGTGCTGCACGATTCCGGAGCAAAGCGATAGTGCCTGCGATCCTCTTCTACAGCTTTCGCCAGTGTTGCAATTGGCGGATAGCAGCAAAAGCATCACTGCCGTCGTTCGGTTGACTGTGGAAGGAGAGAATCTAGTTAGAAGCGTGGAGGCAGAAACGTCAGCAGTCGTTGATGCTCGAGTCTTCTTCTATATCTCCGACCAGACGGTCTCCTGCGACACCATTGCTGGCGATTCCAGTATCGTTCAGGACGCTGTGACGCTTCAGCTGGGCCGTCTGCCATAAACCGCTCGATACCTTAGATAGGTATTGCTGGTAACGTAGCTGAGAGGCGAATCACTTGAATGAGTTAAAAAGGGACATCGAGAGTCTTAACAAGATAGCGGAGGGAATAGGAGAGGAGGCGAAAAAGGTAGAGGAAGGTATTGGGCAACATGGGTTCAAGGTCGCGAAGCTGCGAATCTACTCGTACTATGAGAACGGACTCATCAGTATTACCCTTGCGGCCGTCCTCTTCCCGGTGGCCCTCAGCCTGGGCGTGTACGCGCTTAACCTTCTTCGAGTGCATCAGGCATCCTGGTCTGCTGAGATCGACCGTATTTTCGCCATTAAGCAAGAGCCGTACCGGTCTGAGGAAAACCACAGTATTCTGTCGATTGCACTCTCCAAATGGAACAGCCGAAAGACTGTAACTCTGGAGCAGAAACAAGCCGACGGAAGAACTAGGATTGTGCGAGGTGCCAATGTCGCGGCGGCGGAAACTATCGCCAAGGAGATCACGACTGCTTTCTTTCGCCTTAGCGCCGAAGAGACGTCCTCGATTGATGAGAGCAAAAAGATCATCGAGGATATCACTGCTTCTGAAGTCGTAGAAGAAATCCTCCTCTACGGGATCAGTACGAGTACGAGCGTCGTTCCGATTCAGTTGCGGAAGTGCGAGACTCAACATCCAACGCTTCGGTACATGAACGGCCGAGCGTGCTGTGCGGACCTCAATGAGAATGATCTTCTCGTCGTTGCAGACGCGATGACTCCCATCTGTCGGCTGCTCGGTGGTGTGGGAAGCTCGCGTACTAGATATCCGTATTTCTCAGAGGATAAGGGAACGGCAGCGGTCGAGCTGGAGCAGATCTTCGCACAAACCAGGGTATGCGAGAGAGGTGATGGTTCATGCCTTAAGAGGGCACTTGCTGGAAAGAAGGCGCGCGCAGCCTATATGGATGCGCTCATTAACGTCACGCAACCCAGCATAAGTAACCGAACACTTGGACTGTTTACGGCCTTCTCGCCGTTGATGAGGTACGCTGAAACGGCCGAGGATCCTTTGCTCGATAAGGAAGACGCCGAGGCGATGAGGCGATTTGCCCAGATGTACTTTCTTGGCATCGATGATGCCATGATCCTTCGCCCAGCACCGGACAAGGAGAAGAATCACCCGACGACACGACCGGTCATCGGTTGGCGCGGTCGGAGCTACTTCCATGGTATTATGGAGCAGAAGCGGAACTCTGATATGGAGCATGGGCTCGAGCAAACGGAGCCTTTCTATCGAAGCCAAGTCTATGTTGACTTCTCCCAAAAAGGCTTCATACGTACTACGTGCAGTCCGGTTTATGACTTTATGCCTGGTTCTGTCTCGGGTCGCACCCGTTTCTTCGTAGGGGTGTTTTGTATAGATGTCCGCATCGAGGTGGAACTAGCCGAAGCATTCGATGAGAGCTATTTCACCAGCCTGGAGAAGGTAGACGTAAGGAAGACCGCATCAAACGAGATAACCCTCACCTCTACGGCCATGAAACAGAAGTACAGACTTCTCGGAAGTCAGCAAGTCATGCAGAACTTGGGTCTGTCCGTACTCGCATTGGATGCGGACTTTGTTTCCACAACTCCAGATGCAGTCCAGAGCACTCCCCATCGGTACCTCGTGCCACTTCGCGACGTCGATAGAGACGGCTCCTTTTCAGCCGCACTGGTTACTCCGAAGACGCCCACTATTCCCAAGAATGTTATTCGACTTGGTTTTCTATCGATATTTATGCTCATCTTGTCTGTTGGAAGTTATATCGTGGGTGAATTTCTTCACCGAAGATTTGTTGGCGACATCGACAACTGGTTCTTTAGAGAACATCTTCCGCAAGGTGTACTCATCCTAGACAAGAACGACCAGGTGCTTGAGGCCAACGAGCGAGGCCGCGACTTCCTGTCTATTAAGTCATCACAGCTCCCGAGGTTCCAAGGACTATGGACTCGCAGCGCAGACACGTCTGGGGGTATTTACTTTAAGAGCCGATTTGCCGATGGGATGGTGATCCCCTTGAATGAGGACGGACAGCTCGGTGAACCTGGGCCGTACGAGAGGATTGTCAGTGCTCAGCGAAGTGCAGGGTTCTCTTCGTCTTACTTCGTCTACTTAGGCGGTAGCCAGTCCCAGACGCAGTCGAAGATCTGGCTTAAGGTCGCTGGGCAGCCGATCAAGGTTCTTCGCGGCGGGGGCCGTTTCTTGTCCCATGGACCGCTGAAAGGTGCGTCGACCTATGGCGTACTTTCCAAGGTGGAAGGGCCTCTCGTGCAGAGCTTGAAGGAGAAGTACGAAGCCGCTTATCGAAAGTCGGGCGTCGACCGGAACTAGAATCATCATGCAGTCCTTCATCAAGTTAATGGCGCTTCTTGCCGATCTGGGAGCCGTTCTCCTTCCGGTACTGACATCCGTGTCGCTTGTTGTGGTAGGCATGGCACGGGTCTTTAAACACCGCCTTTCGTACTTATTCCAGCAGGAAGGAGCCTCCCTGCGTGCGATTATCAGGAATCTGGAGCCCATCGCTACGGACGCATCGCTCTCGTTCAAAATCGAGATGCAGGCGACGGAAGCAAAGTTCACGGATCCGGTCACTTGCCAAGCGACAGTTGAGGTACGTAACAGTAGACGGCGTGACGACAAGTCCTTCTTGGTCGAAGGCGCAAGGTTAGGACCGTTCGAGACGTTGGTTATTCAGATCCCGCTGGAGGAGGCGAAGGGACATGAGGCTAAAGAATCTATCGCTGTGCCTACGGGAAATGCAGTTAAGAGCTATAAGTTGACGGAGGCGGGTGAGGCGAGATCGAACGGAGTTCTCACACGAACGCTAGTCGCCACAGCCATGCTTTTCACTATATTCTTTTCGAGTTACTTCACCTTAGGTGTGTTGGGGTGGGGCGACGATAGGTCTCCGACGTTCTCTGCCCAATCTACCGAGTGGCTTTTGGTGCTCTTCATTCTTCCTGTTTGGGGCTTTCTAATTGGCACCTATGGATCGGCGCTAACACGGAGATGATCCGGTGGCTGCCCCGATGAATCAGCGAGCATGCTGAGGGCCTCCGGATGCTCGTTAGTGGTACGTCCTCGAGCCGGGGCAGCGCGAGGACGTACGGAACAGTTACACTGCAAAGTACAGTCGATCGGCGGAGGATCGCAGGCAATCATGAAAGACCTCGTGGTTAAGGTGATGATGCTCTGAGGGTCTCTTACTCCCGATGGCTTCGCGTCTACCATCGACGCATTTATTCGGCAGATATAGGCCTCCGGGTTGACCTGGAATCCAAGGCGCGCGAACGGATCCGCCATGCTCGAAGGTCAAGCGGCCGAAGCCCTCGGTCGAGCCATCGCAGCGGCTCGAAATGAATCTCCCGTCGAGATCGCGACGCGAACGCAGCTAGCAGACAACGACCGTTGGGCGTCGGCGCACTTTTTTGCCCAAGCTCTGGCCGCGGCGCGGATCGACCTTGGGGTGACGCCGGTCAGTCTGCAAAGATCGCTGCCAAACGTAGACATCGACAGTCTGCTCAAGCACGGAATGATCCGAGTGTGCCTTGGTCGCATCGACCTTCCCCTTGGGGTCAGAGAGGCCCTCAACGCCCCACGCGAACCCGTTCTAGAGGCGCACGAATCGATCCAGCGGGTCGCCGATGTTCTGGGTCCACCCAACCGCCGGCATCCTCGAATCAGCCGATTTCGCTTCGAGCGACTGCTTGGCCGGCATGGGCGTACCCACCCCGGGACCCTCTCGGTCGGCGAGCTCGAGGCGCAGAAGATCATCGAGATTGACCATAGCCGGGGGGATGTTGAGCTTCTTCGTCCGCCGCTACGCAGCCTCGCTCTACTTTGGCACGAGCGGTCGTCGGCGAAGGTCGGCACAGCCGGGAGCCGCTTTCGAGACTGGTTCGAGCGAGCTCGAACGTTTACGGGGTGGAATTTTGTCCCCCGGCTGCTCGGCCGCGAGAACCGCGAGCAGTGGCTCGATGCCGCCGTCGAACTCGTACTGGCCGAACCAGACCTGCGCGGCGATATTGAGCAGGAGACGCATCGTCTGCGTTGGGAAAGAGATCCTGCCCTTTGGCAGCTGCCCGTGACCATTCACGACCGAAGCCTCATTTCATTGAGTCGGCGGTGGTCAGCACTGGAGGATCTGCATTCGAAGATGCCGGACTCAGGCAGCGGTTCGGTGAGAAGGAGCCTGGAAGACCTTATCAACGCGATCCTGCTCGGGGACCCGCTCGAAGGCCGGTACCTCGACCGCGGCCGCTGGATCAAAGCGCTGCTGGCAGCGAGCGAGGGTCGGCCGGCGCTGCTGTGGTCGATCGGTCAAGCGCTTCCACATATCCGGCCGGAGGCACTTCCGTGGCTACTTCTGCAGGCAGACCTGCTTCCACTGGCCCTCATCCTCGTCCGGAAAACACCGTTCACCACGACACCGGAGTGGACGAGCCAAGAAGAACTCCTGGAACAACGGCGCCAGCGCAGGTTGGTATCATGGTCCGAATCCGCCCGCATTGCGACCCGCGTCCTTCGCCAGACATCCGTTCGTACCGATCGGGCACCGACCGCGCTGGTCGACGCCGTTCTGCCCCTCGCCCGCGACGCGTTTAGGGCCCGACTTACACACCCTCACGGCCAGCTCCGAACAACGGAGAGCCATTGGTACTTAGACGAGTTTCTGCAAAAAATTCGCACTTCTATTGTCGACCAGCGCCACCACCATGCCATCATCGATGGGTGGGCGGCGAATCTCGCCGAAGGTCTCGCCGCGGCCGATGTCCCGGGAGCCCTACCTGAGCCCTACGAGACGAGCGCGCGACTATACCTGCTGTTCTGGTTTTGCAAACTCGTCGACAGCGACTCGAGGCTGAGCTCCGGTCTGAGATCCCGTGCCGTCGAAGACTGCCTGAGGACGATCAGCAACCTCTACATCCGACTCTTGGACGACCCGCCGATACTGCACACCGCCGCTCCGGAAAGCCTCGTCAACCTTCCGTGGCACCTCGCGTTGACCCACGGCGTTCACGGCTCGATGCTTCGTCTTCCGCCGCCTCTAAAGCGCTTGCTCGCCGAAAGCTCAGACGAAGAAGACAATGCGGAGCGTCTTTCCAGGTACGAGGTCCGGCTTCATCTTAGCGTACTGCTTCAGGCTTGGGCGTCGGCGGAGCTGACCCATCGCGGCGAACTGGAAGCCAGCGTAGCCGAGGTTGCGGGCCGAGCGTCCGACGATCTGCTATTGGGGCCCGCCGGTGTCCGCGGCTCGTTCATGGCCGATCGTGGGGCCGGGTTGGCGTTGGTGGATGCGCTCAACGAGTTTTCTCCTGAGCCTTTCGAACGGGTGGTCCACGATTGGCTCGAGCGCACGGACGACATGCATATCGTCGCCCGAGCCTATCGGACCCTGACTTCAGTGGACGCTCGCCTCCGCCTCAAGACCCGGCTGATGGAGCTCGCGTCGATCCGGGGCGTCGACGACGCCGTATGGTGGCCGGAGCTCATGGAGGAGCTTCGGGCCTTGGCCGACGCCGACCAGGGCGGTCTGGCTCGCCAGATTGTCGACCGCCTGCAGACCCGATTGCGAGGGCCGAACCCTGATTGGGATCGCTTCGCGTTCGAAGCCAAGCTCGAGCTCGCGTATCGGGACGACGATCATCGGAGCGTCGTGGATCTGCCTTTACCGGACAGCCTTAGCACCGATCCCGATCCCCTCGAACGAAAGCGGCAACTCTTCGTCGCGCTGCTCGAGCCCGACCACCCCGACCACCAAAAAACCTTCGAAGAGCTGTTGACCGCAGGTGATGCCAGGACGGCTACGGACCGTTTCCTCAGCGAGGTCAGCCATGCTGACCGGCATTCCGACCGAAGCCGACGACGAAAACTTCTCCTCGATGCGCTCCGGAGATTCGAGCGGCTCGAACCGGCCTTGCCCGAAGCTCAGGGGCCAGAAAAGCGGAAGATTCTGGCCGCAAAGCTGAAGGCGCATCGCGAAGTGGACGATCCGGCGTCGTTGGATCGGCTTTTCCAGAAGCTCCCTCGACCCTACATTTATCACGAGGAGGTTCTCGTACCTGCGTACGGCGCCCTGCTCGGCGCCGGCCGAACGCACGATGCCCTGCAGCTCAAAACGGACGCTATGGACTATCATCGCTCATCCGACCCGGACTCGGCTCACTTTCTCGAGGACCAATTGGACAAAGTGGGGCTCCGGCCCGCGCCACTTGGCGAGCTTCGGCGACAGTATCAGACAATAAAGCAGTTGAGCGCCAATGACCTCGCACAGGTCATGACCGGAGGTACCGTCGCCGATGCCCTGTTAGGCATGTTTCGGGAGGCCGCATACGAACTTCTCGACCGCCAGACCACTCTTCGCTTCTCTTCCGACGAGAATCGCTGGAACGACGTCTTCATCTCTCTGATTCGTCCCGCGCTGAATTCCTTCGGTTGGCAGATCGGAGGCGGCCAAGACCGAGGTGGACTTCCGGACTCGGGGCCAAAAACGTCGGGGACCGGCGGCGTTGGAGAACGTGACTGGATCGTCCGGGATAGCCGAGGAACGCCGCTGTCGATCGGTGAGGCGTTTATTTTGGAAAGAGACAAGCGGTCGCATCGCCACATCGAGCGCATTATCCGTCGCTACGACCCGATGGGCCTAAGCTGCGGCTTCGTCGTGGTGTACGCACCGAAGGACCCCACGAACGACCCGGTCGAGACGTACCGATCGCACGTGTCGAGTTTCGGAACCAGCCACCGCCAGCTCGCGTGGAACCCTCCGCAGCCCGCCGCCGAAGGGTCAGACTACCTTCACCTGTGGCGAACGCCGTGGCGTGCCGAAGGGCGCTCGGTCGACGTCTATCACCTGCTGCTAACCTTCAGCCAGGCGACATCTTGATAGGCCAGCGACCTGGCTCTTTGTGTCATCCGGTCGTGAAACCGGGCACTTGCGAAGATTTCGAGAATTTGGCAGCTTGGCTGCCGTCGGGAGTTCTCGGGCCGCTTCGTTGGGAATACTCCTGAACCATCGATCAGGAGAATCTACAGCATCCTCCGGTTGCTCGAGCTAATCCTGGAGATCGTTAAGGGCGTCGTCGCCGACTCCCTCCGGTCCCGGCAGCAGCTGCTCGCCGAGAACGCTATGCTTCGTGAGCAGGTTATCAACCTGCGGCACCGTGCTGGTCCTCGACCCAGGGCTTTCAGCCGAGGTGCCTCGGGGGGAGCTGTGGCGATGCACGAGTAACTGATCGGCGACGCCCATACAGACGCCCCCCTTGCAGCAGCTCGGCGACCGAGGCTACCGGGCGGCATGAGCAAACTGACAGATCGAGTTCGCCGTACGCGTGATGAATGGGCGGGGCTGGTCGGCGCCTGGGAGGCCAGTGGC